>JAHJDH010000029.1 GCA_018812625.1 Microcaldota archaeon | reverse complement strand
TGCTGCTGGCTTATCTCTTGCAACAGCCATTGCAGAACCTGCTGTATCATAATGCTCTCTTGCTTCCAGTTTGTTTCTTGAAATGAATCCTCTGCATTGTGCAAGTGCCTGAGGATGCGAAATCGTTACTTTGAGGTCTCTATATTCCGTTCCTGGATATGCCAGCAGGCAATGGTGAATTGGCACTCTTATTTCTCCAATTACATGAAGGTCTGTTCTTGTCAGTAGATCATTTACTGAAGATACAAGCCCAGCAAGAGAATTTTCAACTGGTACAATCCCAAGATCAAGTTCCCCACTTGCTACTCCCTCAAATACATCCGAGAATGATTTGTGCGGAATTGATACTGCTTTTGGATCATAGTTTTTTACTGCAATTTCACTATATGCTCCATGCTCTCCCTGAAACCCTATCAGTTTCAGTTTTTTCTTCTGAAGTTCCTTTGATTCACTTATGATCTTACTGTAAAGCTCATTTGTAAACTCCTTACTAAGAATTCCCCCTGAATATTTCTGAATTTTTTCAAGTACCTCTTCCTCTCTTTTTGGATCTTGAGTTTCTGTTTTGAAATTTTTTGTCATTAAAGTTGTTTCCATTCTCTTATTCAGAAGTTTAATCAGCTCAGCATCAATCCCATCTATTTCCTTTCTCAATTTTTCAAGTCTCATTCATTTCACCTCGAATTTTTTCTAATTATCATATCTGCTAGTACAATCGCAGCAGTAGCTTCTACCACAACTGGCACTCGAACTGCAATACATGCATCATGCCTTCCCTCAGTACTTATTTTTTTCATTTTTCCACTTTGCAAATCTATTGTTCTAAGTGGTTTTTTTATGCTGGCAGTTGGCCTTACAGCTACTCTAAATACAATCTCATTTCCATTTGTGATCCCGCCGTTTATTCCACCAGAATTATTTGTATCTGTTTTTCCACTATCATCAATTATTTCGTCGTTGAAAACGCTTCCTCTTATTTTTGTCCCATCAAAACCTGCTCCGAATTCAATTCCCTTGATTCCAGGAATCGAAAATATTGCATGAGATAATTCTGATTCAATTGAATCAAAGAATGGTTCTCCAAGCCCTACTGGAACATTGCTTATTCTGCATTCTATAATTCCACCTACTGAATCTTCATCTTTGACTGCTTTGCTTATTTCCTTTTCAAAATCATCAGATCCAGAGACTTCAATTAGTTTTGCCTCAACTTTTATTTTTCCAATGATCTTTTTTGCAATTACTCCAGCTGCGACAAGAGGAGCAGTAAGTCTGCCGGAAAAATGTCCCCCACCTCGGTAATCATTAAATCCATTGCTTTTTTGAAAAGCTACAAAATCTGCATGTCCTGGTCTTGGGGTATCTTTAATACTAGAATAATCTTTGGATTTTACATCTTTGTTCTCGAATGCTATGCAAATTGGAGAACCTGTACTCATTCCATTCCATATGCCGCTTTTGATAATCGGAATATCTGGTTCTTTTCTTGTAGTTGTTCCAAGTGCGCCGCTTTTTCTTCGATCAAGATCTACTTTGAAATCGTTGTCTGATATCTTCTGTCCACTTGGGCATCCGTCAATTACTATTCCAACTTCCTTGCCGTGAGATTCTCCGTAAATACTTACTCTAAACATCTTTCCAAAAATATTCATTCTCTCACCTTCATATTCTCCAAATCATCAAAGAATTTTGGATATGATTTTGATATGCATTCTTCATCTGTAATCTCAACTTGGCCTTTGCATGTTAAAGCTGCAATTGCTCCTGCCATAGCAATTCGATGATCGTTATGTGAATTGATTGTTCCTCCTTTCAATTTATTTCCCTCTATTATCATTTGATTTCCTTCAACTTTAATATTTGCCCCGATAGCAGATAACTCTTCAACCAGAACAGCTGCCCTGTCGCTTTCTTTGTGCTTGAGTCTTTCTGTTCCAGTGATTATACTTTTTCCCTTACAATTACATGCAAGTACTGCAAGTGGGGGAAAGAGATCAGGACAGTCTGTTGCGTCAAATTCAAATGCAATAAGTTCATTTTTCTCAACAATTGCCGAATCCTGGTTTTCTCGAACTATAGCACCAGCTTTTTTCAAAGCTTTCAATATTGCAATGTCTGCCTGAGATGATTTCATGTTTAGTCCGCGTATTCTCGCTTCACCTGCAATTGCTCCTGCAACTAGCAAAAATGATACTCCCGACCAATCTCCTTCGATATTATATCTTCTTGACTTGTACCTTTGCTTTCCTTTGATTTCAATTTTCTCAAGATTATTATCTGCATTGATCCGAACGCCAAAGTCTCTAAGAAGCTCAATAGTCATCTTCACATACGGCTTGCTCTTGAGATTTTTCACATTCAGTTTTGAGTCTTCAGTGCACAGGGGAAGTGCCATTAAAAGTCCACTAATATGCTGCGAACTTTCTGATCCATCAACTTCCATTTCGCCCCCAATCATAGGTCCCTTTATTGTCAGAGGCAGCTTACCATCAGCTGTTTTGCATACAACTCCAGCTTCAAATAATACCTCTTCAATCATATGCATGGGCCTGCTTTTCAAAGAGCCGTGTCCTGTTACAGTTATCTCATTATCATAGAGTCCTGCTATTATCGAAATAATCCTCAAACACGTTCCGGATTCTCCGCAATCAAGTATATCTCCAAGCGGCATTCCTCCCCCCTGGATAGTAATCTTTTTCTCATTATATTCAACTTTTGCTCCAAGAGTTCCAATTACTCCGATGGTAGCTTCTGAATCACTACAAAAACTTGGATTAGTAATTACTGATTCATCTTCTGCAAGCATTGCTGCAATCAAGGCACGCTGCATCATGCTCTTTGAAGGCGGAGCAAGAATTCTACCATTAATTTTTGAAGGTTTTATTGATTTCATAGATTATCCTCTCTGAGATTTCTTTTGGACTTTTTCCATCCGTGTTAATCATCATGTCTGATACTTCTGCATATTGGCATTTTCTTGTTCCAAGAAGCTTTTCAATAATCCGTATTGGGTTCTCTACTTCTAGCAGCGGGCGAGATCCATCTTTTGGTACTCTCTCCAGAATCGTTTTTGGACTTGCCCATAGCCAGACTACAAGAGAATTTTCTTTGAGGAGCTTTCGATTTTTCTTTCTCATTATTACTCCTCCGCCACAATTAACAATTATATTTTTCTGATTTTTTATATCCGATAAAACTCTGCTCTCAAGAATACGGAATTCCTCCTCTCCATCTGTTTCAAAAATCTCCTTGATTGGTTTACCTGCGATATTCTCAATCTCTCTATCAATGTCAAAAATTACCTGTTCAGTTTTGCCAGAAATCTCCTTTGCTATTGTATCCTTTCCACTTCCCATAAATCCAACAAGTGAAATGTTTCTTTGTCCTTGGCTTAACTGTGCACTGTTTACAGCATCCCTCATTGTCTTCTCAGGTGCTTTTTTCCCTGTAAATAGTTCAAATGCAACCAGTCCCTGGTAAACCAACCAGTCTCCTGCATCAATCATTTTGCATCCAGCTTCTTTTCCATCTTTTACTAGATAAGATTCAACCGAATAATATGCATCAAAAATTGCCATTTCTGGCTTTAGCAAATCTTTTGGAACTACTCTCTCTCCGGTGCTAAGACATCCGATGATAATACTGCACTTCTCAAGAGCTTTCTTCAGTTCTTCTGGATCTAGTGATGAATAAGAGATGCCAAATTCTTGTGCTAATTCTTTTGCCTTTTCAACTGTTCTGTTTGCGACAGTAACTTTTGCTCCGTGCTCAATCATTGCAACTATTGCTGCTTTGGAAGCTCCTCCTGCCCCAAGCACGACTACTTTTTTTCCTTTAATCTCTACTCCTTTTGCAATGATCGAATGAGCAACTCCATGTGCATCTGTATTATATCCAATTGTTTTCTCAGGCGTTATCACTACTGTGTTTACTGCCTTGATTTTTTCTGCAATTGGGTCTACTTCGTCGACATACCCAATTATGTTCTTGAATGGTGCTGTGATGCTCATTCCAGTAATTCCAGCTAATCTTGCCGTTTCCAGTGCCTCTTTTGGACTGTCTGCTGCCAGTCTAATATAATGGGCATGCAATCCCAATTCTTTGATTGCTGCATTGTGCATCTGAGGGCTTTTGCTGTGGAGAACTGGTTTTCCAATTACTGCAAACAATTCTGCCGGCTCTTCAGTCATTTTTCAAAACCTCCAGAATTTCTTCCATTTCCTTTTTGCTCAATTGCCCTTCTGCAGTTTCCTTTCCAGTACCAGCTGATGCAAATGTAAATTTACTTCCAAGAAGAGGGCCTAAAATACGGGTCACTCTGCCAAGCCTTCCCATTCCAATAACTACCAGTTTCTTCTCACAGTCAAGAAGCCCAAGAAGCCTTGCATTATCTTTCTCAGAATTTACTTTACACGCAATTTTTGCAATATCTGCTCCCTTCTCAAAACATTGTTCGATTATTTTTTCAAGCTCATTTCTTGATGGCGTTTGTTCATAATTATGGTATGAAATTATTACTTCACAGTTCTTTTCCCTGGCCTTTGCAATTATCTTTTTTCTATATTCTTCTGTTGATTCCAATTCAATATCAACCATTGAAGCTCCAGAATCTATTGCCAGCATCAATGTTTTCTCTCGTATCTCTTGTTCATCTCCTTCTCTATAAGTGGCAATTAGTTTTTTTGAAGTTGAAAATATCTGCACTACTTCTTTTTCACTTAATTTTGTCTTGTCAAGTCTAACCTCTGCAAATTCTAATGAGTCTAGGGCCTTCAAACAAGCTTCTAGTCCTTCCTCTGCAATGCTAGTACAAATCATTAATGACCCTCTCCATCTCCTCTAGAGAAACTTCGACAATTTTTGCATTCCCAATCCCACAAAGTAGCGGCATCTTCAGGCTTTCATCTCTTCTTTTTTTATCGTGGCGAATAGCATCAACAACTTCCTTTGCATCCATCTTTGCCTTTGTTCCAAGTCCTATTTTTTCAAGCAAATTTTCAAGTCTTGACATTTCCTTTTCACCTAACAGTCCCCTTTGAACTGCAATTTTTCCCTCAGCAACCATTCCAATTGCAACTGCTTGTCCATGTGGAAGCTTTAGGATTTTTTCCACTGCATGGCCTATTGTATGTCCAAAATTAAGCTTCATCCTCTCTCCATGTTCATGTTCATCTGCAATAACAACATTGACTTTTACAGCAGCACACTTCGGAACAATGTCCTTCAAATTGGAAACTGAAAACAAATCATCACAATTCTCTAAATTTTCAAATGCCTTTTCATCTGCAATTGCAGCATGTTTTACTACTTCTGCATATCCGCATTTCATCTCCTCCAGATCAAGAGTTTCAAGCAAGCTTGTATCAACCAGAACCGCATCAGGCTGCCTGAAGGTTCCAATAATATTCTTGTATCCTTTGAAATTTACTCCGTTCTTTCCACCAATTCCTGCATCTACCTGAGCAAGGAGAGTTGTTGGAACGAGTATCAGTTTCATGCCTCTGCAATATGTTGATGCTACAAACCCTGCAATATCACAGACAATTCCGCCTCCGATTCCAATTACTACAGATGCTCTATCAAGCTCAAGATTGAGCATTTTTTCATAAATTTGCTCAAGAGTTTTCAGAGTTTTTATCTCTTCACCCTGGCCAATTTCTATTACAGGAGCCTTTGGGAATTTGTTTTCGTGATATTTTCGTACATTGGAATCTGTGATGATTACCGCTCTTTTCTCCCCAATTAATTTTTCCAGATTTGCAATTGGGTAATCAAGAAGCACCTCACAGTTTCCAATATTCATTTTCATCTAAGTCCCTCAGCTTTCATTATCTTCTCAAGTTTTCTGACTTTAGCCATCAATTCCATGAACATGGGCGGAGTCATGGCCTGGTCTTTGTCACTAAGAGCTTCTGCTGGGTTTCTATGCACTTCAACAATCATTCCATCAGCTCCTGCTGCAATTGAAGCAAGGCTCATTGATGGAATCAAGCTAAGTCTTCCAGTTGCATGAGTTGGATCTGTAATAATTGGAAGATGTGTGAGTTCTTTTACTGCTGGAACCGCACTGATATCAAGAGTATTTCTAGTGTATTTCTCAAAAGTCCTGATTCCTCTTTCACAGAGTATTACATCTGGGTTTCCTTCGTTTAGTATATACTCTGCGCAATTTAGCCATTCCTCGATCGTAGAGTGCATACCTCTTTTCAGAAGAACTGCCTTGTTTGATTTTCCGACCTCACGAAGCAGTGAGAAGTTTTGCATGTTTCTTGCTCCGATCTGGAGTACATCTGCATATTCGCATACCCATGAAACATCCCGTGGATCAATGACCTCAGTTACAATGGGCAATCCTGTTTCTTCTTTTGCCTTGTCAAGTATTTTGAGTCCCTGAAGTCCAAGTCCCTGGAAAGCATATGGCGAAGTTCGTGGTTTGAATGCTCCTCCTCGAAGCATATCTGCTCCAGCTGCCTTTACTGCATGTGCTGTTTCGAGTGTTTGAGCCTCGCTCTCTACCCCGCAAGGTCCAGCAATTACAGTAAATCCTGAGCCTACTTTAACGTTTCCAACCCGAACGGTTGTTCTTCTACTGCCAGAGATGGCAGCCAATTTCAAATTTTTCATCCATAACACCTTTCCATTAATATTACTAATATGTTTTGCATCAGAAAACCCACAAGAAGAAAAAAAGCTTTGCGGTTTTTCTAATAATCAAAGCTAAAGCTGTAGAAGCCGAAGAAATAGTTCCAGTTGTTTGCTTCAACAGTGTTGATCATCATTACCACATTATTCATTTTTCTACAATAAATTACCACATAAATATTTTTAAACCAGTGTTACATCCATCATTTGCTCTTCTGAAGTTTTTCCTTTACTGCTGAACAGAATCTTGCAACCTCTTCAACGCTGTTTTCATTGGAGTATATTTTTGCTATCTTGCTTCCTATAATAACTCCGTCTGCTCCTGCTTTTACGTATTGTGATGCTTGAGCCTCATTTGAAATCCCAAAACCAATTACAACTGGCAGTTCAGTTATTTTCTTTGTTCGTTTGATAAGTTCAATCGCATCCTCTGATATCCCATCCCGAGCTCCAGTTATGCCAAGAACAGATACTGCATACAGGAATCCCTTTGCATTTTTGACAATTTTTTCCAATCTCTCACTCGAACAGCCAGGCGTAATAAACTGCACTAAAACCAGATCATGTTCATCACATGCACTTCTAAGTTCGTCTGATTCTTCTATGGGTAGATCTGGTATGATGAATCCGTCTGCTCCAGCTTCCTTTGCCAATTTAGTGAAATTTGCAATTCCGCTGGAAAATGGAATATTGTAATATGTCATAATAAAGATCGGAACTTCCACTCCCTCTTTTCTCAGTTCTTTTAGCATCTCAAGTGCTTTGCCAGGTGTCATTCCTCCTTTCAAAGCCCTGGTTATTGCCTCTTGTATTGTTTTTCCATCTGCCATGGGGTCAGAAAATGGGATCCCAAGCTCTATTGCATCAGCACCATTTGCGACCATTGCCTTGATTAGTTTTTTTGTAAACTGAACATTCGGGTCCCCACAGCAAACATATGGCATTAATGCAGGTTTTTTCAGTTCTCTCATTTTAACAACTCCATTACCTGTGGTGCATCTTTATCCCCTCGTCCAGAGAGGTTGATAATAATTGTTTTATCTTCTGCTTTTTCCATTTTCATCACATATCCAACTGCATGAGCGCTTTCAAGAGCTGGCGTTATTCCCTCGTATTGTGAAAGTGTTTTGAATGCACTGAGAGCTTCCTGATCATTAACCGATACGTACTTTGCACGTTCCATTTCCTTGAGGTTTGAATGTTCTGGTCCCACGCCTGCATAATCAAGACCTGCTGAAACAGAATAAGTATTTTGTATTTGTCCATTTTCATCCTGAAGGAAATAACTCTTCATTCCATGAAGCACCCCTTCTCTTGCCTTTCCTGTCAGCCTCTCTGCATGCTGTTTTCCATTTCCTCCTGCTTCAACTCCAATCATTTCAACCGGTTCATCCAAAAATGCAGAAAACAGGCCAATGGCATTGCTGCCTCCGCCCACACATGCAACAAGGCAATCTGGCAGCTTTCCTTCTTTTTCTAGAATCTGTTTTTTTGCTTCGATTCCAATTACTGACTGGAAATCCCGCACAATGGTCGGGTAGGGGTGAGGGCCTAGTGCAGAGCCTATCAGGTAATGAGTGTCTTTGAAGTTTGCAGTATAATCACGAAGTGCCTCATTAATTGCATCTTTCAATGTTTTTGAGCCACTCTCAACAATATTCACTTTAGTTCCAAGAAGATTCATTTTGAATACATTGAGCTCCTGCCTCTTTGCATCAGTACTGCCCATATATATCTCGCATTCAAGTCCCAAAAGCGCAGCTGCTGTTGCAGTTGCAACTCCGTGCTGTCCTGCACCTGTTTCTGCAATTATCCTTTTTTTCCCCATTTTTTTTGCAAGCAAACTTTGTCCTATTGCATTGTTGATCTTATGTGCTCCAGTATGAAGAAGATCTTCTCTCTTCAGATATATTCTTCCTACTCCAAGTTTTTTGCTCAATCTTTTTGCCAGGTATAATGGCGTTGGCCTTCCGCAGTAGTCGAAGAGGAGATTGCTCAAATTTTCCTGGAAAGATTTGTCATCTTTAATCTTACAATACTCTTCTTCAAGATGCGCTAGTGCTGGAACTAATGTTTCTGGAACAAACTGCCCCCCATATTTTCCAAAATATCTTTTCATAATCCTGCACCTTTTAGTTCTCTTATCTTGGATTCCAAATCATCTGCTTTCCATATGGCAGTTCCAACCAAAGCCCCTTGTGCTCCACTATCCATGATAAATTTGATGTCTTGTGCAGTTTTTATTCCACTTTCACTGATCAGTGGCCTATCTATTTCTCCAACTGCTGACATGATTTCCTTAGTGCGGTTGGTATCCACTTTTAGTGTTGTAAGCTCCCTATTATTGATTCCAAGTATGTCTGCCTTTGTGTTCAAGGCGCGTTTCATCTCAAGCTCATCATAGCTCTCAAGTAGCACCTCCAGGCCTTCGTTATGTGCTTTATCAATTAGTTTATCAAGATCTACGCCCAGTCGTTCAGTTACCTTTACAACCAGCAAAATACAATCAGCGCCTGCATCTCGAGCTGCTTCTATTTGCTCGAAAGTAAATACAAAATCCTTGAAGAGTACTGGCAATCCTGCTCTTTTAGCTATTTTAATATTTGAAATATTTCCCTTGAATATTTTTGGCTCAACAACAACAGAAATTGCATCAGATCCGCATTTAGCAAATGAACCAGCAGTCTTTTCAACATCAATATTCTTGAATTCGTATTCTCCTGCTGGTGATGCATGTTTTATCTCAGTAATCAATGTAAAGTTCTGCGATTCAATTTTTTTCCGAAGTGAAATGTGCTTTACTTCTGCATTTTGGATGTTTCTGTAATATCCATCGTCAATACTTGCCTTTGCATTCTCAATAAATTTATCTAATATGTCCATAAGCTCAACCCCCAAACCTCTTTACTTGTTCAAGCTTTTCCATTGCCGAATTATCATCAATTGTATGCGCTGCCAGTTCAAGCCCTTCTGCAATTGTCTTACAAAGGCCTCCGACATAGATTGCTGCTCCGGCATTAAGAGTGCAAACATCTCTCGCAGCTCCTTTTTCTCCATTTAATACCTGCAATGCAAACTGGGCACTTTCCTCTGCACTTGCTACAGTTGGAATTGGTCTTTTTCTAATATTAAATTCATTAGCATCTATCTCATAATTTTCAATTTTTCCATTCTTTAATTCCGAAACCTTGCTAATTCCAAGTCCAAGCTCATCCATTCCTTCACTATGTACAATAAGAGCATGTTTTGTTCCAAGATTTTTCAGTACTCCTGCAAACTTTTCAGTAAGAGCCGGATCATAAACTCCAATGAGCTGATTTGGAGCGCTTGCAGGATTAGTCAAAGGCCCTAACATGTTGAATATTGATCTGACTCCAAGCTCTTTTCTAATTGGCATGATGTTTTTCATCGACGGGTGAAAAAGCGGTGCAAACATGAATCCAATTCCAAGCTCTTCAATAGATCGTGCAACTGCTTCTGGCTCAAGAATATGCACTCCTAGTTTTTCAAGAACATCAAAAGATCCGCTTTTGCTTGAAACTGATCTGTTCCCATGCTTTGCAATTGGAACTCCGGCTCCAGCTGCAATTATTGCTGCAATTGTTGAAACATTTATTGTTCTGCTCGAATCCCCTCCAGTTCCGCATGTGTCAACCAGGTTGCTAATATTTGGTTTAATCGAAACTGCACTTTTGCGCATTTCCTTTGCAAAACCAGTAATCTCTTCTTCGCTCTCTCCTTTCATTCTAAGTGCCACAAGTATGGCAGTAGCCTTTACTGGGCTGATTTCCTGCTTAATTAGCGAAGCTACTACTTCGCTCGCCTCATCTTCACTCAAATCTTTTTTTGCAATTAACTTATCGAGCAGTTCCATAATCAGCACCTGATGAAATTTTCGAGAATTGTTTTCCCATGCTCGCTCATTATGCTCTCAGGATGAAACTGCACTCCGAAAATTTGGAGTTTTTTGTGCGCTATTCCCATAACCACATTGTCATCATGGCTTCTTGCAGTAACCTCAAGGCATTCTGGTATGTTTTCTCCAATAAGCGAATGATATCTCATAACCCGAAGAGGATTTTCAACATTCTTGAATATGCCACATCCATTGTGCTCTATCAAACTTGTTTTTCCATGCATTGGTTTTTCGCTTTTTTCAATAGAGCCTCCATAGTGCATTATGATTCCCTGATGCCCAAGACAGACTCCAAGAATCGGCATTGATATGTTTGCTTCAAGGATGTCTCTGCACACTCCAAAATCTCTCTTATTTTCAGGATGTCCAGGTCCTGGAGACAAGACAATCCTTTCTGGACCAAGCTCTCTTATCCCTTCAAGACCAATTTTATCATTTCTACGAACTATTACTTCCTGCCCAAGGTCTCCAAAGTACTGGTATAAGTTGTAGGTGAATGAATCGTAATTGTCAATAATCAGTATCATGAGTGCACCCCCAGAGCATTCATAATCGCCCTCATTTTGTTTTCTGTTTCCTGAAACTCCTTTTCAGGAACTGAATCATATACTATTCCTGCTCCTGCTTGCACATATGCATTTTGCCTGTGTGCAAATAATGTTCTTATTGCAATTGCAAAATCGCAATTGCCATTGAATGAGAAATAGCCGACAGCACCGCCATAAGGCCCTCTCTTACCTATTTCAAGTTCTTCAATAATCTCCATTGCACGAACCTTTGGTGCTCCGCTTAACGTTCCTGCTGGAAATAATGCATTAAATGCATCAAAGCAATCTTTTCCCTCTTTCAGCTGCCCACTAATGAGAGAACCAAGATGCTGAACATGGCTGTACTTATGCACCTTCATCAGGTCAGCTACTTTTATGGAATTAAACTCACAAACTTTTCCAACATCATTTCGAGTCAGATCAACAAGCATCAAATGCTCTGCCTTTTCTTTTTCATCATTTTTTAGTTTTTCTTCCAGAATCCTGTCTTCTTCAGGAGTTTTGCCTCTTGGCATAGTTCCAGCTAAAGTAGCTGAGCTTTCAATTGTTTTTCCTTCAACTCGCACCAGATTCTCAGGACTCGCGCCAATTATCTTTCGCTCTCCAAAGTTCAAATAGTACATATATGGAGAAGGATTTGTCTGCTTGAGTATATTGTAAAAACGAAGAAGATCCCCCTCATATGGGAATTCATATCTGCGTGATAAAACTACTTGAAATATCTCTCCATTTGAGATTTTTTCTTTTGCCAAAATAACAGCATTTTTGTATGTTTCTTCGTCCATGTTTGTTTTTGGCGCTCCCGTATCAAAAGGCCCAAGAAACACGTCCTGCTTAGCAAGATCCAAAATCTCAACTGACCTATCCTTTCCATGAGATATATATCTCACACTTCTATCTCGATGATCATATACTATGCAATCATCAAATATTCCAAATTCAAAGTCTGGAAAATTTGAGCTCTGTTTATCATTTTCTGGTATGTTTTCAATTCTGTGGACATAATCATGAGAAAAATATCCAACTGCACCGCCAACAAAACCCTCCATTTCCATTTCTCGCTTTGGAATATTATTTGCAAGAGCTCTAATTGGATCATCTGTTTCTTCTCTTGAGCCATCAATGATTATTGTTTTTCCATCTGCAGATATCCTTTTGACCGGGTCAAATCCTATGAATGAAAACCTGGCAAGCTTTTCATCGCCTTCCATGGATTCAAGTAAGAATGAATGACTGTATTTTCTATTTATTAGAGAATACATTTGGTACGGATTCAGATTTAGTTTTAGCTTTTTAGTAATCATCATGTCACCTACTGTTTTTAGCATTAATGATATATTTAAAGCTTTTCTGTACAAATATGTACATTATGTATCCAATTCTGGAAGATGCGTTTCTTCGTTATCCTATGCGCAGTAAAGTAGCTGATCTCTTGCTTCGTCAGGGGATGCGAGTTGATAAGGCAGGTTTCATCTACTCTGGGGCTGTTGAGGTTAGTCCTGTAAAGATTGCAAGAGCTCTCAAAATTGATCGCAGAGTAGTACTTGAAACCTCGCAGATGATAGCCGAAATCCCAGAGCTTTTTAGTATTTTCGAGTCTCTAGCGCCAACTTCTTATATTCGTGGAGTTGCAAAAAGCCTTGGATTTGAAGTTTTAGAGCTTGAGGCAGAGCCTCATGCAATAGGTATCGTAAGTGCAGTTACAACTATAATTTCAGATGCTAATATCAGCATTAGACAAATTGTAAGTGATGATCCGGATATCTATCCGAATCCAAAGCTTACTATAATAATAGAAAAAAGATTGCCTGGGCCTGCGCTTTTGAAATTAAGAGAGCTTTCTCAAATCAAACGTCTTTCAATAGAATGATTCTATATATGATATTCTTCAAGCAGTTTTGGAATTATCACTTCGTAGTCCTTCTCAAGGTATTCTTTCAGGTCTGGTTTGTCTCCATGCATTATGAACACTTTTTCAAGTCCTTTGAATGATTTGATAAACTGTAAAAGTTCGTTAAAATCAGCATGGCCTGAAAGTTTCACACTTTCAACTCTTAATTTGAGCTCTACCTCATTATCTCCAATTCTGATTTTTTTCCCTCCTTCAAGAACTTTGCGTCCAGAGGTTCCCTCTGCCTGATATCCAACAAAAATAATTGTATTTTTAGGGTTTCCTGCAAGTTTTTCGAGATAAAACAGTACTGGCCCTCCACTGAGCATTCCAGAAGTTGTGACAATAATTGAAGGTTCTTTTAGTACGTCTTCCCTTGTTTTTGATCTTGATCTATTGAAATTTGGACTTTTGAAAGGGTCATCTTCGCTCATCAATATCCTTCTTTTGATATCATCATTTGCGTATATTGCATTATGGCGATATATTTTCATTGCCTTTCCGATCATACCTTCAATAAATATCTTGGTTGGCCGAAGTGCGCCTGATCTCATATAGTCATCAAGTGCAAGCAGTACCTCCTGAGCTCTTCCAACTGCAAAACTTGGTATTATCACATGTCCGCCCTTATCAAGCGTTTCATTGATGACTTTGATCATTTTTTGATAGCTGTCTTTATGGCTTGGCAGAACATCTTCTTTTGCACCATAAGTACTCTCAACAATAAGCGTTTTTGCACTCAAGTTTTTTTCACAGCTGTCCAGAACTCTTGTTTTTCTCATGCAGATATCTCCGCTAAAAACAAGTCTTCCCTCAGGTCTTTCAACAGATGTTATTGCACTTCCCAGTATATGTCCAGCTTGATAAAACCTGGTTTTGAATCCGGCATTAAACAGCTCATCATATTCTGTGATGCGTGCATCTCGCAGGACATTATTAACATCTTTAGATGTAAATCCTGTTCTTTCTTTTGTTCCTTTTATTCTGCAATAATCTGACAATAAAATTCCCATCAAATCGCGTGTTGGCTTTGTTAGAAATATTTTTGGCTTGAACTTTTTTGAATAAACATGCGGTAAATATCCGCAATGATCCAAATGTGCATGTGAAATTGTAATATTTTCGACTCTCTTTAGAGTATCATCATCAATTACTGGATATTCTGTTTTTTCTCCAAGTTTTATTCCACAATCAAGCATAAGATTATTCTTTTCTTCCTCGAGCAATATGCTCACTCGGCCCACTTCCTGTGCGCCTCCAAAAAATTTAATTTTCATATAATTCCCAATTTAATTTTTGCTTTTTCACTCATTCGCTCTGGTGACCAAAGAGGTTCAAATACAACATTGACCTCAATGTCCAGTTCTTCGAATTCGTCTAATTTTTCTTGTACCTCCCGCAATATTTCATTAATCAATGGACATGCAGGAGTTGTAAATGTCATTTTGATAAATACTTTTTGTAATTTTTCATTTGATTTTTTCTTTTTAATTTCAATTTCGTAAATAAGACCCATGTCTACTATGTTTATTCCAAGTTCTGGGTCAAGCACTTGGGTTAGTTTTTCCATTATTTGATCTTTTGTAACCATACTTCATCTATCCATAGAAACCTTTAATTAATTTTGAGGAGTTTATTATCTGTTGGATGATTGTTATGAAAGAAATCATAGTAATGGCAAAAAATGATGTTGGATCTTTGGCACAAGTCTCAGAGGCTCTTGGTTCTACTGGCGTAAATATCGAAGCTATCTCAGCATATGGCGCTTCTGGAAAAGCTGTCTTTAGGATAATCACTGGTGATGTTACAACTACTCTGAAAGCACTGTCAAGGCTTTCTGATATCGAAGTTGAACAAGCAGATACTATTATTTTCAAAATGATCAATCGTCCTGGTGAGCTTGCAAAGATAACCCGTAAACTTGCTAATCGCGGCATTAATCTTGAGAGCCTCTATATCGTTAGTCGAAAACAAGATTTTACTGAAGTTGCAATAAGACCTGTAGAAAAAGATATGGAAAAAACAAAAGAAGTATTAGGAATTAAATCCTAATCTATTCTGCTGTACTTACTACTTCCACTGAAATTCTACCACTAACATTTCCAGCCGAGTGAACCTCAACTTCTACTTGCATGCTGTTGCCAGTATCTGGAATTTCTGTAACCTGATACATATGACAATCAACATTGCTGTCAACTACTGTGCCTCCACAACTAACAGTTATGTCTGCACCGTTGCTTGATTGTCCGTTGTAAGTAACTTCATATCCACCGACTATTACTGATTCTCCTGGTAAGAGTGTTTCGCTACCTACAGAATCTTCAGATGGATCACAAACTACAGTTCCGCTGTCAGTGTCTCCACCATCAACATCTGGACCGCTGTCGGTTTCTCCACCATCAACTATGCCTGAATCAACATCTGGTCCAGAGTCAGTATCTGTACCTGAATCGGTATCAGCATCAGTGTCTGTATCAGCATCAAGGTCTCCACCATCAACTACGCTTCCATCTACTGGAAGAGGTGGTGGGTTCTCATCACTGCCACTGCATGCTTCTGTTGCAAGGCCAAAAGTTGTTGCGACTGCCAAACTGGCAACCAATACTTTCATCCTGCTAAATACAGTTCTTTTCTTTGGGACATTTCCTTCTGCGCCCTCTTTTCCTTCCTTTCTAACATCACTATTTTCTTTTACTTTTGCTGGTTCTGACATTTTTTACATCACCCTCTCCATAATTGTTAATAATCTATTTTTGAGGGCAACTCTTTATAAATATTCCCTTCTTCACATAGTTTCCCACAACTTCCCTAATCTTGCTTTTTTAGACGAAAAGTTTTTATGTAACTTCGGCTGTAGCTTGTGTATGGCTCCTAGAATCGTAATTCTTGACACTAATTTTCTTTTAGTGCCATTTCAGTTCAAAATCAATGTAATCAAAGAACTGGATTATCTTCTAGAGGTCAGTCATAAATTTGTCATTTCATCTCGGACAATTGTTGAGCTTGAGAATCTTGGCAAATCTAAAAGCAAAAACGGCATTGCAGCACGTCTTGCAAAAAAAATTCTGGAGTCAAATCCGATTGAAGTAATTAAAAGTGATCAATATGTGGATGATTGGATAGTGGAATATGCAAGAGAGCACAATGCAATTGTTGCAACTAATGATACTCTTTTGCGAAAGAGATTGCGACCCTTTAAAATAAAGGTAGTCGTAGTTAAATCTCGATCAAGCTTGGGATTCATATGAGCGACGAAACTACCCTAGTATTGGGTTGTATTGGAGGGTTTGTTCTACTATTTATACTAGCACTAGTATTCGTTATCCTAAGAAACAGGCCATTTAACTACAGAAAAAAGAATTTTGAGAACAACACTACTTTGACTGTGGTTGCTAACAGAAATCTCTATAAGGTTACAGTGGAAGCCAAGTTCCCTGGGGATAACATCAAGTTCGAGCGAAAAAGAATAAGAAAAGGACAGGCAGTGGATTTTACCTATCCTCTTTCAAAAACGCCTGCAAAATTAACTATCGAGGTTGATTCCGGGAAGCAGAAGGTTTTCGATGTCTGATTGCTTTGTATAGCAAGACCAAAAGTCCAATTACAATAGCAACCGGAATCAAAAATCCAACCCCGATGACAATAATAGTTATAGCAGCTGCAATAGCACCAAAGAACATAACTGCCAAGTTCTCAAGACTCAAGATCAAGCTCTGAGTTGCTGGTTTATCTTCATAAAGAGTTAACCTGATTGTTGATCTGCTAATTCTAGATTCTAAATCTTGTTTTTGCCATTTGAGCATTTCCAATTCTGTTTCAACCCGTGTCAGTTCTCTTTCCACCTCAATAATTTCACTGACTGTTTCACTTTTATTATAGAGTTGATTCAACCTGGTTAATTCATTTTCTTTGTTTGATATTCTAGTATCAAGATCAGTATACTGTTTTGTTACATCCTCAAGAGATATCGAGAGATCTTTCACTTCTCCATATTCTTTGATCCTATCAATTGTGCTATCAAATTTACTTGGCAGAACTTTGATCGTTACACTATATTGTATCTGATCTCCATATTCATTGTAATTGATATCACTAACTTTTGCACCATCAGAACTGAGTTGGTCCTTTAATTTTTCAAATTGATCGTCTAACTGACCATTCACTTTAACTCTGATATAGCTTTCTTTTGTTACATATTCTCCTTCATAAGATGCAGAATCTTCCATATCATATGGCGCTGGAGCAATTGCTGCTTTGCTATATCCACTTTGATTCGTTTCAGTTCCCATACACCCAAATGTCAAGAAGAGTGCAATAAGGATAATTATTGGTAAAATTTTCATAAAATCCAATACTCAGCTGTTTTTTAAACTCCTTTTCTTTTTTTCCTGCACACACCGAAATTCTTTATAGCATTGTCTACTTATCAAGTTCATGTTGCTTTTGTATCGCGGTGAGGAATTTAATCCAAACTTCTACTATTATTCAAAAGTCGACATTGACCATTCTTTTCTTCTAATTAAAGATCAAAAGATATTATTTGTTCCAAAGATGAATGAAGCTCTTGCAAGATCGCAATTCAAAGGCAAAATTATTGTTTATAAAGATCCGATAAAAGAGCTCTCCAAATATATCTATCGGAAGAAGGTGCAGATGGATTTTTCTTCTATTTCTGCTGCACTTTTATCTCGTTTGGAAGTTCTTTGCAATCCAGTTGATGTTTCTCTCAAGCTCTTTCGAGAAAGGGCAAAAAAGACTCCTTCTGAAGTTGCATCAATCAAAAAAGCAGCATGCTTCACTCGTGAAATATTCGAATCCCTTGATTTCAAAAAAGCCAAGAGCGAGCTTGATCTTGAAAAGCAGCTCAAAATACTGACAATTGAAATGGGCCTTGAATTGGCATTCGATCCTATTGTTGCAGCTGATTCTTCTACTTCATTTCCACACTACAAAGCAAGGAAGAAAAAAATCGGAAATCTTGTTATGATTGATTATGGTGTTAAGTACAAACATTATTGCTCTGACCTGACACGCTGTTTTATCCTCGATGGGAACAAAAAGAAAAAAGAGCAGTATGAAAATCTGCAAAATCTGTTTTACTCTATTATCGATGAAATTCCAAATCTTAAAACAGGAGGGGCTCTTGCAAAGCTTTCAGAGAAAAAACTTGAGAAATTCGGTTTTCCAAAACTTATCCATTCGATTGGACATGGAGTTGGTTTGGATGTTCATGAGCTTCCAAACCTGAGATCAAAATCAAAAGATTCTCTTGCGGGTACTGTTCTTGCAATTGAGCCTGCGTTTTATCTAAAGCAGTATGGAATGAGGTTTGAAGAAACAGTTTTTTATGATGGAAAAAAAGTAAAAGTGCTGTAGATTTATCCACAGCAACTTTTGCATCCTTTTGTTGTTTTAGCTTTGCTCTTTGTCTTTGAGCTTTTTGCCTTGCTGGTCTTTGGTTTTGCAGTCTTTTTCTTTGTTGTTTTCTTTTTTGTTTCAGTTGCCATAATATTCACCTTTCGCATATGCATTTCTGCGATTAGAATTTATTTGTTTTCCTTTACAGTTAGGTAGCTATTTGGTCCCGGAGTTCTTCTTCAGGGCTATCGTATTTACATATGCAGGAGTAGCAAAGTCTGGTCAAATGCGCAGGACTTAAGGGAACTTTCCTTATGTTTTTCCTAGGATAAAGTTCCATCAAACTTCCTGAGGTTTTCTCGAAGTTTTGATGTTCCTTTCTGTTCCAAGATATCCTGTGGCTTAGTGCCTTCGAAGGTTCGAATCCTTCCTCCTGCATCCTGTCCTTGTCTTAATGGATAGAGATTCAAGCGGTTCTTTCACGGAAATGTCGCTGGACTTGGAATCAATAGTATTGACGCTTCTCCTTAACGCTTTCGACATATGATTATTATGCTAGAAAGTGATTTTTAACTGTTTATAAATGTGGAGAAAAATGCTCCATCTGGATTCTGCCTGCTTTTAGAAACAAGACCGCCGTTTGGATGATGATTTCCACGCAATCGACAAGTTATAAATGTTAATATGGATTCTTTAGATGGTGATTTTCTGAAGCTCATATTAGTTGTTTTATCGATTATGCTTATTCTGACTCTGGGCTGCACGCAGCAAACGCCTCCGGCGAATAATACTACTGCATGCACACAAGAGGCGAAGATATGCCCTGATGGAAGCGCGGTTGGAAGAACTGGGCCGAACTGCGAATTCGCTCCGTGTCCGCAGATTGTAGGGAATGATTCCGATACTCATGGATGCAAGGGATCGGCTGGATACTCATGGTGCGAATACCAGCAGAAGTGCGTACGCGAATGGGAAATCCCATGCCGGATGACTGTTGCGGATGCCCTCGGCATCGCCAGGGCGAGTAGCTGCATGGATGCTGGGAACATTACCGACGTTGATGCGGTGTATAATAACAATTCTAAGACCTGGTGGTTGGGGATTCAGATTACTCGGCCCGGATGCAGTCCTGCTTGTGTAGTGTATGAGAACCGCACTGCCGAGATAAACTGGAGATGCACCGGAGCGATAATCTATACCGTGAAGACGGACAATAGCAGCTTGGGTGAGATTCTTGTTGATGGTACTGGATACACGTTGTACGCGTTTAGTCCTGATGCTGATGGCATAAGCACCTGCTACGATAGCTGCGAGATAAACTGGCCACCATTGCTTGTTGTGGATACGATATCCATCCCGAGCGGATTTCCAGGTGAGTTTGGTGTGGCTATGAGAACCGATAACACGACCCAGGTCAGCTACAATGGCATGCCGCTCTACACCTATGCTGGTGATGATGCACCGGGCGATACGAACGGCCAGGGTATCGACGGGAAATGGTACGTGGTTCATCCAACGGATTAATTTTTTATTTTTGTACTTCTTTTTTCTTAAAGATAAACGCCTTCCGTATGTACTAACGCCTGCACTCCCCTATCTATCACTGCCATTAGTGGTTCACTTCGTCTGTGGGCTTGTTTACTATGACGATTATTCGCGTGTTTCTGAAAAAATTCGAATAGCGTTTGCTATTGTCATAGCAGCATAAGATCCTACAAAATCAATCATTCCTTTGTTTTCTCTAGCAAGCTCCGGGTTTTCCGAAGCTAAAATAAATCTTTGAACATCATCTTCTTTTGGAGGTTTCCCGAGCAAAACCCCTTCAATCAAATTAAAATCAGGAATCTGACTAACAATTCCGCCCATATCAAAAACAGAAACTCTGGGCATAATCATTTTAAGTGCTTCAAGAACTCCTTTAGAGCCAACAGAATCCCTTTTTTGCATAAATTCCAGCTCTACAGCCATTCCACGAACTAGATCCAGATCAAGGGTAAGGTCAACTTCACCATCAAAAGAAAGAGCCCTCGCACAAGCAATATCCATGAATTTTACTATTCCACGGTTTGTTATTATCTGAACAAATATATCGGCCATCTCAGTCAATACGCCCACATTCATTTTCTCAGTAGTAAAT
Organism: Microcaldota archaeon; assembly: GCA_018812625.1. GTDB lineage: Archaea > Micrarchaeota > Micrarchaeia > Anstonellales > Bilamarchaeaceae > Bilamarchaeum. The sequence goes on along the minus strand of JAHJDH010000029.1, from coordinate 18,813 downwards.
ATCTCAACTCCTTCTGCTTCAGTGCAGCTCATATGGTTTGCAAATGTCATGAACTTTAGATTTCCTCTTAGGGGTTTATGTGTTTCAAAGTCTATATCTCCTCCATCATCCATTGAAACATATTCGTCGCTGTGGGCATCTAAATTGACCTTTAGTCTTCTTACTCTACTTGTAAGTGGTCTTGAAGTAAAATGATAACTTTCATCGTGGTGGTGTCCATCTCCCCACAGGAAAAGGGTTCTTTCTCGATTAGTCATATTTACAAGAGCTTCTCTTCTCTCTGGATCTTTTTCTGGAAGTGGAGTGAAAGCAATTCCATCAAGCATTGGAAGATGCCTTATTTTTGAGACTATAATGCTGTTTGAGCTGGTCGGCGAATATGCAACATTCACTTTGGCCTTTGATGGATTCATCTGCCAGTTCATAAGTATATTGTGTTACAACATGTTTAAAAATATGTAATTAAAATTCAGAATAAGCTATTCGGCCCGTTTCACATAAATAGCAGGACAAACCCTTGTTACTCCTTCCATTTTTTCAAGATTTAAAATAAATTTATTCAGTTTCTCAGAGCTTTTGTACCATACTTCAAACATCATCATATGATCTCCTGAAGTCATAGCAGAATATCTGATTCCAGCAAGCCCCTTAATCTCTTCAAAAACAGCAACAATCCGCTCAGGAGCAGCATCTACTCCGACGAGTGCAACTCCAGCGTAACCTAAATAGAATGGATCTACAATTATAGTATAAGCTCTAATTATGCCCTTACCCTCTAGCTTCTTAATTCTCTTTCGAACTGCGGTTTCACTAATATTTAACGTCGATGCGATGCGGGTGAGTGGCACTCTGCTGTTTTCAATCAGGGCCTCTAGAATCACTTCATCTTTTTCATCCATGTTCGAATTATGAACCATTAGGTTTTAATAATGAACCAATTTTAGAGTATATCAGTGAATTCTATGATAAAAATAGGAGAAAATATACCAGATTTTGAATTTGAAATCTTTCAGAATGAAGATATAAAGAAAGTCAAATTATCAGACTACAAGGGAAAATGGTTAGTTCTTGTTTTCTATCCTGCTGACTTTACGTTTGTCTGTCCAACTGAACTTGAGGAATTTGCAAATGCATATGAACTTTTCAAACAATCCGATGCAGAAATTATCAGTATAAGTACTGATACTGCATTTGTGCACAAAGCATGGCATGATAATTCTCCAGCGATAAAAAAGATTCAATATCCAATGGGTGCAGATCCAACACATGAGATGTGCAAGGTATTTGGAACTCATATTCCAAGCGAGGGTCTTTCCCTTCGAGGAACATTCATAGTTGATCCGGACGGAGTGCTCAAGGCATTTGAAGTGCATGATAATAGTATTGGAAGAAGCGCAAAAGAAGCACTTCGAAAATTACAAGCAGCAAAGTTTGTTCGGGAAAATCCCGCGCAGGTCTGTCCTGCTGCCTGGAGTCCTGGCAAAGACACTTTAAAGCCAGGAGTAGACTTAATTGGTAAAATATAGGTGAAAAATATGGCAGAACAAAAACAAGTTTTCAAATGTAATGTTTGTGGACAGATGACTGAAGTTTTAAGAGGAGGTGCCGGAACACTGGTTTGCTGCGAGCAGCCTATGCAGCTTTTAGCTGAGCAGACAGCGGATTCATCCACTGAAAAACATGTTCCTGTAATCGAGAAAACAGAAACAGGAGTTTTGGTCAAAGTAGGATCAATTCCACACCCTATGGAAGAAAAGCATTACATTGAATGGATCGAGGTAATTGCAGATGGAAGGGTGTATCGTAAATACCTTCAGCCTGGAGATGCTCCAGAAGCAGAGTTTAATATTTCTGCAGATAAAATCGAAGCTAGAGAATTCTGCAATATCCATGGACTGTGGAAAAGCTAGGTGAAAAATATGAAAATAACCAAAGCAATGGAAACTGCTCTGAACAAGCAGATAAATGCGGAATATTATTCCTCATATCTTTATCTTGCAATGTCAGTGTACTTTGAACAGAATAATCTCAACGGATTTGCAAACTGGATGAGAATCCAGGCACATGAAGAATGGGGCCATGGAACCAAAATCCTAACCTATCTTCTTGATATTGGAGCTGGAGTAAATCTTGCTGAAATTGCAAAACCAGAGAATTCCTGGAAATCACCACTTGAAGTATTCAAGGCCTCACTTTCCCATGAGAGGAAAGTAACCGGGATGATAAACGATCTCTATAATCTTGCCAGATCTGACAAGGACAATGCAACAGAAATCTTCCTGCAATGGTTCGTAACAGAACAGGTTGAAGAGGAATCTTCTGCAGAAGATATCGTTTCAAAGCTTGAAATGGCAGATGGCGTTCCAGGGGCTCTGTTTATGATAGATAAGGAACTTGGACAAAGAGTCAGAGTTCAGGAATAATTTTTTTTATTTTTAAATTTTAGTTTTATTATGTATGTTGCTAGATATGGTCAAATAAGGTCTATTTTTAAACTAATCCTGGCAATAATATCTATGATAATATGATGTCTCTAGGACTAAGCATGGGTATTTATCATCAGATTCAACATCGCATTACCTTGCCCCTTACTCCGTGGAGTATGGTTAGTGCATGGAAAAAAAGATCGAGGGACAGATGCAAATTTCCAACGAAATCAATTTCTGGCTTTAGTAGCCTGCCTCTTCAAGAACGCTTAATGAAAGCAGATGATGCAAATGAAGTCTTTAGATTTGCATATACTACAAGAGAGCATCACGATGTATCTACTTATTATAAAATCCCCCTGATGCGGGATACTAATGTTGATATAGAAGATATTTCTATAGAAATTTCAAAAGAAGAATATCAAAGAGCAACCAAAATTCTCAAAAATTCCGGAGAGCTGCAGAGAATTGTCCGAGCTATTCCATATTCAGAGCTTCATGCTCAAGTGCATGCTCATTTAGCTAAATGCGGAGTTACTCTCGATGATGCTGTAGTTGTGGGTATCGATCGCGGAGGAAGAATTCCTGCCATTATTATGAAAGAAGCACTTGGTCTTTCTGTTGTTCGTTTCCTGAAAGTAGATCAGGGAAGCCGCAGGATTGATGAGGATGGGCTGGAAAAGTTCATCCGCCTTGGCACTTTCAATGGAAAACATGTGATGTTTGTTGATTCTACTGTTGACAGCGGAAGGCAGATTAGGGCTCTTGAAAATTATTTTGATGATCGTGGATATGCACAAAGAATTGGCCATACCGGCTGGTCTGTTGTAGGAAGCAACGAAGATGGAGAGACACTTAATCACCATCTAAACATAAATTGGGGACTTAATCCAGACGAATCATTCGAAGATGATCCTTTGCTTTTGGGTGTTGATTATACTCCCAATTCACATACTCGGATTCAGGGAGCACCATCCAAATGTGCACGCGAAATCCGATCTGCATTGAGGGAAGTTCCAAGAGGAATTATACTTGACTTTGATACTGTTGCTGAAGAAGCAGCCGCCCCTCAAAAAGAAATCAAAAAGGTTTTAGCATCAAAAGGCTGGGCAAACGCAAAGGCAAGGTGGGAAACATTTGGCACTGAAAACCCAGAACTTCTTTTATCTCCAAGACCTTACCAGGAAAAGCCAGAGCGGCAATCACTTGCAGTAATTGGATCTGGCAAAGCTGCTGATCTTACTGATGCTGAAATCAAATTTCTGGAATCTGCTCTTTCATCAAGCTTTGCATTCTATGCAGGAACTCCTAATGGAAACCCTGGCAAACTTCTTCAATATGTTCACGAGAGATGCGGTGATGCAACTTTCATTCAGCCTCAATATATGGAAGGGGTCGTTTCACTAGAGTATTACACTGAATTTGCAGGAGAGACAAAAATGGAATTTCGAGAACATATCATCGAGAGGGCAGATGTTGTGCTTGCACTTTCCGGGTCTGACGGTACACTAACAGAAGCACTTCTTACTCTACTTTCCGGAAAAGATTTGGTTGTTGTTAAGAATTATGGAGCGCTCGGCAATTACTTTGCATCGTCGAGAAAATACAAAAAATTCGATAACCTTCATCTTGTTGATTCTCTTGAGGCTGCAGCGGACAAGCTTCTGGAACTGTATGAAAGATAAATCATCCATACATAGTTCCGCCTTCTTCAGTTGAAGGTCCTTTTTTGGATATTTTTGCCTTTCTGACAGATTCCTTAATATCCTCGGAAAACTGACTTGCTTCTTTATCCAATCTGGTCGTACTTATTACAACTCCTGTTATTTTTGAAAAAACCCGTATTACCGTTGCTGCTGCTTTTGGATCTAAATACTCTTCGGATGATTCTGCTAAAATTGTGCTGATTGGGAAGTTTTCAAGAGTTCCTTTTGTGAGCAAAATTCCGGTAACCCCGGTTGTTGCCCCTTCCTTTATTGGCTTGGCAATTTTTCTTTTTGCAGCATCCCTTACTATCTTTTCGTCACTTGAAACAATATACACTTCTCCTTTTTCTTCGTTGAGTGAGATTCCACCTAGTGAAATAATCGAACTTGCGCCGACATTTTTTGAAAAATCAAATATTTTATCAGCAAGATCTGATGAAGAAGAGACTGGTATCGTCATCTCAGAGATTATAACAATCAAATTCTTTTTCATAGAATAATGGATTCTAGCTGCTGGCATAGGTTTGTAATCATGTATTGCCGCAAGTGGTGCAAAATCAGGACTTGATATATATCCGCCAAAATCCATATGAAGTGCTTCGACAATTTGTGATGCAGCGACGCTGCCAACAAGCCCGGTTCCAGGCAGTCCAACAATTATCGTTGGTCCTTTCATTTTTTTTAGATTCACCTTCATGTGTATTTCGACGTTGCTCATTAACATAATGAAATGACAAAAGTTTTAATACCATTCGGCACACAGAGAGTATAATGAGTTCAAATAAAGTATCAATGCCCATGAGTTCTGCTGGAATTGTCGGTTTATCTCCAGATATTAAGATCGATGGTGCAGAGCTTGATCCAAAATTTATTATTGGTGTAATCATAGCCTTGGTTATAATTGTCCACGTAGCTAGTTTTATTGCCCCAGCTTAGATTTGATTTTTTTTACATCACTTTCTTTTGCCAGAATTAATATCTGCATTCTTTCTTCTTCAGCTTTTTTCAGTGATTGAACCAGTTTTGACATTTTTGTTATGGGCACAAGTCCGTTATCTGTTTTTACCATGAAATCTACTGGCTTGAAGAAACTGCCTGGATAATCTACAATGGCCTCAGGAAATTCCTCTTCTATATCTTTTGCCTTTTCCATTTCATTAATCTGCAGCGCGCAAACTTCCTTGTAAAGCAATCTGTTTTCAAGTCCGTATACATGCCCTGAACCTTTTGTTTCCCGTATAGCGTGCATTGCCAGCTCATCATCCATATCTGCCAGCTTTTCTGGAGAAACTCCATCTTCTATTGCTCCTTCTATTGCTTCATAAAGCATGGCAGTTGCAATCCTCACCGTCTTATGCAAATAAACCGTCGAGAACATCATAAACCTTGCAACAAGGAGGTATTCTGCTGCTCCAAGTCCGCCTTTATCTATACATAGTTTTCCATCATCCATGATTAGAGTATGTATTATCCGATCCATATCAATTATTCCATATGCAACTCCAGTATTCTGAGCATCTCTCTCAAGATAGTCCATTCTGTCAGAGCCGATATCAGATTCAATGATATTTCCTTTTGGAGTTTTTCCAATTTTCAATATTTCTTTTGGATCATAATTTTCAGATAAAATATCTGCAATCTCACCACTTAGTATCTTTTTCTCTCCAAGCTTTTCGTGATCTCCAACATACTTGCTAAGGACATGCTCTCCTTCATGTGAAAATGGAGTGTGCCCAATATCATGAAGAAGGCCATAGAGTTTTATCTTCCTTATTTCTTCCTCATCAAAATCAAGTCTTTTTGCAATTAATGAGGATAAATGAGCAGTGCCAATAGAATGCTCAAACCTGGTGTGATTTGCCCCAGGGTATACAAGATTCGTTACAGACATTTGTTTTATTCGTCTTAGTCTCTGAAACAGCTTACTGTCAATTATTTTCTCTTCCAGATCACTGAATTCGATTGTTCCGTGGATTTCGTCTTTGATCATCAATTGAATCCCCAGTTTTTATACGGGAGCAAAACGTCCTTTTGTTTTTTCCAAAACATCTCCGTTTTCAGCCATTAGTCTTAGTACTGCACTACATCCTTCAACATCCATTTTTGTTTCTTTTGCAATTGAATCAACGTCTTTTTCTTCTTTTAAAACCGAATCAATTGCTTTCTGTGATTTTTCTAAATATTCCTTTGTGACAACATAAAATCTTCCATCAAAACCCTTTACTCCAATTACCTCGCCCATTTTCATCTCTGCATTTAATTTCTGAGATAATTTGTATGCTTCGTTTTTGTCTTTTAGTGTCAAAAATCCATTTGCAAGTATCCCTGTTGGTTCTTTTGCAGGCTCTGGAGCTTTCTCGGCCGCTCTGCCGCTGATTAGAGGATAAATCTCATTTTTGATGTTATATACCCCATTTGGATATTTTTTGCTTCTGTAGAGAGATACAAATCCTTTTTTCTCAAGTTTTTTCAAAATAAGCTTTTCTACTTCAGTAAGTACTGTATTGACATGCTCTGGTACTCTTTTTTCAAAACGAATTGAAAGAAGTTTTTTTAGTACAACTATCTCAATTTCATCAATTTTTTTTGAAGCTGCACTAATGAAATACTCTCCATCTTTTACCTGGACCATTTCAATTTCGTCGCAGTCTTTGAATTCTGCTGGTAGCTCTAAGTATGATTTATCGTTCTTCTTCAGAATTCGGCTCTTTGCCATGGTAAATCTTTATCCAAGACTACTTTTAAGCATGCTGGCGTGTCCTTGCCTTGTGTTCTATGCGTGCCCTTGGCGGTAATGGTGGCGGAAGACTTTTTCCGAACTTACTTTTTTGGATTTTTGCAACTAGAACTCTAATCCTTGCTCCGGTTTCATTCATATCGCCGATATCATTTCTATGTCTTGTTGCAACTCTATCCAGAATTTTCAATGTGCTCCTGCCAACTGCATCTTCTCTTGCACAAACTTTTTCAATTGCAGAAGCTGCCATCTTCTGGATTTTTTCATCTCCAAATACAAGTGCATGTACCATTGCATTAACAACATTCTTTCTGATCTTTAGAAGGTCGTGATTGTCAATCAATTCTCCCATAGGCCCTGCTGCAACTCCAAATGTTGTGAGTTGTTTCATAAGAACCATTATTTTGGTGTTTGCCTCAGAAGGCTTTGGGTCTCTTAAAATTTCTACGACTGCATCAAAAATAGCTTCAATATACATTCTCTGCGGCATTGTCGGATCCTGGTATTGTGTTTCAACGAGAAATTCTCCATCTGCAATTGCGCTTTCAATCTCATCATTTTCTCTAATGGCTTTCATTACAGCTCCTGCAATTTTTCTGAGCACTGGGTCTGGATCAGTTTGTTCAATTTTTCCAACTATCTTTCTAACCATCATGTCTGCTGGGAATAACTCTAAGGCCTCAATAGCAAATCTCCTTGCTTTGCTGTTTCCGTATTCTGCTACGTTAATAAGGCATTTTTTTGCCACTTCCCTTGTTCTATCGTCGGTACTGTCTACAACTCCTGCTCCCACAGAAATTGTCTGAGCATATGCTCCTTCTCCAAGTGCAGCAAACATCCGCTGTAATTTTTCATCTGCTTTTGCAACTGTCTCTTCTGGGCTGATTATTGCAAGAGCAGTAAGATCATCATAAAGTTTTGCGTTCTGTGCAACTTCGTCTGTTGAATAAACACAGATCTTTTCTACAACAGCCTGAAGCTCTTCCCTACTCATTTTTTCAGGAATTCCTTCATGTCCTGGAATTTTTGTGTATGCTTTGAGCAAACTGTCAAATAGTGGATATAATTTTAGTTTTACATTTAGTCCTTCTGTGCCTTCATCACTCTGGCTGACCATTGCCTCAATAGCACAGTCCATAAGTTCTTTTATCTCACTCTTTGGACGTTCAGTTGAAATATACTGTGCTACGGCTGCAATAGCCTCTGGACTTCCTGTAAGCAAATTGTTTTTCATTTTTTCCATATTCGACACTCCTTTATTTGAAACATCTGTTACTGGTTATGGATTTTCATACTTCTAACTCTATTCTTTCTTTACGGCTGGTCACCGTTTTTTTGTCTGTTACATATTATGACTTTTCGAGTATTTAAATGTATCTATTTTTGATGGTTATGTTGCTCTTTTTTTAATTCTTGGATTCAATAACATTTTATGGCTATTTCTCCTTTTGAAGAAAGATACAAGACAGAGATGAATTCCATCCTTGAAGATGAGAAAAAAATCCAAATGTGGATGGCAGTCGAAGTGGCTCTTGCAAAAGCACACGCCAAACTTGGGAATATCCCTGAAGATGCCCCTTCAAAAATCGAGGAAGCAGCATCAAAGGTAAGTTTTGAGCGTGTTCTTGAAATCGAAGCCGAAATCCATCATGATCTGATGGCAATGGTCAAAGCTTTAACTGAGCAGGCCGGAGATGCTGGAAAGTACATCCATCTAGGTGCAACGAGCTATGATATAGAGGATACTGCAACTGCATTGATCTTCATGGAAGCAATTGATCTTCTTACAACTGACCTCATCACACTTAAAGACTCTCTCAAGAAGCTTGCGAAGGAGAATAAGGGAAGAGTTTGCATTGGAAGAACTCATGGTCAGCATGCTGTTCCAATGACATATGGGATGAAATTTGCACTTTACTACCAGGAAATAAAGAGAAGTCTTGATCGTCTTTCCTCTGCCCGAGCTCGAATTGCAGTTGGAAAAATGTCCGGTGCTGTTGGTACAATGGCAACTTTCAAAGGACAAGGTCCAGAAATTCAAGCTCTTGTGATGGACGAACTTGGTCTTGAGCCTGCTCTAATAACAAATCAGGTTATTCAAAGGGACAGGCATGCAGAAGTGATTTGTGATCTTGCTTTAGTTGCTGCTGCCATTGAAAAAGTTGCAAAAGAGATAAGAAATCTACAGAGAACAGAAATACTTGAAATCTCAGAAGGCTTTGGTAAGAAACAAGTAGGCTCATCCACAATGCCTCACAAGAGAAACCCTCACAAGAGCGAACGTCTTTGCTCCCTTGCACGTCTTGTTCGGGCAAATGTGCTTACTGCAATTGAAAACATAGCACTAGAGCATGAGAGGGATTTAACCAACAGTGCAAATGAGCGTGCCATCTTTGGTGAGAGTTTCATCTGTACTCATTATATGGTTCTCGAACTTACCAAGATTCTTGGAAAGCTTGACTTCTCAGAGGATAACATACAAAAAAATCTTGAACTTACCCATGGCCTAATTATGGCAGAGCGCCTGATGATAGTCCTTACTGAAAAAGGCATGGGGAGGCAGGAAGCACACGAAGTTGTCAGAACAGCTGCTCAGGAAGCATTTTCAACAAAAACACACCTGAAAGAGCTTGTTATCGAGAAAAAACTGCTTGATCAGCAAGAAGCAGATACAGTATTTGATTATTCCACTTACATTGGAAATGCTGAAGAAATTGTGGAAAATGCCACAAAGGATTGATTTTAATACCATACTGTCGTTATTAATGAGGGTTAGACTATGGCGATTAGTTTCGAAACAAGAAAATACATTTATGCTTCAATTGGTGTCGGTGCTTTTGGCGCTCTGATGGCATTTATGGGTGCTGGAGGTCCAATCGGTGCGGTTATTGGTGGACTTTTTGCTGGATTTGGTTCACTGTTTGGAGTTATTTTTTGGAAATATGGGTACATTATGGTGCCTTTGATAACTCAAAGAACAAACATCATTATGATGTCTGAAGCAGGCTATGAAGTTCCTCCAGCTCAGGATGTTGTTGTTAAAAACGCCGGTGGAGTCTATTATGCAACTGCTTTTTTAGGACTTAAAATCTTTGAATCAGCTACTGAAAAATCTAATGATGAAAATATTGCTTATAGCCAATTCTTCGAGAGGGCAATTTCTAACCTAAAATATGTTACAAAAATCGCCTACATGCTTTATGTAGAGGATGTTGGTGAAAAAAGAAAAATGATCGAAACAAAAAGAGCAGAATCACAGCTTAAACTTGCACGTGAGCGGGATAAAGCTGCTCCAGATGTTCTGCGACTTGATAAACTTGAGCGTGAGAGTGCGCTCTGGGATGCGCAATTAACTCGTCTTATTAGAGGTGTTAAGCCAATGGGAATTGTTGCATACGCTCAAACCACTGCAGTTGGTATAAGCAAAGAAGCTGCATCAGCAAAAGCAAGATCACAAGCAAATGAACTTCGAACAGTTCTTGCAAATGCACTTAATGTTGAAGTAGTTAACCTAGCAGGAGACGAAATGCTCAAATGCTTTGAATGGGAGAGATTCTTCCCAACAACGCCCCAAGAGCTTGAGGAGAGTGTGATCTAAGCATGGCTATCGCCGGTACGCTAAAACTAGTAAAGCTTCCAAATAGCGCCATATCTAGGAGGAATATCCTGGTACATCCACCAGAGCCTCCAATGGAGCTTCTTTTTGGAGATCCAACTACTTCCATTTACATTGGAAGAACCAAAATCTTCAATGTTCCATTTTACTGGACTCATGAAAATGTTGCAAATCCGCACATAGCTGTTTGTGGTATTTCTGGTTCTGGTAAATCATATTTCATCAAGACCTTCCTTCTTAGAGCTGCATTTGCCTGGAACTCAAATGCTCTTATTATTGACTGGGCAGGAGAGTATCGCGACTGGGTAAAACAATCTGGTGGAAAAGTGATCGGTCTTGGTCGTGGGTCCTACCTGAATCTTCTTGATCTTGGTGGCATGAAGCCATATGATCGTATCAAGCAGATTATGCGTACGCTGGAACTTTTGACTGATATTAACCAATACCCAGAGCAGAGAAGGCTCACAGAGCAGGCAATCGAACGTACATATCTTGAAAATAAATTCAGGATGGATTCACGTGAGCAGAAGGATGAGCTTGGAAATCCCCTCACTCCACCTACTCTCAAGGATGTTGTAAGGGTTCTCTCAGAACAATCTCAAATGGGTTCTTATGAATTCCCAGCAGAGCTTGAAAATGCTATTTATAGGCTTAAACAATTCACAAAATCCGGGGAAGATTTCTTTGCTCAGCAAAGTACTGTCAAATTAGATGATATTGTAACTTCTGGTTTAGTTGATTTGGATCTTGTAGGACTTCCTGATGAAACAATGAGGGCCCTTGCTGCGCTTACTATTTTGCAGTTTATCAAGGAAAAAATGAGAATTGCCGGTGCAATGGAAGGAGCGCGTCAATCAGGACTTCGTCTTTTAATTGTTCTCGACGAGGCATGGAAAATTGGAAAGGATGAAAACTCTGATGCGGTTATGATTGTTCGTGAAGGTCGTAAGTATAATTTCGGTATGATCATCGCATCGCAGAATCCAACAGATATCAGCGAGGCAATATTCAGTAATGTCGGAACCACATTTATTCTCAAAGTGAAATTCGAGCGATTCCTTGACTATCTCCAGGGTTCGTTGAATTTCAGTAACTATATGCGAGAAGAAATCAGCAGGCTTGGTGTTGGGCAGGCTGCAGTCAACATGTCTTTAACGACTCAAACTCCGTATCCTTCAACATTCTTGTTACAAAAAGTAGAAGGTGAGGAGCCTAGCAAGGAGTACTTCCTTGACTTAGTTGCTGTTCTATCAGCAAATCAAAAGAGGGATATTAAAGTGTCCAGAAATGTATCGTTTTTGAAGGAAGAATTCAGAAGAAAATTAAGGCAATTTGGATTAACAGACACTAAGATCGAACAGATCACCAAGAGCTTCGAGAAGGCCAACAAGCGTATGGATGTTGTTTCATTTGTAATTACGCTTGAGCGTGATGGAATTGCCAGAAGAAATATCAGTGAATTCCTCAAAGATTCAGGAATTGATGATATTACTATAATCAACATATTTGGTAAGGTCGATCTCAAAAAGAGCGGCGGCGTGGGGCGTGAAATAAGCCAGGTTGTAATAGAGGTGTAGATGCAATGAAAATTTGTATTTATACACAAAAGACTGTTGAAGGGGAGAAAGCAATACCAATCAAGGAAGACAGAATTATCCATGGTATTCGTGCAATTAAGAAAATTTTTGGAGTTGCACAGAACAATGAACTTTTTGTTTCAGAAGCTTATCTCCAAGAACATACAAAAAGAAGAAAATCATTTGAAAAAAGCATGCTCTTTGCATCCGTCCTAGCAGGTCTTGTATTTATCGCAGTATTATATTCAATAGTATCAACAGGAAGATTTGAGGGATTGGCAATTCTCTCTGCATTTGTAATTGGTGGCTTTATTCTTTCTCTTCCACTTTTCAAATATTCTCCTGGTCTTAGTGGAGATACTCCAAAATTAATCGGAGCATCATCTCCTGCAAAAGCAACAAAGCCAAATGCAGCTGCAAAACCAAAAGCAACAAAACCAAAAGCAGTAGCAAAACCAAAAAAACCTGCAAATAAAAATCAAACTAAAAAGAAAAAAAGGTGAAAAAATAAATGGCGCTTCCATTACCAGAAAAAAAGACTGAAGAAAAATCTCAGAAAACCAGTCTCCAACCTGAAGAATCCCGTCATCCTCCACAGGTTGATGGATTCAAGATTAAAGCAAATCTCAAGAAGGGCAAATTAACTGACCTGACAAAAGTACTTGGTTCAATTTCATTTCTGGAAATTGCACCTGAAAAAGAACTGCTCAACGTCATTTATGTCGAGAGCAGAGACATTGATAAAAATCCATATTTATTCTCAATTGTTAAACTCAGGAAAGATGAAGTTGAGGTAATGTATACCATACCTCCCGAAATCAGCCCAAGAAAAAGAAGGGTTGATGTTATACGCTATCTCCTTAATATCCTCTCACTTATTGATCAATCTTATCATGTTGAGAGTAAGACTCTATACCAATTGATCGAAACAGCGATTCAGGATCTAACAAAATCCGTTACAATGGACTACACAAAACTTTTCACTTCTTATGATTCTATGAAAAAAGATGTTGATGATTACAAGAAGAAAGTTGATCGTTTAACCGAACAGGCACAGGCACTTACAACTAGCAACTATGATCTAAAAACTGAAAACGATTCACTTAAGCTTGAAGTAGATCGGCTCTCAGCACTTTCAGATTCTGCACTAAAGGCAAAACTTCAAGAATGGATCATGGAACACAATGGAGCAATAAATATTTCTGAATTCTCTAAAGTCTACAAAGTATCTGAGGCTAAAGTGGAAGAAGGTCTCAACCATCTTGTAAATGAAGGATATATGGGAGCGGTACGATAGCCATGGTCGACTTAAAAAAGCTTCGAGCAAAGAAAAAAGAATATCATTTCGATATCAAGCACAAGTATGAGTATACTGGCCACTACAAAATGATCGAGAGGCCTCCAATTGAAAAAATCAAAGACGCAATCAAATCATTTACTGCTCCAAAAAAAGATAAGAAAAAAGCTGAAAAGAAACAATTGTCCTCTTCAAGGCCTCCTGGTGGATTTAACTTTGCAATTCTCGGCGCTGCATTACTTGTTGCACTTATTATTCTTGGGATAGGATTTTTGTATTTCAGTTCTCTTCTTCAAGCAGAAGCATATGCATTTAACGTTCAAACCGACAAACCCGAAATCTTCAATACTATTCTTGGAGGGGAAATTCTAAGCTCTGGCGAGAGCGGTGATTCTCTATATACCGGGGCAGCTTTTATTGATTATAATACTGAGAATCTGGATACTTACAATATTACCCTAACTCCCTATCAGGAACACATTCCCTCGGAAATATTTATACTAAATAGCAAAAAGATTGAAGCAACCACGTATTCTGATTTCATCAGCACACTCAGGTCAAACCTTTCCAAGAGAAATGTTATTCTAAATGAAATATCAATCAGTGATCTTGAAACCCTTCCTCAAGGTGCTGTGGTTTTGGTTCCAACAGGCGTTATCCCAAAAGAGCTTATTGGAATGGACAGTTTGATTACAATCAATAAACTTGTTGACAGGGGTATTGTTATCATCTATATGGGCCAGCCATTTACCAAAGTTCTTGATGGCTCCCTTGTTGTTTCCCTATCTGATAGCCAAGTAAGATCGCTTCCATTTACCTTTGATCAATCAGAGAAACCCGAGTCTTCTGATGGGTTTAATCTGTTCGATGCTAGGTATCGTGTTTCATCTTCGGTTGGCTGGAAAAGCACTTTGAAATACGGTTCAGTAAGTGTTGTCAGGAAAAATAATGGGGCATTTGTTTTCCTTCCACAAACTCTTGATGGTGGATGGAGAAGCAATGGCGCAGTTGCTGCTACTGACGTTGCAAGAATAATTTATGAGATTCCATGGGCAACTGAGCTCGAAGAACCAAATACTTACGAATTTACTGACCCACTAGATCATAATGGATCAAGATATTTCTTCACCAACCCTTTTGATGCTACAAAAGGAACTATCAAGGTTGATTTTGTTGGAAACTCAACTCTATCAAACAATCCTATCATCGAGACTCTCTATATATACCTTGAGAAAAATGATGACAATGAACTTTTCATAAAAGAAGGCGTCAAGGTTGTACCAACAAACATCACAGGTGAGCGGACCAGGGTTACTGCATCATTGAAGGAAGATACTGCAGCATCTCCGGACATGTTCCTTATCATCAATGATATCAATGCCACGCAGGTGCAAATGTTTCCTCAAGGCTATGTAAATGTACAGTCAGATAGCTTCTTTGATATTCCAGTATATGTCCAGCGAGGAGAATACATCATTGAACTTATAGATGATGAGAGCAAAAAATATGCACAGTCATACATGAAGGTTGTTGGAATAGATATCGAATACAAGGGAATTTCTCCAGATAAGAGCTCTGTCTATCTCTTTGATATTACTATGGACGACAATCCATCTACTCTTGGAGAAGTTGAAATAAAGGTCGATGATGGCGAGTATGGAACCTATAATTTCAACAATGTAAACAGCATCCAGCTAGACCTGGGCTCCAGAACAAGCGATCAAAACTTGCCATTTGGTAATCATACCTTCACATTTACATCAGGTTCCCTGGTGATTGAAGTTCCAATATCTCATACCAAGAGGTCAACTATCTTTGACAATCCATTATTCTGGCTTGTTGTGATTCTTACTGGAGGTATTGTTGGTTTGGGTATCTTCTTTGCTAGGCAGGAAGCAGTTTACTTTGCAATTGATATTCCTGATTTTCCTCCAGTTGC
Organism: Microcaldota archaeon; assembly: GCA_018812625.1. Lineage (GTDB taxonomy): Archaea > Micrarchaeota > Micrarchaeia > Anstonellales > Bilamarchaeaceae > Bilamarchaeum. The sequence continues at coordinate 3,515 of JAHJDH010000029.1, read as the reverse complement.
AAGAACCAGGATTCCGCTTTCTCCAGATGTTGTTCTGAGCATATTCCAAAAGGTGAATGAAAACTACCGATGGGAAACTACTCCTCTGAGTCCTTCAGAGATTAAAAATGGTTTCAAATCCATTTTCTACAAAGGAAGGCCTATTTTCATTACTGATTATAATGTTGAATACCTTCTGGAAGATCTTCGCAAAAAAGGCCTTGTTGATGGAGCTCTTGGCTATTTCGGCCTTTCCTCTTGGAAATCCAAGACTGGTCATACCTTGCAATATCTTTCAATTATGCGTAGCCTTCGGGACATATGCGTTAACAATGCAGTTCCGTTTACGGGTCTCAATGAATCTGAGGCTGCAGACAGTGTTATTACTGTAGTTGGTCAGCAGATGTATCTTCATTTCTTTGATAAAGAAGGAGATGTTGAATCAATGTTCCACAGAGTGTTAACATCAATAAAACGCGGAATTACAATAGTTATTTTCAAAAATGAGTTTGAAAAACAGGAATTTGTTACTCTGCTAAATTCATCGTCATCAGTTGCTCCTCTTATTATGAAGATGGAATCTGACAGCAAAGCTCTTCTGTTCAATACAACTGAAGAATTGGAAGATATGATTGCTGAGTTTAAGAATGTCTAGCTAAGATACTCCAGAACTCCATCTGCATTAAGAGCAAGCTTCATGAATTTTGCTTCCAGTACATTTAGCCATCTATACTCTTTATGCTCTTCTGACAATACAACTTCCTGCGAGTCTGTTTCTCCTTTGTAAACTAAGTAGATGGAGTGTTTGTCATCTTCTCCTTTTTTGTACGTTGCAGTTGTGTATGTGACAAAAGAAACATTCTGGACATCAAGACCTGTTTCTTCCTTTGTTTCCCGAATAGCTGCTTTTTGCGGATCTTCTCCCCATTCTATACCGCCTCCTGGGAACTCCCATGTTCCATTTTCACGTCTTAGAAGTAGTACCTTATCCCCTTTGGAGACAACCAAATAAGAGTTAATTTCTTGTATTTTCATTACAATCTTTTTCTCTCGTAAATCTCAATCATCTTTTCTTTGTCAAGAAATTCAAGCATTCTGTTGCATTGGGCGCATCTGAAATCACCCACAACGGCATCCTCAAAGCTGGTAATAGTTGATGTTCCGCATGAAGGACAGTAATAATTTTCACTTCCTTCATCTCCAGCATTAATAATCTTGTTTGTTTGATCACTGGCCCATTTTTTCATCCTAATATGATTCAATGTCCAGCTATATGAATACCATCCTGTTTCGCTGTCTTTTTGTCTTATGTAGTTTACCAATCCTTCGTTATGGAGTTTATTCAATGTTGCTCGAACATCACTGATTTTGATCTTTAATTTTTTTGCAAGCTCTTCATCACTGTTATCCCCATAAAAATTCCTTACAATGGCCAGTGCATTTTCTCCACCAACCTCAATAAGTGTTTGTCTGATGTATGCATCTCTGAGAATGCCTACAATTTTCTTCATTTCTATTTTTTGTTCTGCAGTTGGTATCTTTACTACTTCAATCTTTGGCTCTGGTCTTCTATTCCTTTTTGGTGTTTCGATTATTGTTGGTTTTTTGGCAATTGTTTTCTTCACGACTACTTTATTTTTTGGCACTGGTTTTTTGAGTTTTTTCTTTACCAAAGCCTTTTTTGCTGAAACTGCCTTTTTCTTCGGAGCTTTTTTAGCTACGACATTCTTTTGGGTTTTTTTCTTAATAATAGTCTTCTTAATTTTCTTTTTTACCAAAATAATCACCACTGCATCTATAATTACCCAATTTCAATATATAAACCTTTTGCTTATTTTTATGTAAATTACAACATTTTATCGTTTTCCAGCTATTTTTTCTCCAATTATTGCTCTTTTTTTGAGCTCCTCCTTGTTTTCAATCTCCATACTGTCTATTTGCCGTAATCTATTCTGATATCTTCTATATGCCTTGATTGCAGCAGCATAAGAGTCTCTAATATGGACATTATCCATCCCCTTACCTATTACACGCTTCTCATTCTTGCTCATGCTTTCTTTTGGGCAAAATACCTTGACATTGAATCTTGCTGCTATTTTTTGGACAAAATGAGATGGCGGACTGGTATCTGATGCTATTATGACTGGGATGCCTATTTTGGACACTTCCCTTACTATTATCTTATCACTTGCTTCCTTTTCACATCCAGTTGCAACTAGTTTTCCTTCAAGGCTCAGGGCAGCATAACCTGTTTTTATTCCTGCATCAATCCCAACTATCAGGTAGATTCAGTCACCTTTTTGTAAATCTCAAGAGTTTTTTTGATACTATTTTGAAGAGAGTATTTTTTGGCCATCTCATGCCCAGTTTTTCCCAGTTTTGTCCGAAGTTTCTTGTTTTTCAATAATCTTTCCATTGCATCTGCAAATTTGTCGCTATCTCCAGGCTCAACCAAAAGTCCGTTTTTATCTGGTTTTATCAGTTCTTTTGCTCCAAACATGGCAACTCCTACAACTGGAAGTTCCATGTTCATAGCTTCAACAAATGTCAGTCCAAAAGTTTCAGTATCTGATGCTGATGCAAAAATCTCTCCGCATCCATATGCTGCAGGAATCTCATCATCTTCCAAAAATCCTGAAAATCTAATATTTTTGATTTCAAGTTCTTCTGCAAGCTGTTTAATCTCGTCAAGACATGGTCCTGATCCGGCAATAAGAAGCATCCGATTACTGTTTTCAATTTTTCTAAATGCTTTGAGAAGTACATCTAATTTTTTTTCAAAGCTTACTCTTCCAAGATAAACGACGACTTTTTTATCATCTTCTATCCCTAGTTTTTTCTTTAGCGCATCTACTGCTTTTTGATTTTTGACAAACCTTTTGAGTTTTACTCCATTTGGAAGAAGCATAACATTGTCAAGGCCATATGCTGAGAGTTCGTCCACAAGTTCCTGCGTGGGTGCAGTAACAATATCTGCATTTTTGTATACCTGCTTAATCAGTTTTTCAACGCTTTTTTTGCTGAACTTATCGAATGCTTTTGGAAGTTTTCCATCAAGAAGGTATGGTACATAATCCGGAAAATGTGTGTGGTGCGTTACTACTGTCGGGATGTTTTGTCTTTTTGCAGCTATCATTCCCTGTACTCCTAAAATAACTGGTGCATGAGCATGTATAACATCTGGTTTTTCCTTTTTCAGGATTTCACTTATTCTCTTGTAATCCATTGATGCGATTTTGTATCCTTCATAAAATGGGAATGGAGAAGACGGGATCCAGTATATCTTCAGGTTGTCCTTTTTTTCGATTTTTAGTTCTTTGTCTCCTGGAGCGAATAGAACTACCTCATGTTTTTTTGAAAGTGATTCCACACAATTAGATAGATATGCAACTACCCCATTCATTTGTGGTTTGTATGTGTCTGTAAATATCGCAATCTTCATACTTGTTCTATTTCAAGAAAAAATTAAAGAATTAGTCCCCAGGCAATTTTAGCCTGTGGATTGGTTTGTTTGGTTGTCTGAAGAACTTTCATTT
>JAHJDH010000028.1 GCA_018812625.1 Microcaldota archaeon | reverse complement strand
GGAGATACTACCGTACTGTCTCGCGACGTACTGAACCCAGCTCATGTGGGATTTTAATGGATGAACAACCCAACCCTTGGCCGCTCCTACACGACCAGGATATCCCAAGCCGACAGCGATGTACCAAACCGCGGGGTCGATAAGTACGCGAGTTAGTCCTTAAATAAATAAGTGAAAACGATTGACTAACGTCGCAGTGTACTCTCACCCGCGACGAGCCTGTTACCTCCAGGGTAGCTTGTCTGACAGCTTGAATCCTCATCAAAGGGATTTCAAGGTTCGTTAACCCCGACTTTCGTCTCTGCATTTCACGCTTTTCGAAATACAGTCAGCCTTGCATTTGTGTTTAACCCTCTACTTCCGATTTCTGACCGGAATGAGCAAAGCATTGGGCGCCCTTGTTTCCTTATCGAGGGCGTACCGCCCCAGCCAAACTATCCACCTGACGCTGTCCTCTTGCGAGTAAGCAATATCAAACCAACTAAGTGGTGTAACATTGGCGCCTATCCATGCCCCAGAAGGCATGACATAACAGCTCCCACTTACGCTTGGTAGCAAGCTCAATATTACAACATCAGACTATAGTAAAGCTCCATGGAGTCTTCGTTTCCCTCTGGGAGTTACCGGCATCTTCACCGGTCAGTGAGTTCACCAGGTCCCACGTTGGGACAGTTGGAGCGACGTTACGTCATTCATGCAAGCCGCCAATTAAGCGGCGAGGTATTACGCTACCTTAAGAGGGTCAGAGTTACCCCCGCTCTTTACCAGCCCTTCCTCCGGTTGAAACCGGTATTCAGGTACTAGCAGTGAGCAGACGTCAGCCACCATACTCAGCCTTTCGGCTCTGCGGTGACCTGTGTTTTTGGTAAACAGTCGCACTCCACTTGTAATTGCAGCCACAATATTACTCATACTATGGCACCCCTTCTTCCTAAGTTACAGGGCTATCTTGCCGAGTTCCCTAACGTGAGTTATCCTGCCACACCTTAGCCTTTTCAGCTAGAGCACCTGTACTGGTTCTTGGTACGAATATAGAAGATCGTTCCAGTTTTACTTTTCACGGATCCCTGGATTCAATCGAATTATCCCTACGGGTTTCATCCTCTTCTCCTCACAATGAGACTCCGAGGACCTACTCCCTTCAGACGTCCGAAGACGCTCGACTTATCCAAAGATGTAAAAAACTGGCTTGCGTTACCGCGCCTACTTCTATAGTTCCGGAATATTAACCGGATTCCCTAATTTCGGTCCGTTGGAATTACCGAGGACCTTAGGATCGACTAACCCTCAGCTGAAGAACGTGGCTGAGGAATCCTTGCTCTATAAGGTGTCCGAGATTCTCGCTCGGATATGCTGCTACTAACACCAGGATGTTCATAACAGGCCGCTCCAATAGACGTTACCGCCTATCTTCTACGCAACCCGTTCGCCCTCTTAATCAAAGGCTTTTGGCCTTGGTGAGGTATCGGAAGCTAGTTTAGCCCCGTGAATTTTCAGAATCTGCACTCTAGACCGGTCCGCTATTACGCGTTGTTTAGAGGGTGGCTGCTTCTGAGCCTACCTCCCGGTTGTTTTTGAATAGAGACTCCTTGTGGATTCACACTTAACTAGCATTTAGGGCCCTTAACCCCACGTACGGTCGAACCCGTAAACGACGCCAGACTTACTCCAGACATCGCCACTGCCTCCTTCTATGATGATACAGTATTCGGAGTTTGAGAGGCTGGTGACCCCTTTCGGAGCCGCTCCACCCAATCAGTGCTCTACCCCTGTATCTATCTCCAGAGACGCTGTGCTAAGACACACTTCAAAGGGAACTCGCTATTGCCATGTTCGACAGGACTATCACCCCTACACCCAAGTCACCTAAGGGGAATATACCACCACTAGTTGCGGGCCTTCATCAACCGTCAGGTTGACTGCACCCTGCTCAGGCGTAGATCACAATGGCTTCGAGTCTATACAATGTGACTGATCGCAAATTACAACGACGTCCCTCACCCGAAGGCTGCGGACTATTGCTTTCGCTTCGATTCTCATCTCGCCACATCACATAACTCCCTGGCTCTTGCTTCGAGAAGAAAGACAAAACACTGCTGAGTTTATGTCGAGTTTTTCGTTACCTAGAACTCTTCCATAAACCTACGCTTTCATGCCTTGCCATGTTGTAATCATATAATTTCAGGTACTTTTCACACTGGTCCCCCAGTGCTTTTCAGCGTTCGCTCGCGCTACTAATTCGCTATCGGTCTTGCGCCCCATATTTAGATTTGGATGTTGATTACACCCATATTCCTGCCCGCATTCAGGCGGACCATACTCTTATTCGGATCATTCCATTTTGCTTCGCACAAGGGGCTATTACCCGCTATGGCGCCTCATTCCAGAGGACTTAAACTCACAAAAGGGATACTCCCCGCCACATCTCCCAACATATTACTATGCTGGAATTCAGCGTGATCTATTCGGCTTTCAATCGCTTTTACTAACCGAATCTCAATTGATTTCTCTTCCGCCCCCTACTAAGATGCTTCATTTCAGGGGGTTATTGCGCATTACTGCGCACACCTAAACCCTTGGATCAAAGACTGCGTGCGTCTACCCAAGGCGTTTCGCCGCTTGCCGCGTAGGCGTGCGGGCACAAGCCAAGCCATCCACTATATGATATATATACAGCATATAACTTTCAATTTTGTGTTTTTCACTTTTCCCAGATACTATTAATATCTTGTTGTCACTTCATACGCATGAATTTCTCTCGAGATGAGAGAGTCTCTGGCTAGTTTAATTCAACGCGCCTTAGAAAGGCGCTCCTTAAAACAAATTAGAGCGGATTCTACTTATGATTCTATTAATTTATAAAGCTTTCGGGATTCGTCTGGACCTCGGTGAGTTTTGACGATTATTCTTGTTTCATTTATAAAGAAACTCATTCAAATGGCATATAAGATCATGTTTATAACTTTATTCCCACATAATAGTATCACCATGTCTAGAAAAAAATATGCAAAACCTAGTATTAAGCCTAGTATTCGGCCTGTTCAAACTTCTCTTTCAGTAGATGTCAAGTGTGAACCTGTTCGAGGCTCGCTTCCAAGAGATGAGATTCTTCTGTCTCTTTTTGCTATGGAACAATCAATCGAAGAAGTAAGCAGGGACCCAGAGTCTCATGTTGAGGCTTCTACTGTCATGCTTAAAGATCCAGATATGATTAAGACGGGTGTTGGAAGGCTTTATGATGCATTTGTTGCTCGAGCAGACATATCTGATGCAATTCCTGGACTAGAAAATGCACTAGAACAACTCGATGGAGCAGCGCTCAGTCTTGCTGTTTCGCTTCTTGTTGATCATTATCTTTCAAAGTGCGACTATGAAAGTATCTTTACGCTGCTAGATCATGAGAATCCACAGATAGTTCGCGATGTTATTGATCTTCTTGGGGAATTCGCAAAAGAAGGAAAAGATATCTCAGTATTTGTGAATCATCTTATTTCTAAGGTCATGAATCCTGATCTCAAGATTTCAAGTGCATCTTTTAATGCTCTTGAATCAGCTGCACTTGTATTGCAGAACCCTACTGCATTTTTCTTCATAAAGCATATTTATGATCAGGAATCTGGCCAGTGCTGAATCCTAACTCCCCGAACAAATAGTTAAAACTCTTGGGCGCAAAGTTTCAAACATGAAAAAATTGATGCCGGTACTTTTTTCCATTTCTATTATTGCACTAATTATTGTTTCTACCATCCTTGTAGTTCTTTTCTTTGAAAATAATTCGCTCAAAGCAGACATTGCAGACAATCAAGAGCAGTATGATGCGCATGAGCAAGCACTCAAGCAGGAAATAACACTTCTAAAATCAAACATAAATCAAAAAGATGCAGAACTTGGTAGCTTAAGGCTAAACCTAACTGAACGGGAAATAGAAATCACATCATTATCCAAAGATCTTGCTGAAACTGAGCAAAAACTAAACGATACTGAAGCAGAGCTCAAATCAAAACAAACAACTCTTGAAGAATACACAGAGGAATTCAATGAACTTTCTTCTGATATTGAAGAGATTGAAAATTCATTAACAGATTCACTGCAGTGGTTATCCGAGAATTCCAAGATGAGCTTTCAAACTGAATATTTTATTTCATATTCAAGCCGCAAATGCGTTGAGGATGGAGAGCTCAATCTTGCATGCATTCCTCTTTTCATGGATATGCATATTGGTTTTACCTATGTTGATGAGCCTAATGACAAGCTCAATTCCATTGATGAGATGATAGAAAAAGGCGGAGGGGACTGCGAAGATTATTCTATTTTTCTAAAGGCACTGCTCAATGACTATGAAGAAAACCCGGAGCTGATTGCATGGGAAGCTGAGCCTGGAAGCACTTTCATTGTACATACTACTTCCAGCAAAGAATGGTATTACGATGATTCAACTTCTGTTAATCTAGGGGAGCTTGAAAAGTATCATCCGGTTGTTTTCTGCTATGTAACTAGTTATACTATAGTAAGACTCGAAGGCCATTGCATTGTTGCTTTGCCGGAAGAGGAAATTGCAACAAAGGAAGATATAAAATTCCTTGAAGGGGCCAAAACATTCGAGCCGCAAACCGGTGAATACACTGGAAGGATTGGAACTGATTTCAATCTATGTTATGATAATCAAAGCTGCGGATTTTATCCTGGCGATTCAATTATCGTAATAAGCGATAGTGATCTGTTCCAGTTTATCGATGGGCAGTGGAAAAGCCTTGGCGATTATCAAGGAAAAGCAGATGAACTAAAAGATAAAATCGAAACAGCAACTGGCTAATTTTTGCTAATAGATATGAATAAATATGGATTGTTGTACTATTTGTAATTCTATGCTGGAATGGTATTTATGAAAAAAATACAAAGAACAATTCAGTTTCCAAAAAAAATTCGAATGGCTCTTGTAGCATTGCCTTTAGTCTCAGCGCTTGCCTGCACTCCACAAGCTGAATGTCCTGAGCGAACAGTCCAAACAATAATTACTGCACCTTGCGAATGCGAGCCTCACAAATGCGAACCATGTGAAACTGCAAAATTAGTTTCAGCTACATTATCAGAAAAGCTTGATGCGGTTTCAGCATCAGTTCGAGATTTTGGCTCTCAAAAGCGCAGCTTTGCAGATCACATGAGATTTTTTGACAATTCAAGTTTTGATGACGGAACAAAAATGTTTCCAGGCCTTGCTAAAACTCTTCGTGAGTGTCCATATCTTGAGTCAAATGAAATTAGATTTAATATATCAAAGAGCCTCATTCAAATGTTTGATGAAAATCCACAGAAGCTTTCCAATGTTTTTCAATTAATTGAGAAAATGCCAATGACTATAGTTGTGCAAATAGCTTCTCTTGAATACAATGTTGGAGATAAGAACCGAATAAAACTTCGAAGAAGGCTCAAATCAAGAAAGCTGACTACTTTTGATAGAATGGATTCCAGTGCAAACTTCCTTCTTAGTTTGGGAAATGCTCTTGAAAATGGTGATGGAGCTCAAAAACGCACTCCAACTCCTGAAGATTGGAAGTTGCTTGATCGTGATGTTGCATCAAGAATTTTGCACTGGCCAGTGAAACTCTGGTGGGTCAATGATCTGCAGGTTTGGGATGTTGCATATTATCCAGATCATCTTGCAAGATATGTATGCGCGCGAATGCGAACTAATTTTCACAAGACCATTGATGGATTTGGCAAAAACTGCCCAAGCCATCTTTATCATCTTCGAAAGCAGCAGAACCCTGAAATTACTTTTGAGCAAATCTGCTCTGAACTTGGAATAGAAAATTGCCCAACAGAGCCTCTTGCTGCATTGTGACATATTATAAATAATTCCACACTCATTTTCCTCATGCAGGAATACATAACTACTATCAGAAAAGCAATCTGGGTTGTTAATGAAACTGATTTCGAACCATTATTGAAAAGCGGATTTAGGTTTTCATTATCTTATTTCCTATTACTACTCTTATTATACACTGGATTTTCTTTTGTTGTTGGCTTTATCTCTTATGGAAATATCCTAGATTCCATCATTGCTGCTGTAATTGTCTTTGCAATGGTTCCACTGATCTTTGGTTTTCTTTCTGTTGCAACTCATATGATCCTTCAGCTCTTTGGGTGCACACGTCCTCTTACTGATACGCTTCAGATGTATACCTATGGATCAACTGCATCATTACTACTTGGTTGGGTTCCATGCATTGGCACTCTGGCAAGTCTTGTTTCTTTTGGAAATACATTCAGGGGAATTCGAGAACTCAATAAGCTTGATTTCTGGAAAACAGCTGTTGCAATGGTTGTTCCGCAGATTCTTCTGGCAATTCTAATATTGGGACTTGTAATGTTTTTCGGAATGTTAATCTGAATCTACTAAGTTAAAAACTTCAAGCAATATGAATATGCATGACTGTTCTTGTTACTGCAGCAATCATCCAAAAAGATGATAAATTTCTAATTGCCCAAAGGAAAGCTGACAGCACATTTGAAGCTGGAAAATGGGAATTTCCTGGCGGAAAGGTCGAGTTTCTGGAGCATCCTGAGCAGTCTCTTCACCGCGAAATACTCGAAGAGTTGAATATCACAATCAAGATCCATGGAATATTTGAAGTTGCATCCCATGTTTATGGGAAAGACCATCATGTGGTGGTCCTTGCATTTCTTGCACGTTTCCATTCAGGCGAGCTGAAGAATTTGGATGTCCAGGATTCAAGATGGGTTACTCTGGAAGAATTGAAAACTTATAGTTTTGCAGCAGCAGACATTCCAATTTTAGATAAACTCACAAAATTAGGCGTAGATTTGAAGCAATAAGAAAAATTCAGGCTTCATAGCCATATTCCAAAGCTTCTTCTGCATGGCCAAGAGAACCTCTCCAGGATGAAACAAATCCAAACAATCTCTCAAGATAAGCCCTATCTCGTTTATATGGTACTTTGTTGCGAAGTCCGAGGGTTCTTATTATCTGATCATCTGTTTTTCCTTCAATTCTCATCTGACGAGTCATTTGTATAATTTTTTTCTGTGAAATGTTTGACGTAGTGTAAAGCCAAACAATTCCTTCAATATTGCAACCATAATCTGTATTTAGAATCAGTTTGCACATAGGACAAACAGTTGCAAGATTTGATTTGCTATTATTTTGCGTATCTCCATCAATATGATTTATTGTTTGATATTTCTTTCCTTCAAATGAGCAATACTGGCATATGCCTTTATCTCTCTCTAGAATTTCTGTTTGAAGTTTTTGAATTTCGATATGGGACAATCTATACTCTCTCTCGATTTTTCCTTTCCAGTTTTTCGCATCATTAAAAGTGGGACAAAATTTCTTCATATGTATATATGTCACTTCCTATATATAAACATGACCTAAAAAATACTATATACTATTTCTGCGGAAATGTTCTCTTTCAAAAAGAATTTAAATCAACTTCTATTATCCAAAACAGGTGATAACATGCCAACAATTGTACATTTTGAAATACCTGCAGATGATTTGGGTCGAGCAAGAAAGTTCTATGGGGAACTTTTTGGATGGAAAATAGAAAACGTTGGGAATCCTTCTGGAAAAGCAGATGGTGATTATTTGATGGTGAGCACTACTAATGATGATGGGGATCCCGGAGTTGGAGGGGGACTCATGAAAAGAAAAGGAGCATTCCACATGCCTACCAATTACATCGGAGTTCCCAACGTAGAAGAAGCTGCTAAAAAAGTCGAAGAACTTGGCGGAAAAATTGTCATGGGAAAAACAGCAGTTCCAGGAATGGGATATTTCGTCTGCTGCTTGGATACAGAAAATAATCCAATCTCTCTTTGGGAAGATGCTAAAGAAGCAAAATCCGATTAATTTATTTCTATTTTCTTTTCTTTTTCAGCTATTACGATATTCTCTCCTTTGAACAATTCTGGATATTGACTGTGGATTGGAATAACCTTTTTTGCACTAATCTCATTTATCATTTCAAAGATTTCGTCCATTGATGCGTGTCCTGATGCATGAAGCTGGTGATGTTCTAATGAAAACCTCTCCAGCCAGTTCTTCATAACATTATCCTGCAATTGGGACATTGGGTCTTCCTCAAAAGGTTCACTCATTGAGTGAATGCATGATCCTGCGCCCGGCTTTACATCAATCAATTCAGTTAGCTGGAAGAAATCCAGTTCCCAAATGACTTTTTTCTGATTTTCAGCAATCCATTTGTGATCAACGCATTTTTCAAGCCAAACTTTCTCCCAGTCCTTGTATATCTTCATCTCTCTTTTGTAAACCCTGATTGTTTCATCTTCAAAAGGAACTGGAAGGCCTATTCCATCTTCCTTTAATGATTGCAGCATGTGTGCAGTTTTGAGGCTGATAACAAGGTACTTTCCACTTTCCCGAGCAACGTTGTAAAAAGTCCTAAATCTATCAAGATCCTTTGGATATCTCATGGCAAGAACAATCTCATCTTTCTGAACAATCTCAGAACTTTTCTCATAAACAGAAGATTCCGAGTAATTTTTTCTGGTTTCCGTTGGAGCAACACGCGTTCCCTCAATAATCAAAACATCTGGAGAGTTTTCCTTTGCCTTTTCAATGAAATCCTGCGTCATCTGAGGCCGGTTACCATGTTTTCTGATATCTCCAGTATAGCACACCGTGCCTCCAGTTGTATGTACAATAAATCCATAAGCTCCTGGAACCGAGTGGTCAACATGGACTGGTATAACCTCGATATCATCAACTTTTACTTTGTCTCCAGTTCTGAATGTCCGAACATCATTTGCAGGAATTACTGTTCCATCATATGTTTTGCTTTCCTTTTCATGAAAAATATTGGCCTTTCCTGTTTCATTTACTGATCGCAGTATTGTCTTTGCAGTTTCTCCCATGTGGATTGGTATTTTCTGATCAAGATATCTGATATGCGCCAGATGGTCATAATGAGGATGCGTTATGAAAACTGCATGATACTCAGGTTCACTGTAACTGATATCTGTTTTTTCAATTGCCCAAGAATTGTACAATCCTTTTGTTTGAGGCATTAGTCCAAGTGCAAACTGATCCCGCAAACCAAAACGGGTTCTTGGTTGCAGGTATTCTGCAAAATATTCATCCAGATGACTAAAAGACTGTCCAAAATCCAGAAATATTTTTGTTCCATTATCTTCAAGAAGGATTTTGTTTCCGCCAATCTCGGAAACTCCACCAAAGAGTGTAACTGAGCTCATCACTCGAATTCTCACCTGATATTATTAAATGCGATTAAAGTTCATTTCCGCATTTTTTCTCTATGTGATGGCACAACCTGATTTGCCACTCAAAACAGCATAAAGTACATAAATGGATACGGATAGAATTATCTTCATGCAAGTTAATGATATTCCTAGAAATTTTGATATCAATCTACTTTCAAAAAATCCTATTTTAGACATAGCTGCGAGATTTTGGGACGATGAGAGATATCACGCATTCAAAGTTTGTTATCAGTCTATGAGAGTACTGGATGATTTGGTTGATAATAATAAAACTGCTGCAATGATCCTCTCTAAACTTGAACAGCAGCAACTTGCATCTGTTGTGGAAACATGGCTGAAAAATAGCGAGGTTGCAGACAGCCCTCTGAAAAAAAGCCTTTTGGATACTCAACTTAAATTTCACATTCCAAAAAACCCATGGAAAAATTTATGCAAATCTATGATATACGACATTCATCACAATGGATTTGATTCATTCAAGGTTTTTCTTGAATATTGTGAAGGAGCCGCAGTCGCACCTGCCTCTATTTTCATGCATCTTTGCGGAGTTGTCAAAGAAAATGGAGAATATACTGTCCCAAAGTTTGATATTGTTGAAATGGCAAGGCCACTAGCCCGTTTTTGTTATTTAGTTCACATTATCCGCGATTTCAAAAAAGATCAAAATGAAAATCTTAATTATTTTGCAGATGATCTGCTCAAAGAAAACAATCTCACACGACCAATGCTCAAAACTATTGCAAATGAAAGTATAACTGATGATTTCAGAAATCTGATGCAGATCTATCATAATCGTGCAGAAGAATACCGTTCAGAATCCAGAACAATGCTTGATAATCTCAAAAATCAACTCGCGCCCAGGTACGTACTGAGTCTTGAAATCATTTATAGTCTCTATCTTCAGATATTCGAGCGAATAAATGTTCAAACTGGAGCATTTTCAGAAGACGAACTACAACCTTCTCCTGAAGAAATTCAAAATAGGATAAATCAGACAATCTCCTTATTTGAAGCTGCCCAAAGATAGCAAATTCATTCTGCACTGAATCTCAAATTAACTGGTTCTTTGACAGTTCCATCCCAATTCAGAACATTTCCCTGATCTGTAGATATGATCTCTCCAGATTTTGCGCTGCTAATCTTCAGTGAAACTGTAAGCGAAGTACCATCCACAGACTCTAATGTGATTTCATTTTCTCCGATTTCCAAAGCCGAATTAATTATTGAATTGAATCCTGAATTTTGAATCTTGTCTGCAACTATGGTTCTTTTTCCATTGAAAAGCACCCTAAGCGATCCGCCCTGGATGGCATATCCAATTGCATAAACCTGTTTGAAGAGAGTAAAGTTGCTCTTTTCATTGAAGAAAATCCATGAATCTCCTTTCTTCTTAAAATTAAGTGAGAATTCTCCATCATCAATTTTCATATATACAATGTCAAAATCCCCGATCTCTTCAGTTCTGTCAATTTTAAGCTCTGCCAGTTGCTTCAGGTCTCCTATGATCATTTTAGTGAATTCTCCTTTCTGCTCATCCGGAACTTCTCCAGAAGTCTCAAGCCAGTCTGCATATATTTTGCCAAGAAATTCAAGATCGTCATTTTTTATTGCATTGAAATATCCGGTTAAAAACTCTTCAAATTTGTTGCTCATAAGTTCTAACTGGAACTTATTTCTTTTATAATTGGTGTTTTTTTGCAAAATCGATGTGTTCTTAAAATAAAAAAACATTTAACATTAGACTAGGAATTGATGTGCATGAGGAAGATGCTTGCAAAGAAGCTCGAAGGAGATTCGCTTCAGTGTATTGCCTGCCAGCGCCGCTGCATTATCCATAATGGTTCTGCTGGCTTTTGCGGTGTTCGGGTCAATGAAAATGGAAGCCTCAAACTCTCTGTTTATGGGCGTCCAGTTGCACTTTGGCCAGACCCTGTTGAGAAAAAACCTCTTTTCCACTATCTTCCTGGAACCCGCAGTTTCTCTATTGGAACTGTGGGCTGTAATTTTGCATGCGATTTTTGCCAAAATTGGGATATTAGCCAGGCTCCGCGAGAAGCCAGGGAAAAAGATCCACAGCACTGGAGGGAGTATTTTCAAAAACATATTAACGCTTGCCAAGAGTGGAGTCCTGAGCGTATTGTAAAAGGCGCACTGGAATCCAGCTGCAAGTCCATATCATTCACTTACAACGAGCCAACAATATTTACTGAATATGCTCTTGATATCATGGAAATTGCAAAAAAACACGATCTTCGGGGAATTTACGTAACAAATGGCTACGAGACAAAAGAATGCTGGGATGAGCTGAGTGGAAGCATTCACGCAGCAAATATTGATCTCAAGGCATTCAACCAGAAATTCTATACTCAGCTTTGCCATGTTCCTGATATGGAGCACATAAAAGATTCTATCATATATGCAAAAAAGTTAGGCATTTGGGTCGAAATAACAACATTGATCGTGCCTGGCTGGAATGACAATCTGGATGAGCTTAAAGCAGCTGCAAAATGGTTACATTCAGTTGATCCTGATATGCCATGGCATCTCACTGCATTCCATCCTGATTACAAAATGAAGTCAACTAAAGGAACTGCTCCTGAAATATTACTCAAAGCAAGGGAACTTGGCCTTTCTGAGGGTCTTGCGCATGTATACTGCGGAAATATTTCACAATCTTATTCAGAATATGAAACTACATATTGTCCATCCTGTAATTCTGAAGTGGTTAATAGAGTGGGGATGATGGTTTCATTAAACAAACTAGACGATGGCAAATGTCCTAGATGCCAAACAAAAATTTCGGGGGTATGGAAATGATAAGAATGCCTGCTGTTGCTGGATCTTTTTATCCAGGAGACGAAAATGAACTTGAAACAATGATACGTGATTTTTTGGATCAGGCAAATGTGCCTGAATTATCAGGAAAATTAAAGGGAATAATAGTTCCTCATGCGGGGTATATCTACTCTGCTCCTGTTGCTGCATATGCCTACAAGCTTTTATCCAAGCAGAAAAAAATAATCCTGCTCGGTCCAAGTCACCATGGTTATTTTGAAGGGCTTGCTGAATCTGGGTGCGAAGCTTGGAACACTCCTCTTGGATTAATCCCTGTTTATGAACTTGGCAATACCAATAATTATCCAGCTGCTCACAATCCAGAGCATTCTCTTGAAGTTCAATTGCCATTTCTTCAAACTGTTCTCACAGACTTTTCAATTGCTCCAGTTTTGACTGGCAATATATCACCTGATGATGGTGCAAATCTTATTGATAATGGGGATTTTCTTGTGATCAGCTCTGATCTGAGCCATTACAAGCCTTATGATGATGCAGTTGCGATCGACAAAAAGACAATTGAACTAATTGAAAATCTGGATCTTGAAGGTTTTTTGAAGAATGGAGATGCCTGCGGGAAAACAGGAATTGCAATTGCCATGGCACTTGCAAAAAAACACGGGTGGAAGATAAAAAAACTCAACTATGCTAATTCCGGTGATACTGCAGGACCCAAAACCGCAGTTGTAGGATATGCTGCATTTGCTATTTTGGAGGGATGATTTATGAAGATTACTGAAGAAGAGGGCAAATTTTTACTGGAAACTGCACGCCGTACTATTCAAACCTATCTGGAATCTGGCACTGTTCTGAATCTAAAGCCAGCCGATGTTCCATACCCTAATCTTACAACTGAGATGGCATGTTTTACGACATTATATCTTGATGGCAACCTGAGGGGGTGCATTGGTTCACTTGAAATTTCAAGACCATTGGTATTTGATGTAATTGACAATGCACTAAATGCAGCACTTCGTGATCCAAGATTCCAACCAGTTACTCTGGATGATTTCTCAAGGATCAAAATAGAAATATCAGTTTTAACTCCTCCAGAAAAGCTTGAAGTGAGTTCTCCTGAAGATCTTCTAGAAAAGCTTGTTCCAAGAAAGCATGGACTTATTATCAAAAAGGGCTGGAACCGAGCAACATTTCTTCCTATCGTATGGGATCAACTGAAAGAAAAAGAAAAGTTTCTTGGGCATCTGTGCATGAAAGCTGGCCTTGATTCAGAAGAATGGAAAGAAAAAGGGATGGAATTTTTTGTATACGAAGCTCAAGAATTTACTGAATGAGCTTAATGTTTACAACCTTATCTCCAAATGCAGATGTCAGTTCAGAACAAAACGTATCCATTATCTTTGGAATGTTTGATTCTGGCGTAATCTTGAAATCTATCAAAAACGTATGTTTTCCATCAGTTACTCCGTAGTGACCGACCTTTGGCATGAATTCATTGAGCATGTCCTTATGTTCTATTGTAATTTTTGATGAGATTGCTGAGATTTTATCCTTGATTTTTTCAGGTGTTTTTGTCTGTACCTGAGCCATAATTTTCATTCCACTAACTTCATTTGGATCAATCTCAAATGATCTTGCAAAGAAGTGTGAATTTGGAATCACAATTGTTTTGCCTTCAATTGTTTTTAGAAGCGTGGATCTTCCATGTATGGAGTCTACAAATCCAGTATGTCCATCTATTGTTATGAGGCTGCCAATGTCAACATAATAGTCTCCAAGCTGCAAACCTGCGAGAATGCTTTTAATTTGATCAAACGCAGCAACAAAGAATAGTACGACAATGAATAGTCCAATGATTGTGATTACTGTTCCAACTTCTGTGCTCAATATTTGGATCGAGATGATAAGTGCAATGAGGTATAACAAAAGACCAGCAGTTCCTTTCATAAGTCCAATTGACCTATAAACTCCTGATTTATCCTTGATGTTCTTCTGGTGCACATCGATTCCAGTTAAAATAACTCTAACTATGATATTCATCGCAGCAAATATCAACAGAATTTCCCAAATTTTGAAAAGTTCACCGGCGAGTATGTCACTTTTAGCATAATGGAATCCCACAAGTGCAGAAATTAAAATCAATATGAATGCAACAGAGAGAAATAGTTCTTTCAATGTTTTTGGAATAAAATAAAGTTTTGATTTTCCAAGTAATGTAAAGAGAATCTTAATCACTATTGACCATACTAGCATGAGAGCTAAAAATGAAAATGCAAATACTCCTGCACCAAGTAACAGATTATCTACTCCACCTAGTTCTATCATAAACTAGCTAAACTCAACAATCTTTAAAAATTCAGCGTTTGAACTTGATCCTAAGTTTTCCAACGCTGGCAGAGAGCTTTTCTGCATGGAAAAGAGCAACATGATTCATCATTTCATCAGATACCTCATCAGCTGGATCATACCCATTTTTTCGAACCAGATCTAAGATTTCATCTGAAACCGATTTCTTTTTTGTAATCATCTCTCGTACTCTTCCCAAGAACCTTGGTTTTCCTGGCAGTTTATCTGCAAGGGCAAGAAGACGTGAACAATATTTATGCACTGATGAAGAATCAAATCCATGAACAACACTTTGTCTCTCTAGATTTTTTAGTGTTGAGTGCGGGGGCACGTATATCGTGTTATCTTCGAAAACAAATGGTTCATCAATTCCAATATCTGATGGTTCAACTGCAATTTCCATTTTTTCAATTCTTCGAAGAAGATAGACAAGTAATCTTGATGTTGAGAAAATTACGTCAGGGTGGTTCATGTCCGGGCCCCTATACTCAAATGTTCCAATCTTATTCACCCTAAGAGGTCCCCACATGAACTTAAGTGATGGCAAACATGCAATTTGATTGGTCGGAAAGTTGTTTTTCTCAAGAAGCTTAAGCCATTGTGTCTTTTTTGCATCTGCCATTACTCTAATGTCTTGCAAAGTGAATTCATAATTTGGGAGTCCACCAAACATTGGAAGGGTGTAATGGATTCCTTTCATGGATTCATCTCCCCGAGATACTTTCATATCTCTGTATATAAGCACTCTACAATCCTTAGCCCAGTGAATTCCCTCCCAAAATGGCGTTGATTGGCATAGCGTAATCATTGCAGGGTCACACGCTGCTAGGAAATTATATTGCTGGAGGAAAATATCCCGAGCGTAAGATCTACCGACTTTTTTGATTGTTTCTGTTGTTTTTTGCACTATCCCCTCTGGCAGGGTGTAATGAAAATGGAATCCGCAGATGCTTGCTTCTTTGTATGTGTCTTTTCCAAGAACTGATTTTTTTGCATCGTACCATTCTGTAGTGTGCAACTTTGGTGCAACTTTGCCTGGATGCGCACCTAGCGGAAGTAATCTATATCCCATTCCTTCAGCAACCTGAACAAGTTCCTCAAGGTTTTCCAGGAATGTATATGCTGATTCACGAACTGATAATTTTTCTTTTGCTAAAAGCTCAACCATTGATTTTGAAATTTCTTTTTTTACATATTTTCCAAGATTAGTTCCTTCTACTTTCTTTAGAATTTCTGGAGCAGCATTAATGAGTTTTCCTTCAGTATTTAATGTGAAGAGCTCAATTTCGAGCCCGTACATAGATTTTCGCCTCAGTGCCATATTTCCCATACTCAGATAATCTTTAAAGTGATAACTCTTCCAGTTTTTTTACGAGCTCTCCAATGCTATCTATCTCAATATCTGCATCAGAATTTTTTCTCATCGAGCCATATCGTGCCCAACACGTCATCATTCCAAGTTCCTTTGCTCCCTTAATATCCCGATCCGGATTATCTCCAACAAAAAGGCATGCAGGGGCGAGTAGATTAAGTTTTTCAAGAGCCAAATAAAATGGCGATGGATTTGGCTTTATTTTCATTGTGTCATCGTGGGTTATTACAAAATCAAATTCGTTTTCAAGGCCACTTATGATAAGGCGCTGCCAAGCCTTATTTCTTGGTGCATCAGTTACAATGCCAATTTTGTATTTTTTCCTTAGTTTTGCCAGAACTGGCTTTACTAGTGGGTATGGTTTCAGGGTCTCAAACTTTTTTCTTAAGTATGCCTGTATTGCAGCTTGCTGTATTCTCTCTGCCTTATTGATCTCAAGATTAAATGGTTTTATTACTTCAAAAAAAGTCTTTTGATATTCTATCCCTTTCTCGTCGTAAACCGAAAATATTTTTCCAAATGCAGTAATAGCATCAATCTCAAGGCCCTGCTCTACCATTGCCATTGCTGCTGCTTTGGCAGCTTCCTTTTTGAAAGTAAGAAAATCAATTAGAGTATTATCAAGGTCAAAAAGAATTGCCTTTATCATAATCTTATTGAGCTTGGCGCATCATTTATAATGTTTAGTTCATTCTCATAAGCATGCAAATCGAAGGCATAGTTAAAACAGTTGCAGACTTATTACTCATTATTCTTGTGATTGTTTTAGCACTTCAGTTAGTATCTCCTCCTCAGATAAGAAGTTATGTGCCTCCTACTGCTGATGTAACTCAGGGTCCTTCGATTCAACCCTCCCAGCCAGTTCGAGGCATAATATCTGGTCATGCCGAGCAACCTGTTTTGCAAGAGCCAGAGCCGGTCAATTATTCGGTTCCATATTTCAAGATGGAGCAGAGCATATTCTCAAAAGTTAATGATGAAAGGGCTTCCGAGGGGTTATCCAAGCTGATCTGGAACGATGCAGTTGCTGCGGTTGCGCGTGCCCACAGCAAAAATCTTGCAAAAGAAAATGCACCATTAACAGAGAGGGATCTTCTTTGCTATATTCCATTTGCCCATCATGAGGGTTTTGATTTTGGATCTTATCATCCTGATCGGCTAGAAAATCACTCGATTTACTATTATTCAACTTCTGGAGAAAATATATTTTTAGCTTCCTCCTGGGTTTCAAGAAAAACATTTGATGTTGAAACTGAGGATTGTGATACTGGAATGTTCAAGCAACCTACTGGACCAGAACAGGTTCAGGAAGAGCTTGATCAAAGGCTTGAATATGTGAAAACCATCCCTAGAGTAAAATGGCTTTTTACTTATGCAAATAGTGATGAAATAGAAGATTCAATTGTATCTGGTTGGATGGATAGTTCTGGCCACCGCGAGAATATTCTTGATATAAATTATTCAGAATCCGGAATAGGGATTGCAAATTCCAATGACTTTTATTTTGTTACTCAAGTTTTTATTCAAAAAGAAGAATGCGGCTATCTCAATGGCCCATGTTGTCATGAAGAAGGGTATTACCCCTATTGCTTTGTTCCTCATGAATGCATAAGTGACAGTTGTGTTGATCGATAGTTCTATTGATTTGCAAGTCTTATTATTTTTTCACAGAGATATTACTACCTGAAACCTCCACCGCCTGAAGAGCCTCCGCTAAATCCACCACCACCAGAAGAACTCCATCCCCCTGATGATCTGCTCGAGTATCCGCTTCTGTTCCCGTATTTTGAGAGATTGTTTAATCCAATTGCAGAAACATAAACAAGGCCTGTTGATCTGCTAATCTCTTCCATCTCCTCAACATAT
>JAHJDH010000027.1 GCA_018812625.1 Microcaldota archaeon | reverse complement strand
TGCCTTCCAATGCTTCGCCCCATCTTGTTTATCAGCTCTGCAATTGTTTTTTCATCTTCAAAAATCGCATTAACCATTTTCCAGCCCTTGTTTCTCAAGTAAACATAAACTGGTTTATTCGGGCCAATTACACTAATTTCTTCAATTTCAGGATCAGATAATAGCTGTTCTATGAATGCAAATCCATAGATGTGCAGAAATGCAACTCTGGCAATGTACTCCTGCTGCTCCAGATCAAGATAAATCTCGCGCTCTATTGCAATTTTTCCTACAATCTTTCTAATCAGCTCTTCACTTTCCTCTTTGCAGGTTCTAGCTTCTTCCTTGAACTTTTCAGAAGTTGCCAGAATAATTTCTTCTTCGTCCGAACTTAGACTTGGTAACTCTACAAAATAGTCTCCTTCTCTTAGCATTCGCCAGCCAAGCATATTCATCCCCCGTTTTTCTTTTGTTACTCTATGTTTTATACTTTTCGATTAACTTTAAAATCCATCATTGTACACAATTAATTATGAGAATGCTTCAAAGCCCAAGAAAATGCCTTAGGAAAGCTGTTCGAATTGTACTCCCATTAGTTCTCACTTCATCTATTTTTGCCTGCTGCAGGCCTGCAAGGCCTCCAATTACTCTTGCTGAGCAAACAATATTGTCTCAACCTGCAGAACCAGCTCCAGTTGTTCAAGAGCCTGTCCTGCTACCTCCTGCTGCAGAACAAATGGAAGAGCCTGTTAAATCCATCCCAGTTGTTCTTCCCCAAACTTTCGAAGTTGCCATGCAAGCACTTGAGCAGGAAGGATTTTCTCAGGCAGCAGAAATACTTGATGCCAGAGTAAAGCAAAGAAGGCCAAAGATGAAACTCACCAAAGTTCAGGCAACAAAAATCGCAGGATATTTCCTGACTGATCTTCCGCATATGCCAAGTGCCAAATTACTTTATCAAAAAATGCCAATGTCCACTGTAGAGCTTATTCGCGCTACTCATGAGCGCGGAGTCTCCAAGCAGGATGCAGAAGAGATTTCTGATTATCTTGTGCGTTTTGTCAAATCAATGAAATTCGGAAATCTCAAACAATTAGACAGCAATCATTCCCATATCATTGGTCGGGAATGGGAAGAAATTGACTACACTGGCGAAGGCGCAAATCCGCAAAGGCGAAAAGCAGCTGGAGAGAGAAGGGGGATCATAAACTTCAAGAAGGCAATTTATATTCACAGATATTTCGAAACCATGCACAAAGCCGCATATTTCCGAAGACTTTACCAGCCGCATGGAAAGCTTCCTGTGTTTTAAGTTTTTCCAATCAATCTATCTCTTATGAGAGTAGCAGTAATTGGCGGAGCAGGTTTTATCGGTTCGCACTTAGTTGATTCACTGGTTCAAGAAAGTCACGAAGTTCTTGTAATTGATAACTTATCTTCTGGAAAAAAAGAAAACATCAATTCAGGAGCCACATTCATTGAAGGAGATATTCGCAAGGATCTCTCAGCAGATCTTCAAAATACTGATACTGTTTTTCATTTGGCAGCTGATCCTGATGTTCGCTTTAGCAGCAAAACTCCGGAAAAAACATTTGATATCAATGTTCGCGGAACTTTCATGCTTCTCGAATCATGCAGGAAAGCCGATGTTTCCAGATTTTTGTTTTCCTCTTCATCAACTGTCTATGGAGATGCTAAAACCCCAACTCCAGAAACTGCACCTTGCAATCCAATAAGCCATTATGGGGCTAGCAAACTTGCTGGAGAAGCATATCTCTCTACATATTGCTCAAACTATGGAATGAAGGGAACTTCTCTAAGATATGCAAATATCTTTGGAGAGAGGAACAATCATGGTGTGATGTATGATTTCTACAACAAATTGAAATCCGACCCAACAAAACTTGAGATTCTTGGAGATGGAAATCAATCCAAGTCCTACCTTCATATCTCAGATTGTGTTTCAGCAAATCTTATTGTATTAGAAAAACAGGAAAAATCGTATGATGTTTTTAACGTCGGAGTCCTAGAACAACAGACTGTAAATGATATTGCACAATTAGAATGCCAGTTTCTTGGTTTATCCCCATCCATTACTTATGCTGGAGCCGGACAAGCCTGGAAGGGCGATGTAAAAAACATGCTTTTAGATTCATCGAAACTTGAAACCCTTGGATGGGAAGCCGAAACTGACTTTAAGGCCGGACTAAAAAAATATATAATGGCGCTGAAATGAAAACCCTGAAAAATATCTCATTATTCGATTCAATATACCTGTACTTGAAAATTGATTTAGCCATTTCTTTTATCTCATTTGTATGGAGAAGTATCAAAAGTGTCGAGAACTGGTTTGACACTGTTCTTTTTTATCTTGGTGTAAAAAAACAAACAAAAGTAACTTTCCGTAACAAACAGGTATTGGAAAATTTAACAGTGGATACCTACCCTATCTATCGTAATATGCAAGAACTTTTTCTTCTTGGCTTATCTTCTGATGCTGGATTCGTAGAAATAAAGTTTCGTGGACATAATCTCTTGCTCAAAGGAGATGAGGCACCTTTTCTAACCTCCGAAATCTTTTTTGATGAAGCATACAAACAAACAAATCCGAATGGGAAAGATGTTGTTGATATAGGTGCCAATATCGGTGACAGTGCCCTGTATTTTGCTTTGCGTGGAGCAAAACATGTTTATGGGTTTGAACCGTATCCCTATGTCTATAAAACTGCACTCGAAAACATAAGAATCAACGGTCTTGAAGAGAAAATTACAATGCTTAATTCTGCAATTGGGGGTAAAGAAGGGACCATAATAATCAATCCAGAAACTCAAAGTTTTATTGGCTCTGATCTTAAAGCATCTGCTAACGGTGCCAAAGTAAGTATAATCACCCTCGAAAATACAGTGAACAAACTCAAAATCAAGGATGGTCTTTTGAAGATTGACTGCGAAGGCGGTGAATATCAAATCATTCTTTCTGCTCCAAATGAAATTCTGAGAAATTTTAATGAGATAATCATAGAATATCATTATGGATATCTTGATCTAAAGAATAAACTTGAATGTGCGGGATTTTCTGTGAAGATGCTCGGATTTCCTTTTAGGAGATATAACCCTCATTCTTCCAATTCGAATATGACTGTTGGAATTCTGCATGCAAAAAGAAAGACTTCAGGAATCAATTCCTGAGAGTTCTATAATATTCTACTCCGTCTTTGATGATTTCCATTATTGTTTTCTTTGGTTTCCATCCTGTTTTTTCAACGAATTTGGAATTATCCCCTATAAATCCATCCACAAGAGCTTCTCCTCTTTCATATGGCCTCAGGAGCGACTTATCAATCACAATAGGAACATCCAAGTCAAATGTCTCTAGTGCCAGTTTCATGTAATCTCCAATTGTAATTCCTTTTCCAGAGCAGATGTTGTAGACTTCTCCTCTATTGCACTTTTCAACAGCCAGGATTTGTGCTTTTGCAGAATCATGGATGTGTGTGAAATCTCGTACTGGGTTTGGATTTCCCATGACTATGCGCTCAGCTTTCTTATTGAGGATATTTACTATCTGCTGGGCAGCTCTTGCTGTGAAGAACTGGGGGCCTCTTCTTGGTCCCTCCTGGTTGAATGTTCTTGTTATTACTGTCGGGGTTTTGTACATATAAAAGTAGGATCTTGCTATGTAGTCCGTGAACACTTTGGTCACTGCATATGTTGATGTTGGCCTAAGTTCATTTGTTTCCTTTACTGGAAGCTCATCAATACTTTTTATGAATCCGTATTGTTCTGAGGTGCATGCTACCTGCAATCCCTCAAGGCTCTTGTCTTCTTTTGTTGCAGCTTCAAGAACATTGATTGTGCTGACGCAATTATTTTCAACTACGTGGCTAGGCTGGCTAAGGCTTGTCGGAACAAAAGATTCAGCTGCCTGATGGAATATTGCATGTGGTTCAATTTCTCTCATCAAAGAAATCATTCGTCCATAGTCTCGTAGATCAACATCAACACTTTTCAGTTCTCCACTGTCTATCCGTTTTTGGATATTGGGGTGATATGCTGATGCATGCCTCTTTATGGTTCCATAAACGTCTGCACCTGCATCAAGCAATATGTCTATGATGGTGCTGCCAACCATACCTGCACTTCCAGTAACAAAAACTCTTTTTTCTTTCCAGAAGTCTTTATCAATCTCAGTACTGGAATTGCCATGTATTAATTTTTCATATTCGTCAAGATGTTCAATATCAACAAGATGTCCTTCTTTTTTCAATTTGTCATATTTACTGCTGTCATAAATACTCTCAAAAGATAATTCTTCCATAATAATCAGTAATTATTTTCAGTGCATGAAGTTTTAAATATCTCTCATCTCATTAAACTTGAATAATTCTGGTGTGAAAATGAAGGTTGCATTGGTTGCTCATTATCTGGATAAAGGCGTTGGATATGGAATCTCCAGATATGCATTTGAATTACTTCACGGGCTCAGGAAAAAAGGGATTAGTGCCAGTACAATATCATGTCCGCACAAATTCCCATCTCCTTTGAAATCTGCTTTTGATTATTATTTTTATCTTCCGCTTCTTGTCCTTTTTATGGGTGGAAATTCAAGGGTGTTTCATTTCACTATGCAACAGGCAGGTTTTGCAATCCCTCTTCTGAAACTGCTCCGCAGAAAAAAAGTCGTGACAACAATACATGATTTGCATCCTTTTATACAGGAAGAAAAAAGCCTTCCTCTTCTCAAAACTGCTATCCGTATGTCTGCAACTGAATCAGACTATATCCTTGCAGATTCACAACAGACAAAGGATGATATCATTGCTCATTTCAATGTTCCGGAAGAAAAAATCAAGGTCGTTTCCCTTGGAATCGATGATAAATTCAAACCAATGAAAAGACCTAAAAACAAAGAATTTACAGTGGGTTACATCGGCGGGTTTTCAGAGCAGAAGGATGTTCCATACTTGCTCCGTGCATTTTCAATTTTTGAAAAACAATCCTCAAAGCCTGCAAAGCTTGTCCTCTATGGAAAAGGTCCTCAATATGAAACCTGTCTTTCTCTTGCCAAGGAACTTGGGATCAAGAAAGTAGAATTCAAAGGCTTTGCAGATGAAAAAGATCTCGTTAAAATCTACAACAGCTTTGATGTGTTTGTCTTTCCATCCAAAATGGAGGGTTTTGGTTTTCCTGTTCTGGAAGCCCAGAAATGCGGTGTTCCAGTAGTAGTAAAAGAAGCTGCGAGGATTTCGCCGGAAATCACGGAATTCTGCTTCAAGTCAAAAAATGAAAAGGATTTGGCGCGCATCCTCTCTGACATCGTGAAAAACGGCTTTACTTATCCTGAAGAGCATTACAATTATCTTGATCGGTTTACTTGGGATACCTGCGCTGATGAAACAATAAAAATTTACAAAAAATACTAGCATTTTATTTTTAATAATGTTCATCTCTCATCTAATCTCAATGATTGTTAATTTTGTTACGAGCTGTGAAAAAAAATGCGGAATAGCTATCCACTCACGTAACTTTCTAAAAGCAAAAACCTCAGATGCACAAATCAATCTAGTTTGTTTGCCCAGGCCTTCTTTCAATCCATTTTCTTATCTCTATTCAGGATTTCTTGCAGGAAAAAACTGCGATATAATTCATATTCAATATCAGCAGGGAATTTTTGGCCACTTGCTTCCACTTCCAAAAATTCGTGCAATAAATCATTTCCCAATTTTTCTTTTTTTCATTTTTTTCTATAAATTTTTTGGGAAAAAAATTATCTATACAATCCATGAAAGCAATCCTTCAAACCCCTGGCAGCACCTTGTTCTTTTTCTCATGAAACTTACTGCTGATAAGATTTTGATTCATTCTGAGGATCTTAGCAAGATGCTTATTCAAAAACATATCGCAAAGGACAAAATAGAGTATGTCCCTCTGCCGACACTAAGAAGAGAGATTCTCAAAAAAAGTTCGTGTAAGAAAAAAATCGGCATAAATCCAGATTCCTTTGTGATCCTCTTATTTGGTTTCATCCATGAAAACAAGGGGTTTGATTTAGTCTTGCCTATTCTTCCAAAACTGCCTGCGAATGTTGACTTGATTATTGCAGGATCTGCACGCACAGGAGAACATAAGAAATTCCTAAAGTCCCTCAAAAAAACAGCATCGGACCTTCATTTAGATGACAGAGTTCATTTTTTTGATTATGTTCCTGATGATGAAATTCCTGTTTTTTTAAACTCGGCCGATCTTGCAGTCCTTCCATATCGTTGGATTCAAACCTCTGCAGTATTGGCTGACTTTCTTGCCTGCAGTCTGCCTGTTTTAACTTCTGACCTTATTCATTTCCAAAATGTCAAGGAAAAATATGGCTGTATAGAGACGTTTAAGACTGGAGACTCTGATGATCTGTTCTCTAAAATAAATCATTTACTCAAAAACCCAGATAAACTTTCCAATCTCTCCAGCAACTCAAAAAAGTTCATGGATGCTTCGAATTCTTCCAAAATCTTTTCTGATTCCTTGAAAATTTACTCTCACTTACTTTCTGATTAATCCAAGAAAAGTGAATATGTTTCTTCAGTTACTTCTCCAAGAAGTTTTTCTATTTTCTTCCGTTTTCTTCTTCTTATTTCCTGAATTTCCTCCAGTTTCATTTTTCTCATATTTTCCAGTTCCTGAGTCAGGTCCTCACTGCTAACGAAACTCTTCCGTATCTCCGGATCAAAATCCAGTTTATCCATATCAAGACCAAGTTCGCTTTCCATATGGATTGGAAATATCCCAAGGAATAATGCTTCCAGAGCTGTTGTTGAATCAGTATATAGCAAAAAGTCGGATGTTTCAAATAGTTCTGCTACTGGTTTTTCTGAAATCTCAAAATTCTGCGGAAGCTCTAACTGGATCTCTTTCTTCAGTATCGAGTATCTCATGTGTGGATGGCATTTTACTATTACATTATATCCAGTTTTCTCTCCTAGAGCCAGGATGGTCTTTCTGATAAGTTCGACTGCTTCAATTTTGTTTATCGATGTTGTAACTAAAATATTATTTGAAGGCATGCTCTCCTTTATCTTTTTATCATAAAGATATGCAAATCTGATGGTTCCTCCTTTGACTATTTTCTCAGCTGGATATCCGGATCTTACGAAGGAATCATGCATATACTCTCCACTTGTGATTATCCTGTCTGGAAGCTCTGTTATCTTCATTTCTTCTTCTGATAGGAAATGATTGAGTTGCATTGATGATACTGCGGCATGTTGGTATCCGATTATTTTAGTTTCTGGGAAATACCTTTTTAGGGAATGGCAAAGAATTTTTTCCCAGCTTGTTCCTTCAAATGTATAAATCATTCTTTCAATTTTAACTCCATCTTTTTTCATGTTCCTGAATATCGGCTCATATAATAGTGATACGCATGACCAGCCTTCTAGCCATTCTTTTTTCAAATCCTCATCAATTATCCCTTTAATGCCCACTCCATAGAATTCGGGCATTTTATCAAATTTAATCCTCTGCAGACTTCTAAAGAAAACGCTCCATATATCGAAAAAACCGATATAATTATCAGGTACAATCATCATTTCACTTGACTTCCCGATCTTCTTGGACAATTTATAGTAATCCCTGATATTAGGAATCTGACTCATGTATGTTACTCTCTTTCTTTTTTTCTCAAGGAAATTTTTCAGTTCACCAAAGTATGCATCTTTATATCTCCCATCTTTGCTGAATGATTTCGGATTTAAAAAAGTATGAATAAATATGGCACTTTGTTTTTCGATGTCTTTCTTTTTGCTTTTTATAAAAAAATGGACTATGAAGTATCTGAATATATATTTTGCTAGGAAAAAACTTCTCTTTTTAATAAGCAAAAATCCTTCAGATAGCCAGCACTTTATTTTCTCTATGTTTCTTTCAAGAAGTGGTTTTGATTTTTGATTTGTTTTCTTACTGGCAATTGTTCTCACATTTTTGTTTTCTATAATCAAAACTATATCCGTGTGCTCATTTATGATTTCTTCACACAATCTTGCCTGACATATGTGCAAAAAAGCATTTGATAAAAATGGATTTTTTTCACTTAACCTGCTGGCCAGCCACAATGACTTGTCCTCTGGAACCCGCAGTTTTCCTATATAGTCAATGTATTTTTGCCTTGAATTCTTTGCAATTCTTGCCATTTTTTCTCTGATGTCAATTTTTTCCGATTCTCCAAGTTTTTTCTCAAGTTCTAATAATTGACTCTGGTTTGTGCCTATGTATGCCCATTTACCCGGAAGATTCTCCTTCCCAATATGACTGCCTATCTCAGAAGGCGATATTACTATCTGCTGCATATTTACTGGCATTAATCATCTACTCCATCAAACCTTTCCAAAAGCTCAAAGAAATCATTGATGATGTCTGTTCCATCCGGGAATTGGGATTTCTTTTCTTTTCCCACCATCCCGATAAAATGCGTTTTTGCTTTTTGCGCCTCGGTATAATCTGTTAATGTGTCTCCAATAAATATTGCCTCTTCCACTCCCAAATCCAATTTTTCAAGTTCATCTGCTATTGTCTGGCTTTTCTTTTTCGGAGCTCCAAATGCCCCATCAAAATATTGTCTCAATCCTCTTTTGTCAACGAGATAATTCAATTCCTCGTGTGGAGCACCGGATGCAATGATGAATTTGATCTTTCCATGGTATTTATTTAAAAAATCCAGAAGCCCCTTCACAAAAGGCGCCGTTTCTATTTCTCTCAATGTCATTTCCGTGAATTCGATTCCCATCTCCTTTGATTTTTCAGTGCTCAGTTCTCTGTCCAGAAAATTCCTGTATACATATTCAAATTTGATGTATCTTGAGACGCCTCCATTTTCTTCATAATATCTTATTATTTCATCTATACTGTCCGGACATTCTTTTTCAAACATTTTTCTGAATGCATTTGTCTTGATGTCTGCGGATTCTAAAACCACTCCATCAAAATCAAGAAAAAGTACTTTTGGACGCATCAGTATTTACCTCTCAGATCATCATCCTTCATTAATTTTTCCACTTCTTTCAGATCTTCTTCAGTGTCCACTGCCTTTGAATTAGAATCAACATTAACATTTCTTACTATAAATCCATTTTCTATTGCTCTAAGAAGTTCCACATATTCTATCTTTTCCAGGGGGCTCTGTTCCATCTCGGTGAATTTTTTTAGGAACTCCTTTCTAAAGCAATAAATGCAGTATTGCTTGTAATGAGTTTTTACCTCGACTCTTTTGTCAGAAGGAATGTCTGTTCTTGAATAGTATAGTACATTTGATCTCTTATCAAAAACAACCTTTATCTCATTCTTGTCATTCTTATTTGTGCTGCTTGTTGAGAGGCATGACACGTGCACTTCATGATCTTCTAGGGCTCTTATTGCAGCGCTTATATGTTCTGGTCTGACTAGAGGTTCATCACCTTGGATATTGACCACCAGGTCACATTCCATTTCTGAAACTGCTTCAGCAATTCTGTCAGTTCCTGTGGCAGGCTTCTTGCTTGTCATGATTACCTTTCCTCCATGTTCCTCTACAACTTCCCTGATTCTTTGACTATCCGTTGCTACATACAATTCATCGAGGTCCTGGCACATTTCTGCTCTTTTATATACATGAACTATCATAGGAAGCCCATAGATCATTTTCAGTGGTTTTTCCGGAAGCCTGTTTGATTTCAGTCTTGCAGGTATTACTCCTATTACTTTCATTTCAGTATGCCTCCGTCGTAATGTTTTGTGTATGATGTTTTGGTTATTATTCTGAATTCCTCCATATTATTTTCAATTTGGTACTTCTGAATTTCATTCAAATGCCTGCTGCATACCTCATTTAGTGAACTGCTCTCAAGGTTTGTGGGAGTCTCCTGAGTTTCAGAGTAAAAATGGGTTTTGTTTCCATTCATTTGCTTGTATCCATCCAATCCTGCAACGTAGATCTTCCTTGCTCCCATTATTATTGCACTTGCAATAAGCAGTACTGAAATCGTTCCGCAGTTCGATTGTATCACTCCGTTTTCAATTCCAAATTCACTACTTGTATTTATGTATGGCAGTCTTTCATATTCCTTATCTGTAATCGAGCGAACTATTTGATCTGAAATATAACTCCCTATTAATAATTTTGAATCAGTACCGACAAATTTTCCATATCTTAGAAATCTATTGATATTATTGAATGCATGGTAGTCTGGCTCTATTAGTCCATGTAAATAATTTGCTCCAATGACCACCAAATCCTTTTCTTTAACCAGTTTCTTGATTTTTTCAATATCTGTTTTCAGGCTTGGTCCATTACCAAGAACCAGGAAATCCCTTCCACTGTGTCTTCCTTGATAATCCGGAGCTTTGAAATCTATATTTTCAACTTTTATATTTGAATATCTCATTCTTGAGTCTAACTTCTTTTCATTCGAGAACTTGCCCTTCTCTATTACATCATGCAGAAGCTTCTTATCGAATTTAACTGGTTTTTTCCGGCTTATCTCAACCAGATTTGCCCAAACAGATGGCATATCCATCTTATATCCATCGAGCAAAGTGGATGCATAATTTGGATGACATTTCAACAGTCCGGAAATCATATAGTGCAAGTTGTATCCCCATTTCAATTCTTCCCGAAGAGGTACAAAATCAGATTCGATAATTTCAAGCAGCGGTATGATGTTTGTATGAACTCCTTCAAAATGAAGCAAATGTGCTAACAGAACCTCTATAGGAAGGTTTCCTGCTCCGCGTCCGATCCCATATATTGTAGCATCAACACTTGCTGCTCCAGCTTCAATTGATGCTATTGTATTTGCAAATGCCATCTCCAGATTGTTGTGTGCATGGTAGCCGATATTTTTTCCAGTTCCTTTTTTGAAAAGCTGAACTAGGTTGTAAACTTGTCTTGGCATGAGCGAACCAAAACTGTCTGCAATTACTATGTTTGATATTTTGGATTCAAACAGTTCTCTCATCAATTCTTTGAGTCCAGCCTCATCATAACACACAGTTCCCATGCAATTTAGATAAACTTCATATCCAAGATCAAGAACCTCATGCCCAAGTTCAATTGCTTCCTTGCTCTGTCCTGGATAAAATGCTAATCTAACAATGTCTATTACGCTTTCATCCTTTGGAATGAATTGTTCTATCCCTACCTTTCCTATGTCGCCCATTACTGCAATTTTTGATTGAATATCTGCAGGCACTATTGACCTTACATCTTTTTCTTCACAAAAACGCCAGATTCCGGTATCTGCAGGAAAGCATTCTTTTTTTGATACATATCCAACTTCTATCGCATTGATATTTGTCTCTGCCAGTGCCCATACGACTCTTGATACAAAATCTCTATCAAATGTCCAGTTGTTGAGGTGTCCACCATCTCTTAATGTACAATCAGTAATTTTGACATTGCGAACAATTTCGTTTTGATGAGAATCCATGTTCTCATATTATAACAAATATTTAATGTTCTTTTCTTCCGTTAGTATTCCGGTAAATATCTTATTTCTTAGAAATCTGTTTTGATTCATTGCCTCAAAATCCGAAATCTAGATAAACTCAATCTTATGAAATCTTACCATGCGAATGGTCCTAGTCACTCCATTTCTGGAATCCAGAGGCGGACTTGACCGCGTAATTCTGAAAATTGCAGAACATTTCGATGCACGTATCCACTGTGTGCGCTATGATAAAGAGAACTCATTCTCAGAATTTGAAGCTCTTGATATCAGAGTAGCAAAACCCGGACTTCTGAGCAAATTGCCTGCACTTAAGCGGGTTACCACTGCAGCTGAAGCAGGACAATACTTCTACAATCTCAAGCTTGATGACTATGATGTGATCAATGCACATCAGACTCCTTCAGAGTGGATCAGGCATAAGAATCCCAAAGTAATCTGGTACTGCCATACGCCAAACCGGGAAGCTTTCGACCTTTACAAATGGAGAATGCAAAGAAGGTCCATCTTCACAAAGCCTTTTTTCTGGTCTTCGATCCAGGCATTCAAATTTTTCGAAAACAGAACTGTTCCAAACATTGAACATATTTTTACCAACAGCAAAAACAGCCAGTCCAGAATAAAAAAATACCTTGATCGTAAATCTGAAGTCTTATATCCTACTGTGGATCCTGAAAAATTCAAATGCAGGGATTCAGAGAAGTTCTTCTTCTATCCATCACGAATTGCACCTGAAAAAGACTTTGAATATGCCATAGATGCTTTCAAGCTGTTTGCAGCAAGAGTTCCAGGTTGGAAAATGGTTATTGCAGGTTCGCTATCA
Organism: Microcaldota archaeon; assembly: GCA_018812625.1. Lineage (GTDB taxonomy): Archaea > Micrarchaeota > Micrarchaeia > Anstonellales > Bilamarchaeaceae > Bilamarchaeum. The sequence goes on along the minus strand of JAHJDH010000027.1, from coordinate 384 downwards.
AATCGCAAAGACCATCTGGAATACAAAAAACAAATCAAGGCCCGCGGAGGCTCCCACATCATCATAGAGCCAAATGTTCCAGATGATCGGATGACTGATCTTTATTCAAGGTGTCACGCAGTCCTCTACACTCCTGTCAATGAGGATTTCGGTCTTGTTCCGCTTGAAGCTCTGGCATCATCAAAGCCATGCATTGCCAAAAATGAGGGGGGTCCAAAAGAAACAATTCATGATGGCAAAGATGGATTTTTAGTGAACAGCATCTGGGACATGTCCAAAAAGATGGAATGGCTTGCAAAGCACCCTGATCAATGCAAAAAAATGGGTGAAGTTGGAAGAAGAAAAGTAAAGCGAGACTTTACCTGGGAAAAATTCCTGAAAAGA
>JAHJDH010000026.1 GCA_018812625.1 Microcaldota archaeon | reverse complement strand
CAAATGCAGCAGATGGCAAGAGGATATTCAAGTTCAACTGCAGCACAGCAGCTTCAGAGAGGAAACCAGGTTCTGATTGAAATACTTGATGCCAGGATTCTTGAACTTACAACAAGACTTGATGGAAATGTGACTCTAGCAGGCGGGCAAGTATTCCGCAGAAGAGAGCTTGCAAGGTCAACTAGTCCAGAAGCACTTTATGTTACTCGTGCAGTCGAATCACTTGAAAGGCTTACAGCTATTCGAGCAGGTTTGCACACTGATCGCGCAGGAGCAATCTCAGATGGCAGAATTACTCCAAGACTTGCTATTGGAATGGCAGAAATTGCAATTGAAAGTTTAGAAGATTCTAACTTAACCGGACTTAATCCACCACCAGCACCACCAGTAATTTCTATTCGAGCTCACGTTCCAAGTGATGCAATCGAAGTTGAAAGACTTGGCGGAAACCCAAGGCGTGTTCGATTTAGAGCAACCCGGGTTATGATTGCAGAAGAAGGTGGATCAGCAGTTTCACTTCAGGAGTATCAGCGAACTCATGGTGAGCAGAACCTAACATATTATTGGTTCCATTATCAGGATCTTGGAAGAAGGGATGCTGCGAGAAGACCAATTCAATATCTTCTTAATCCAAGATACCGTGAGAGCGGCCAACCTAGATATCTCGGTCAAGTAATGAGGGGTGTAACACTGACTGATGGTACTGTTGGAGATTTCGTTGTCAGAGTAAGACGTACTGGTCTTGAGCCATCACAGGGTCCTGAGTGGTCACCTGTTGTTGATAGCAGAGGAAGGCCAACTGATGTACTTTATGCAGTAACCTTTGATGCTGATGGTCAAGCACTTCCAGTAAACGATGCTAGACTTAGGGCAACTATGGGCAGAATGCCTGTTGCACGTGAGCGTGCATCTTCGGTTGATACTGTTGTTGAATTTGCAACAACTACTCCGGTGGTTATTGTAAGTCCAAGTGCAACAAGAAGATAACATATTCAATTCATTTCTTGGGTGGAAATGAAAAAAAGAAGGAGGGAGGAACAATGAACTTACGCAAGGAACAAAACGCTCCTCGGGGAGAACTCGGGAAGCCTTCAGGATTAGTTAGGAATAGTATTAGACATACAGCCAAATGGGCTGCTGCCGGCGCGCTAGGACTCGCATTACTAATTGGAGCTCCAAACAATTTACGTGCTCAAGATGTACAGCCACCAGCTGCCGCAGAACAAGCAAGATCAACCAGTGCAGAACAATTATCCTCATTTGTTGCTTCTTTAAATCAACCACTGGATAGTGAAAGTCATCCAGCAAATGCAACAGACCCTGAAACACTTGCAGGAAACATACTTACTATGAGCGGACTTCGTGATCTTCTTGCAAGAGATCGTCCTTCTGAGGAGGACCCTATGAGAGCAGTATATGATGCTGCAAGCTCAGCTCCTATTGATCAATCACTTATTAGAGCAGCTAGAAACCTTTTGGCAATTGCAGATGAACGTGCTGCTGCTGAAAGCGGACCAGAATTTACCGTTGGTCGTCATAATGATGATCTAGTTGCTGCACTATCTGCTATTGACCTTGGAATTGGTGAAGGTGAAGAGCAATATGTTGGCTTAGATCCAGCCGGAACTTCCATTGCAAGGATTCTTAGACTTCTTCGGGGAGGACAATCTGCCGATACTCTTGATGAAGAAGATAGGGCAGTTCCAAGAGCTCCACTTCCACTTATTGCTCCGCCAAGGTTTGATCCAGGTTCATTTGTTCTTTTGACTGGAACTGGAAGCGACCAGGCAGTTGCTTTTGATCCGGAAGTGACCCCAACTCTTGTTTCACTATTTGGTAGTGAAGCAATTGCAAGCAATGTTATGGGCGCACTTGGAAGTGCATATGCAACTCAGATAAATAATCCAGGTGATCTTGGTGCGCAACAAGATGCAGCAAGAGCACTTCATGCGGCTCTGAGCCAGATTCCTGCAAACAAAGAAATTTGGTCAAGGCCAGAATTCAATGCAGCAATGGCCGCGCTTGCAAGAGGAGATCTCCAAGGAGGTCTAAATCATCTTAGCAATGAAGTTTCTTTCAACGCAGCATATCAGGCATTGAATAATCTGCATTATATTTCAATTAGCCAAAGGGCAATTGCAAGAATTAGGGCAGGTGCCACTGTGAGATTCCCATGGAGAGGAAATGAAGATGATTTCCTAGCTTATAGAAGAAGGCAAACTCCAGATTCCTTTGACTGGGATGCACTACACGTTGATCTTGGAGTAGAATATCTTAATCTTTTGATCAGTGGTTTTGATCAGACTCTAATGATTAATCCAGATACAAATACTGCAACTGTTATGGGAGATCGAAGACGAATTAATGGAAGTGGACATTCAATTGAATTAAATACAGCACTTACTCTTGGTGGAAGCATGTTTGAGATTCCTACGGAATTGACACTTCACTTTGCTGCCGGATACAGATGGTGGGAAGTTGAAACAAATGTCGGTGGAAGAAGCCTTGTTGCTTCTGATGCATCTCCTTATGTAGGTCATTGGGGACTTAGAGCAGATTTCCCAGGTTATGATGGACAGACAAGTTCATTCAGACTTGAGAGACTTGGCATTGGTGCAGTTGCACTAAACCCACTTGTCTATGCTACTATATCCCAAAGATGGATGGAAGGAAATGAAGTTAGTTTGCACACAAGACTAACTCCCTACTATCTGCTGTTCTGGGGCAACAGGTTCAGTCCAGAAACCTTTGCTGAAGAAACATTCTTCCAGCACAGGATCGGTGCAGATCTTCGGCCAATTGACATTACATACCAGCCAAATGCTAGTTCAACATGGTTCTTTGGTCCAGGAGTGAGATATGAAATTAGCTTAGATCATGACAGTGAATTTGGAGGAATCCATTCACTTGACGTTTATGGTAATGTTGGATATCGTCACAGACGCGGGTTTGAGTTTGATCTTCGTGGAGGCGCTGCAGGTGAAGTTGGCGGTGAAAAATACCAACGACTTCCATGGACACCAACAGTGTCACTCAACATAACATTAACCCCAGCACTTATGAGTTCTGACGAACCAACTGATTCGGGGGGTGAATCCTCCGATTAATCGGACTGCGAAGCCATTTATTAATTATGGCGCCGTATTATCTCTATAATCTAGGTGAATTTTATGGCACAGCCGGCTCAAAGAAGAACTGAAGAAGAAATTGGAGGATTTACAGCATCTCAACTTAATAGTATTGCTACTCGAATTCCTGGAAGAACAGGACCAACTCATCCTTGCACAGCTCCAACAGCAAGAGCTCAGGCAACAAATGTATTGATGATGTGGCAGCTTGTTCAAATTTTAAATGGCGAGAGGCCTCCTGAGGGAAGCACTCGCAGATCTGTTTATGATCATGCAGTTCAAGCTTTGGGCGAAGGGGGAGGTCTGGCTGATGCTAGACAAACTCTCATGGGCGCTCATACTGCAGCGCTTCGAAATTTGCATGAACAGATTGGAAGAGACGAAAGTGTCGGTGACAGGTCTGATGCACTTATCGATATGCTCACAACAATTGACCGTAATGTTGGTGAAGGAAATGAACAATATCTTCACTATGATCCTCATGGTTCAATTATCAGCGGTATTTTGAGATCACTTCGAGGCGGTGAAGTTATTGCTGCTCCAGGTGAAGCAGACCGTGCAGTATCAAGAGCTGAACTTCCATTAATCCAGCAAAGGCTTGAAGAGCCTGGTTCTGTTGTTCTTATTTCATCATCTGCAGAAGAATCTGTTGTTTCTACTGGTGGAACTGTTACCCCAACTACCCAATCTCTTTTTGGGGGTGCTGAAGTTGCACAACAAGCAATGACTGCAATTGGAAATGCATATGCAACTATGGCAAATCATCCAAATGATCTTGCAGCACAGCAAGCAGCAGCAAGCGCACTTCATCAGGCTCTTGCTCAGATTCCTGCAGACAAAGAAGTCTGGAACTCAACAGTACATCCAAGATTTGCTGCTGCAATGCAAGCACTTCAAGCTGGAAACCTTCAGCAGGGGTTGAGCGAACTTGCACAAGAGCCTGCATTCAATACTGTCTTTGATTCTCTGAATGATCTTTATGTTATTACAATTCGTGGACGTGCAATCTCAATTATGCGAGCAGGAGTTACTGTTCGATATGAATTTGAACAAAATCAAGAAGCATTTACTGAATTCATTCGAGGAGCTCGAGAAGGTAACATACAACCTCGTGTTCTTTGGATAGGGATGGGGCTTCACTACGAATACCTTCTAGTTAGTGGTGTTCTAGAGAGGTTCCAGATAAATCCGCAGGCAGGTACTATCAATACTGTTAGTCAAAGACGGATATCTGGTCATGGACATATAGTAAGTGCGACTCCTCAGATTGGTTTTGGTTTTAGTTTGTGGGGTGCTCCAGTCGAAGCAGTTCTGCATGCTACTGTTGGCTATCAATCGATTGATATGTCTGCAGATGTAACTACTGATAGCGGAGAAGCAAGAACAATCGATGCTTCTGGAGATTCATTTTATGTTGGAGTAATTGGAGCTGAGATTCGTTTCCCTGGCAGAGAAGGACAGCGTTCTATGATTAGAATTCCTCGTGTTTCTCTTGGAAATGTGGGAGCTGGATTCAATCCATATTTCCGCTTTACAGTAAGAGGAACATGGCATGAAGGAAACACTGTGAGAATCTCAACAGATTTAACTCCACAATATAGTTATTTCCTTGAAAGACACAGAGTTGGTTTTGATGTCCAGCCTGTGAACTTTGAGGTTCAGCTTAATCCAAATTTGATGCTTTACTTTGGCCCAGGCTTTAGGTATGATGTCAATCCTCAAGATGGTATACATACTCTTGAAGGATATGGCCGTATTGGTCTTGGCTATTCAAGAGGTGTCTCAGTAGACATCAGAGGTGGTGTAGTTGGCGAAACAGGGGGCCAGGATTTCCTGCAACTTCCAACCTCAGGCTTTGGTGCACTTAATCTTACACTTACACCTCAACTTTGGTTCCAAAGTGATGAGGAAAGACGAATTCCTTCAGGAACTCGTCCAAGAAGAGTTGACGATGAATGAACAACAAATCGATTTTAGTATTATTGCTGTTGGTTTCTGCTGTTTGGGCTACTAGTATTAACAATGCTCATTTTCAAGCATCTGATAGTACCTGGCATTTTTACACAGACATGCAGATCACTGCAGACTTTGATCTTGAACTAGTTTCAGGTGAAGTTGCAGATGGAACAGATCCAGACAATATCCAGAATGGAGATGCTGTTTGTAGTGGAGCAGTACTCCGAGTTACTCCTGACGTTGATTCAGAATGGGCAACTCCTGACCTTGATATTGTTTCTATCTATCCGACATGCGGTGGAGGTTATTGTCCTGCAATGATCAGCTACAGCACTGTTAATACAAATCGAGACATTACCTGGCTCAGCTCATCAGTTTTCAACAATCATCAGTCCTTTGGAAATGCGAATGATTTCTCGCAAGACCAGGCAAGATACACTCAGCTTGGAACCTTCCACACCCAGACAGTTACCTATAATCAAAATTTAGGAGTTTTTGAGTCTGGAAAACGCGGTGGTGCAAACATCTTCTGTAAGGGAGATTTCCAAGTTCGAGATGGATCTACTGTTGCAGGAAGCACATCTCTTCCATCAACCAGTCCTGTGGACTTTACAGTAAGTACTGTTGGTTCTCATCAAATTACAGGTAGAATTGACAATGCTGATTGTTTCGGAGCTTTAGTAAAGCACCCACTCAATACGGTTGATAATCCTGCATGGTTCTTCATGTACTACTTTACTCATAATTCACCTTCAACTCTTTCATCAGGTTCTCTAGGTCTTGATACTGTCACTATTACTGTTCAAGACGCAGGAGGAATTTGTCTTATGAATGAGATTGATGTAGATGCGAGCAGTTCACTTAGTGATGAAGACTTTATCATGCTCAGAACTACAATGCACAACAGCGGAGATCCAATTCAGGTAACTTCTGTTTCTGGATCAAGTATCCACTTTGATGTTGATCCTTTCCCAGTAGCACTTTGTGATATTCTTGGTTTCCCACCCTCAATTTGTCCACCTTCAAACGGATTTGGAGAAACAATAAACTCAGGCGGAAACAAAGATCTATATGTTCTTATTGAAAGACTTCCAGGAGCAACTGGCGGTACAATTCTGACATTCAATGCACAGACAATTTCAGCATCATGCGGTGGTACAGCTTCTTGTACAGACACTCTTAATCTTGGCAACAATGTTCCTGTATTCTGTGAAATCGATCCAACAGAGTTAACTTATGGTACTCTCGAAGTTGCAGAATTCCTAGTTGCTTGTGAAAACCTTGCAGGAGATCCAATTCCGTGTATTGGCAATAACTGGTACTGGGATAGCATTTCTGGTGGATTTGTTGAAGCAACAAATACTCATGCACTTGCATATCCAGAATCGCCTCCAGGTTCCAGCGGAACACTCAATTACGAATCTGGAATTGCACATTGTCTTTCTGATGTCGATGTAATAACTCCATACTATGAGTGCGAATTCATTCCGCCATCTGCAGAGATGGAGACTGGAGATTCAGAGTACTTTGAGCTCAACTGCTTTGCAGGAGGAAGCTCGTCAACTCCAGATGATGCAGACTACGCGCCAATCGATGGTCTTCTTGGTTCTACCAGCAACTCCAGTACTGATGGTACTACATTTGATGCTGGTGCTGACAGTGAAGGAGATCTTCAGGGTTATGCGTACTGGAACGATCCATTAGACGATCCAGTTCTAGGTGCAGTTGCACTTGCTCCAATTATCATAGGAAACGGCAGTGGCAATGACACTAATGGCTCAGATGATGATCCTGATGGTTCGAGTGAATGGTGTACTATCGGAACAGGTCCACTCGAAGTTTATCCAGGATTTTCAGGTTGGGTTCCAATTGGATGCGGTCCAGCAGGAGATCAGCCTTGTGAAAATGTTACCTGGTATGCTACTGGTTATGTTTCTCTATCTGGAGGAACTGATAGCGGTACCTCATATACTGCAGTTGGTGAACCTGGTGATTCGGCTACAATTAATGCATATCTAAATGGAGATACCAGCAAGAGCTGCTATCGTGGATTTACCATACAAGAACCCTATTGTTGGGAGTTCTCATAATTTTTTTATTTTACTTTTTTCAAAATTTGAATAGCTTCTTCTAGTGTTTCTTCATCCTGATTAATGCAAATTCTAAAGAACTTATCATGTCCTCCAAATGATGAGCCTGGTGCAACTGCAACTCCCAGGTCCAGAGCTTTAAGTGCAAATTCATCTGCATCAGCAATGTTCTTATGTGTTGCAAAAACATAGATTCCAGCCTGAGGCAAAGCAAATTTGAATCCGGAATCCTCAAGTGTTTTTGTTGCTACTTTGCTTCTTGATTTCCATACTCTCATATTCTGCTCAATCAGATCTGCCTCATTTTCAAGGCATGCAATTCCTGCTTTTTGTACAAAAGGAGGTACACATGTTATTGATATTTGATTGAATTTGAGCATTTTTTCAATTATCTCTTTTGGAGCAACTGTATATCCAAGCCTCCAATTAGCCATATTGAATTCCTTTGAAAATGATCGAACGCGAATCGCTCCTTCATACGTTGGCACTTTATCAAATGCAAGTGCCTTGTATGCTTCATCCAGAATCACATATCCTTTTGAGTTTTCTATTGTCCTTCGGATTGTTTCTTCCTTATAAACAGTGCTTGTAGGATTTAGCGGATTGCAGATGATAGTGATCTTAGATTCATCCAGGTCTAAATCGCCAAACTCCCAATTATCTTCAATTTTTGTCTTAATATTATTCAATTTCAGTCCAAGATGTTTGCACAAAAGCCCATATGCCGGCCATGTTGGCGAAGGAGCAGTTACTTTATCTCCTTTTTCTGCAAGCACCTTGAAAAGTCCATAAATCATGGATTTTGATCCTGGCCCTATTATGATGTTTTCAATTTCGCACCCTTCTCTCTCTGCAATTTTTTCTTTAAGCTCCATCATTCCTGATGAAGAAACATAGTCTGAATTTCTCTTTTTGATTTCTTCTATTGCTGCATGGGTTGCACATTCTGGAGTTTGCAGGTTAGTATCCCCAACATTTAATCTGATTATTTTCTTTCCTTCTCTCTCGAGCTTCAATGCCTTTTCAGCAAGTTCGTAGAATCCCATAATCATCTCTCTGCTCTCATATTCTTTCGAAGGTTATCAAGATATTTTTTCATCTCTTCTCTGTCTTTTCCCATTATTATATGCTTTAAGTATTCCAGTCTTCCAGTTATTTTATCAATTTGGGATACTGAATTTGGATTGAAGAGAATTTCTGTTAGAAGCTGATCATCTTCAGACAATAATCCTGTTGCGATTTTCCTATGCCTTGCAAATGTTGCTCCTGGAACTATGCTCTTCTCCATACACCCTGCAAAAACCAATGATGAAACAAATGGGGTTGTTAATGAGTATGCCATCATTTGATCATGCTCATCAAACGTGTATTCAAATATCCTTAGTCCAAGAGAACTGAAGAATTTCATAAAAAAAGTTGCTGCTTCTTGGTCTGATCCTTTGATGATTATTGCATTTTCTTCACGAAGAGAGTCCAGGTTTGCAAAAGTTGGTCCAAACATTGGATGAGTTGAGACATACCTGTATCCGCAGTTTTTGTAATACCCCTCAACATCTCCTTTGATTGATGCCACATCGCACAGAATACATTCTTTGGACAGGTGCTGTTCTATCTCCTTAAATGCCTGTATTGTGTATTGGAGGCTTACAGCGTTAATCAACATTTGCGGATTGAAGCTGCTAAGATCTGCAAGGTTATCAAGAACCTTTACATTTTCTACTTTTTTTGCTCTCTCTAAATCAATATCAAAGATTGCAATTTCATTTTCTTTGGAAAGCACTACTGCTAGCCACGCCCCCATCTTTCCTGCTCCAACTACTGCAATTCTCATTACCTGGCCTCTTTGTAACAACCTAAGAATTTGTATGTGGCAGTATGCTTCTTCACTTCTTCGAGAGCTTTCTTTACTTTTGAATCCTCAGCTGATCCTTGGAAGTCGAGTAAAAATGCATAATTTCCAGGGTCCTCAATAAGAGGCCTTGATTCGATTCTGGTCAAATTAATGTCTGCTTCTGAGAATCTCTTTAGTACATTGAACAGAGCTCCTGCCTTATGTGCAGTTGAAAATACGATTGAGCACTTGTTTCCCTTTTCTTTTGAAGGTTCTTTTGATAAGACTAGGAATCTTGTTGTGTTGGTTTTGCAGTCCTCAATATTCTCCTTTATTATATCGAGATTATAGATTTCTGCACAAAGTCTGCTTGCTATTGCTGCAGTTGCTGCTGGCTTATCTCTTGCAACAGCCATTGCAGAACCTGCTGTATCATAATGCTCTCTTGCTTCCAGTTTGTTTCTTGAAATGAATCCTCTGCATTGTGCAAGTGCCTGAGGATGCGAAATCGTTACTTTGAGGTCTCT
>JAHJDH010000025.1 GCA_018812625.1 Microcaldota archaeon | reverse complement strand
AGAAATTAGTGTAATTGGCCCGAATAAACCAGTTTATGTTTACTTGAGAAACAAGGGCTGGAAAATGGTTAATGCGATTTTTGAAGATGAAAAAACAATTGCAGAGCTGATAAACAAGATGGGGCGAAGCATTGGAAGGCATATTACAATGCAAAACCCAAGAATTGATGCAATGCTTCCAGATGGATCCAGGCTTCATGGATCACTTCCTCCAATTTCAAATGGGGAGATCACAATCAGAAAATTCAGGGATAAGCCATTTTCTCCAAAGGAACTAATTGAGAATAATACTGCAAATCTGGATGCAATGGCTTTTCTGTCAGTTCTGATGCAATGCGACAGCTCAGTTGTTATTGCGGGAAATACTGCAAGTGGAAAAACAACCTCACTAAATGCATTGTTTTCATTTGTACCTGCAAATGAAAGAGTGATAATTACAGAGGAAACTCCTGAGATAAATATTCCGCACATTCATCAGATGAGACTAGTTGCTAACAAGGGAATGGGAATTTCACTGAATGATCTTGTTTATGATTCGCTGAGGATGCGGCCTGACCGAATGATTGTTGGGGAAGTTCGAAACAGAGAAGAAGTTGAGGCTCTTTTTGATGTTTTGCTTGCAGGCCAGGCAAGAGGGTGCTATGCAACATTTCATGCAAGCAGCGTTAATGAGGCAGTCTCCAGATTTGCATCGTTTGGAGTAAATGAACTGGATCTTCAGAGTATTGATTGCATTATAATCCAAAGAAGAATGCTCTACTATGACAAAAAGAAAAGAAGAAATTCTGAAGTGAGAAGAATAGTTGAGATTGCAGAACTTTGTAATGGCCCAAAAACAATATACAAAAATGGAAAGTTTGACTGTGATGGAAGGCTTCTTGAAAAAGTAGCTCAAAGCTTTGGAATCGGCAAAAATGAAATGAAAAAGGAGATATTGACAAGGAAAAAACTGATTTCAAAAGCACCTGCTGAATTTTCCGAGTTCTACAAACACTTGCAAACAAAGCTTTACGGAGGGGGAAAATGATAGATTACTTTCCAAAAATTCCCATTAGAACAAAGGCAGAAGCAAGTATCCGCAACTTAGGGCTAGATCCTGAAAAATATATGGGAATGGCAATAATTAGTTCAGCAGTAACTGCATTTTTGATCTTGTTGGTATTTGGATTTGTTTTCTCATTATTCTCATTTGCTTCAGTGCTTGGACTTTTCCTTGTTCTTCCTGGAATTGAAATGAAAAAGCAGGCTGCTGAAATTGAAGCAGGCCTGCCGTTTTTCCTTCGGAGCTTGGGGATGCTGCTTGATTTTGGAATGCCTTTTGAAAGTGCGATAAAAACAGCTGCAAAAGGTCAGGGAAGACTGCAGTTGGAAATGGAAACGGTAGGAGATGAAATCAATAGCGGAATGAACCTGCAGGAAGCCCTAGCATCTTTTGCAAAAAAGTACAAAACACTTGAAATCAAAAGAGCAGTTTCTCAAGTTTGCACTTCTTATGAAATTGGAAATATGGAGATCAGAAGGATTGGAGATGAGATGCTCTCAGTTCAGAAACACAAGCTTAGGGAATATGCTGCAAAAAGTACCATGATTGGCCTGATGCTTATTATCTGCACAGCAATACTGCCAACATTTTTCCTGGTATATGCAGTTGCAGGAAGATTTGCACTAGGTTCTGAAATAACAAACGAGCAGATAAGCCTTGCCATGCTCGTTCTTTTCCCGGTTTTAAGCATTTTTATCCTTATGATTTCAAAATCAATAATGCCAAGATCAGCATTTGAAAACAAAAAAAGATTAGATCTGGCAATGTTTGCTCCTGGAGGAATTTTTATTCTTGGATTTTTGATATTGCCGAAATTTCAGATAATCGCACTGATAATTGGAGTAATGGTTGCAGGAATTTTCGTCTTTAGGGATTACAAAAAAGAAAAAAAGCTGGAAGAGCTTGAAGCAGGCCTTCCGGATGCACTGTTCTCAATCAGCGCAATGCCAAAATCAGCAAAACCTGAGGATATTTTCAAAAACATCGAATATGGAGGCTTTGGAGAACTTTCCCTTGAAGCTGGAAAAACAAGAAAGCAGCTAAAGATGAATATTAGCACTGAGGATGCTGTTCGGGATTTGTATAAAAGAAATCACTCTAGCATGCTAAATAGAGCAGGGATTATGCTAATTGAATTTTTCAATACAGATTCAATAGGCAAAATAAGCATGCTGGCAGAAGATATAATCTCGGCATTTCAGATCAAAAGAGAACAAGCAAGATTGTTTTCCCTGCAAAAATATACTCTTGTTTTTGGAGCTTTCCTGATTCCCTTGATTCTGAAAGTGACATTATACCTTCTTGATAGCATGAGCCAGTTGATGAAAGGAACAGGAAACGCAGTGGAATTTGCAGCTTCGATTGTACCCCCATATCTGATAATTTATGCAACAATTGCATCAATTGCAATCTCTGAATCTGAAGGTAAAAAATCATCTGCTGCAATATATCTTATTGTGCTGAGCATCTCAAGCCTTGCAGTGTTCTATTTTGTCGATATATGATCCCAAAAGCATTTCAAATTTAGAGGTTTAACAAAACATTTATATATGTATACATATATATACTATTCATGAGTCATTTAGTGAATTTGGCAGATGATGTTTATGAAAAACTGTCTGGATTAAAAAAACTGAAAAATGCTAGTTACAGCGAGATTATTAGAGAAATGTTAAATCAAGGAGAAAACGAAAAAACTGAAACAAAAAAAGACATATTAGCTTATCTTAAAACTCTGGAGAAAAAATACAAAAACAAACCAAAAGAAAATATATCTGAAAATATAGACAGAATAATTTATGGGTGAGCAGATATGATAGTGGCAGATAGTTCTTTTTTAGTTTCTTTATTTTTACCAAATGACATAAACCATTCTGAAGCAAAGGAGATATTTACCAAAACAACCGATAAAATCTTCATATCCAACATCATTCTCTACGAAACGCTTACTGTCATTAATTACAAGGGCGGAAACCGAGAAAAAAGTGATGCGTATGAAAAAATTAGATCGAATCGTTCTTTTGTTATTGGTAATCTCAACAATTCTGAACTTGAACTAATTTTGCAAAAGTTTGTATCGGCCAAAAATAAGCTAAGTTATCCAGACATTTCAGTAGTTTATCTTACTAAAAAAAGCAAAACAAATGCTCTTTCTTTCGATAAAGATCTGATAAAGGCAATAAAGAAGGACTAAAACTGCTACTAGAACAGATTAAGAGAATAATTAATTTTTTCTGTTTTTGCTTCTTGAATTAGACGATCACAGAGGTCACTATTTTATAAGTTTATGAATAGAAGGAAGAACTAATGGCCTCGATAACCGAGTTTGTACAATCAGTTGATATTGAACTGATAAAAACGATTGGAATGTTCCTAAACGACAGTATAGTTTATGGAATACTCCTTTTTGTACTGGTTATCATAGGTGAAAAGGAAGGAAAAAAGAGGGGAAAGATTATCCTGGCCATTGTGATTGCAGTAATTGCGGGCCTTGTGATAAAAGAATCAATGGCATTTGACAGGCCGTGTATTGGAGAGGATTGGTGCCCTGAGAGCTACTCATTTCCAAGCACTCATGCAGTTGCAGCATTTACCCTTATGACGGCTTTTATTCGGAAAAAGATATTTCCAGCCTACCTTTTATTTGCCTTGTTTGTGTCATTTACAAGAATTAATCTTGGAGTGCATTTGTTTTGGGACATTGCAGCAGCGCTCCCAGTTGCGCTTATCTCATACTACATAACATTGATTGTGATTGATGATGAAGGAAGAAATTGAAAGGCAGCTCATGCATTTTCTGGTTGGAATAGTAGCTATTCTGCTGCTGCTCTACATAGGACGAGAATTCATGATTGCAGCAGTTTTCTTTGTTGTGATAATTGGAATGCTCATCATAAACATCCGGGCTCTTGGGGCAAAAATAGGACTTGTAGAATGGTTCATCAGGAGATTTGAAAGAAAAAACATAGATCTTGGAGGTTTTGGCTCGGCGTGTTATGCAATTGGCGTGCTGATTCCGCTTGCATTTCTCCACAGCCCAAATGAGATTGCAGTAGTTATTTTCATACTGGCAATAGGAGATGGAGCATCAACAATAATTGGGATGAGTGGAAAACATAAAATCCCATACAACAAAGAAAAAACAGTTGAAGGAACTGTAGCGTTTTTCATAGCATCGCTCCCGGCATATTTCTTTATTGGAGAGGCGATAGTACCACTGGCTATAATCGCGGCAATAGCTGAAAGTCTTCCGCTTAGGCTTGATGATAACCTAACAGTGCCAGTAGTATGTACGATATTTTTCCTGGTGAGCGCATGATAATCTTATTTACATCAAATAATGTAGCAAGCAAGAACATTGCTGAAAAACTTATTCAAAATCACGGATTTGTTGAAACGGAAGATGGCAAATGGAAATGTGGAGAAATAGAACTGATTGAAACAAATGCAGAAACTGTTCTCGATGTTCCGACTGATTTTGATACTGATCTTATCCTTGTTTTGAGTACGCATAAGAGCAAAGCCGGAGGAAAAATGATAACAGCGCATTTTCCAGGAAACTGGAAGGATGCAAAATTTGGAGGAAGTCCAAAAACACTGAATGTTGCATATGGAAGCAAATTGAAATTGCTAGTTATAGAGCTGAAAAAAGCTAATTTGGATTTAGACTGGCCACTATTCATTGAGGCAGATCATCATGGACCTACCTGCAGCGTTCCTATAATGTTTGTTGAAATTGGAAGCACTGAAGAAGAATGGAAAAACGAGAAAGCAGCAGAAGTCGTTGCAAAAGCAGTATCTGAATTTTTGAAAAAAGATGAAAAATTCGAAAGTGTGCTTGGAATTGGAGGAGGACACTACTCCAGAGAGTTTACAAAATTGCTTCTTGAAACAGAGCTGGCAGTTGGCCATATTGCTCCCAAATATGCTATTGATGAGCTGGATGAGCCAGTATTCAGGCAGGCAGTAGAAAAAAACGTTGAAAAAATTGAGAAGGTAATTATACTGAAAAAAGAGACCAACAGCTCGCAGAAAAAAAAGATAATTGAACTTGTGGAAAAATGTGGATTAACGTATGAACTTCAGTAAAAACCACGCACATTTTTAAGCGTGGAATGAGAGTAAGTAACATGGAAGAAAAAGAATTGCCAGAAAGGCCAACTGAAACTCCAGAGATCCCAGGTATAGTTCTTGCCAGAGGACCTCTAGAATAATTATCTTGTTATCCAGAAATTTATAAATGTCAGAAGCAGAAGCACTGCTAAAAATCCAAGCCCTATTTCAAGATGCGATAATTCTCCTTTATTAAATTCAACACTTGGACGGGTTACTGCCGGATCATATACCCCGCTTTGTGTCTTGTTTCCATCATAGGAAAGCATTCTGCTCAGGATAGTTGTTTCATAACTAGATTCTCCAAGAAAACTATCAGCAACAAAAAGAGTCAAATTATTTTCGCCAAGCCCTTGGTAGGTATGATTGAACTCGTAGATAAATGAAAATGAATGATTGTATGCTTCAAGAGGAAGAGGAGTTGATATGTTCCTGCTCTCTGACCAATCGGTTGCATTGGTAAGGTTTGAGACAATATTCACAATTCCAAATCTGTCAGTAGTTGTGTTAAACTCGCGAAGGGTTCTGCTTTTGGTCTGGTTTCCGTTCATGGAAGTATTTGAAAGGTAAATTGGACTTTGGGACAAGACGACAACATTGAACTGATTGTTTCGAAACCACTGCTCATGGAGAATGGGGGACCTGAGGAAAAAAAGTTTATGTTCTCCTGCAACCAGAAATGATTGGTTGAGAGAATAAGAGATATTGGCTGTTTCATTGAAATAGGTACTGCCACCACAATCAAATCCGCTTCGGTCATCGAATTCATAATTAAATAGAACGTCACCATCAATAGAGACATTAAGATAATCCATACCAGAAGAGTTTCGCATTGCATCTCGAACTGAAAGAGGAACTTCAATAATATTTGAAGAAAAAGAAACTGACTCATTGGTATCCTTGAAGATAAAAGTAACATTCATATCATAATCAACAGAAGAACGGTTGACAATTTCGGCACAGCTATCAAGATCAAAATCACAGCGCCATGCATACTGCGCTCCTCCCATAAGCCATTCATAAGTACAGTCAAAGTCAAGATAACCCTCTGCCGGCTTTGCACGAAGCCCTCCGGCATCATATCCTCGAGCAGTAATAACTGCAAGATCAGCAAGTGGATAGGTCATATTGTCAAGCAGAAGATTCATGCCAACAATTTCAATGCTGGAGGAAACAGATACGTTCCTACTAGAAGAATTGCCAAAGGTAACAAGGAATGAAGAATTTTTTGCAATTGATTCGTTGTATAATCCTTCGAAAGCAGCTGCAGTATCAGTATTATTGTCCATGATATTTCCTACCTGCGGCTGAGCAAATGCAAGCGAACAGAGAATAAGAAGGAATATAAGCCTCATAGGACATCGCTGAGCTTATCAATTGGAATAAATGTTAGCATGTTATTGGCCTGCAGGATTTTGATTCTGGAATTCTCAAGGCTACTCAACCCAGATAAAATCTCCTTAATTTCTGAAGAATCATCGACAATAACTATTCCCTTTTTGCTAAACTTCTGACCAAAGAATCCAATTTCAAAGTCTTTTGTGATAAACTTCTCCCCATCATCAGTAAACATTGTACCGCTTTCAATAAGTTTTTCTCGCGCCATTCTTCGCAGGGTATTGCGCTTGACATTTCCTTCTCCTTTGAGTTGGTAATAATCCCGATGGCTCTCAAGAGTACCAGTAGTCACTAATTTCTTGAGAATCTCTTCCACATTTCCTTCAGTAACATCTGCACCGTTTGTAAGGTAGCGTTTGAGTGACATTGAAAATTCATGAGGAGTAAGAGGAGAGTGGCCAAGACGCATGTCTGCTCTTATTTTTTTGAAACTCTCAACAGTACGGCTGAGAGGAACATTGATCTCCTGTCGTATTGCAGTTGCACTGTCCCCAAAACGCAGACTGTATTTGGGTTTTCTGGTAAACCTTGCTCCAAAATAAACAACAAGAATGATCACAAGGCCAGGAAGACCATATGTCAGGTAAATGTCAAAGAATCCCTGCTGATCATTGTTGTAATGATATGGAATGTCAGAACCCAAAAGCTCAATATGGAAGACATTTTCCCCCTTATCCAGCTTTGCAATAACAGATAGCTGCCCACCACTAACATAGAATTTTTGTTTTTCCGAATCTCCAAGACTAACATATACTTCTGTGTCCTTTACAGGAGCCCCATCAATGTAAATATCAAACACATAAGAGACCCCTTGCCTTGAAACAAGATCTATTTGAAGATCTTTGATGTGCAGAATCCCGCTTGCAATTTCAGCATCATTGTCTTCAACTGAAATAATATAATCTCCAGGCTCATCATATTTCATTTTCTTGATAAAGACATTATCGTCAGTTACTCTGCGCAGGAATTCTTTTTCAATTACTTTGCCATCTTTTTTGATGGACATTGTTGCAGTTCCGATTGTCTTGTTGAGGTCAAATTCAAGAGTTGACGCATGCCACATAAAAGAAGATGGCGGATCAGGATAAAGATTCTGAGAAGTGAATTCTAGCGAACCAGAATCAACGATCCCATATAGTTCGCCATCAAGTTCATAGATAATACGCAGGTAAGTTGCATTTTCCATAGGTACGGTAATGGTAGTTACTCCAGCATCAGCTACATTCATTGTAGAATTGGATTCCAAAGCCCACTGCTGATAGAGAATCATTTCAGGTAATGAAACATTATCTGCGGCAATAAAATCATCAAGAGTCCCATCATATTGGATAAGACGAGCTTTCTTCTCCTCAGTTAATGATTCATGCCAGTTTTGGCGCTTGATGCCCTTGCTCAAAAGGAGATCTTTTTCACCAATGTAAATGATAGTTCCGTTTGAGGTTCCAAGCTCTAAATTGAATAATGCGTATGAAGGGATTGCACCGGTTGGAATAATGTAAATGCCTTCTCCGATTGAAGTTTCATCAGTAATTGTTAGAGAATATCCATATTTCTCAAGTTCCCGAAGATCATCAATAAGAGTTGGAAGTGAAGTTGCATCAATGGACCTGCTGTCGTTTATCACAACTATTTTTTTAGTTGGTTTTTTCTCATATGCAAGTGCAGTGATATTTCCGTTTCCACGAAAATCAAATACTGCATATGCATTATCAGCTGCAGTTCCAACTTCTGTTACCTCAAATGCAGCTGGAGACTGTTCTGCAACCGGACTTATTTCAACATCAGATAGAAATAGTACTGCAAGAGTACCGACTAGGCCAAGGAATACCAAAGCCAGGATTACTACAAGTCCGATTATAATAGTTTTTAGCTTCATACATCCAACCTTGCGGATATAAGAAAGTCCGCATCATTTTTATAGAATGTCCTAATGTCATCAAGCTCAAGAGCGAGCATCAGAGGACGCTCAAGACTGAGACCCCATGCAAGAACAGGATAAACCCCAGCAAGTGGAATACTGACCTCTGGACGGAAGATTCCTGCTCCACCAAGCTCTAACCATTGCTTTTTCTCTTCAAAGTAAACTTCAATTTCTAAACTAGGTTCTGTATAAGGGAAGAAACTTGGCCTGAATCTGATTTTTTCAAATCCAAGTTTACGATAAAATTCCTTGAGAATTCCTAGAAGATCAGTGAATTTGGCATTTTCCCATGCAATAATTCCCTCGACCTGATGGAACTCTGCAAGATGGCTGTAATCAGTTGCTTCGTTTCGGAAAACTTTCCCGATTGCAAAAAACTTCTTTGGTTTCTTATCTTTTAGAGCAGCAAGGTTCCTTGCAGATAAGCAAGTTGTATGGGTTCTAAGTACAGATTTTTCTGCTTCTTTAGGATCCCACTTGTATTTCCAGCCTTCTTCGTGAGCTTTCTTTATCCTCGAAACTAGCTCTTTATTTGGGAGTGGACTTTTATGATTAAGATAAAATGTATCTGCAAGTTCCCGAGCTGGATGATCTTGTGGCTGGAAGAGCGCATCAAAGTTCCAGAAAGAACTCTCAAGAATGCTTCCCTCCATTTCCTGAAAACCAAGCTCAGCCATAATGGATTTTATTTTGTGTGACATTTTGGTAATTGGATGACTTTTTCCAATAGGAGCATCTGCAGAAGGAACATTAACATTGAAGCCAGAACTTGATGACTTTACGCCAATGAATTTGACATGGATAGTTTTTTCGGTTTTTTTCTCAAGAAGATGTCTTTTATATAATTCGTCCAGAGCAACTACATCTGTTGTTGTTCCAGACTGTTTAAGATCTTCATACACCACCTTTAGTTTTTGCATTGATGCAGAAACATCTTCTTCAGATTTTGAAGGAATAAGTTTGCCTTCTTCTATTTGAACAAAACCCTTTACCTTTGCCCACCTAAGTCCAATTGAACGCTCATCTGAAGAAAGATCCTTTACCTGTAGTTTGTTAAGTGCTTTTTTGAAAACAGAAAGTTCTGGAAACCCACCAGTATGATATTCTTCAAATTCCTTATTTGGAATGGCAGTAATTGATTCATGAAGTTCGGTTTCAACTGAACCAAGAGATTTGAGTGATTCGATGATCCTCCTCACACTATCTTCGTTCATTCCAGTTTGCTCAGATATCTCTTTGACAGACATTTTCTTGTTTTTTGAAAGTAGTTCTACGACTTTGTCTTCTCCTTTATACATTATTCCTCGCCTCTTCGCTTTGCCATTATAATATACAGGTATGATCCGACTACCAAGACTAAAAGACCGATTAACGGAAGCCCATGCGGACTTGATAGCGTATCACTTATTCCTTTTGCAATATTGCTAAAGAAATCGGTTACTTCCTCGTCAATGCTTCCCTCAACATCAAATATAAGAGACAGTTTGACTAAAACCACGTCGTTCCAGGACAACTGGTTTATGTGAGTTGGAAGATCAAGCTCTTCTTCTTCCGGAAGAGGATTGACATCCAAAGTGACACTATCAGTTGGAAGCTCCACGATAAGATAAACCTGCTTCTCAAGAACTATGTTATCTTCAGGAGTTTTTGTAAATGCAAGAGCAGCTGGATTGATAGTATATCTTCTAGTTCTTGGTTTGTATTGATCAACTTCAAACAGACCGGTTCCATAGATAGCAGTTTCATTTTCAAATGCAGGATATGCCCAATAGTCAAGGATAAGCTCTCCATGGCAAATTCCCTGAATCGGATTGCATTTGGATCTTGGCTGAGGGCGCAATCTGAAATCACGTATATCAACAAGTGCAGGATTCACGTGTATCTTAACATCCTTTAATCCAGTACTATTAGACCAAAAAGAAAGTCTGTTGTTTGTAATTCCACTATCATAAACAGAATTGGAATGGTCTCCATAGGTTATCATTTTAATGTTCTCATGAACTTTTGCGCCTCCATCAGGACCAATATCACTAATAGTTACATCTACCCGTTCGATGACAAACTCGGCATTCGAGATAGTAAGCAGTAAAAGAAGGATGAGCAACTTTTTCATAAAATCTTGTCTCCATGAATGTATATAAACATTCATAACCGGCGTGGTTTTTAAAATGTGGATTGCAAAATCAGCATATGACTCATACTATTGCTACCTTAGGAAGCCATTCTGCTCTTGATGTGTGCGAAGGAGCTAAAGCCGAAGGATTTGATACTGTCGTAGTTGCCCAAAAAGGCAGGGAAAAGACATACCTCGGACCATATAAAACCAGAATGAGAGGAGACACTGAAGTTGGAGTTGTTGATGAGCTGCTTCTTTTGAATAAATTCAATGAAATTATTGAAAGGCAAGACTACCTCAAAGAAAGAAATTCAATTTTTGTTCCAAATAGATCATTTGCAGTATATGTTGGATATGATGCTATTGAAAATGAGTTTAATGTTCCTGTTTTTGGAAATAAGTACCTGCTTAGAGCAGAGGAGCGGGATGCAAAAAAGAACCAGTACCACCTCATGGAAAAAGCAGGTGTGAGATCTCCAAAGAAGTTCGATTCTCCAGATAAGATAGATCGACTTTGTATTGTGAAGGTGAGTGAGGCCAAGAGAAGCTATGAGAGAGCATTCTTCCTTGCTCGAGATTATGAGGACTATAAAGAAAAAAGTAAATATATGCTCATGATGGGGAAGATTACTGAGGAGGATTTGAAAAAAGCAACAATTGAAGAATACATTGTTGGAGCTCATTTTAATCTGAATTTCTTCTATTCCCCGCTTCTTGATGAAGTGGAACTTCTCGGAATTGATACGCGAAGGCAGACAAACATTGACGGATACCTGAGAATGCCAGCAGATGTACAGCTAGAGCTTTTGAAAATGGCACAGCCATCAACAATCGAAGTAGGGCACATTGCATGTACACTCAGAGAATCTCTGCTTGAGCAGGTCTTTGAGCTTGGAGATAATTTTGCACGGGCAGTTCAAAAAGAATACAAACACGGGCTTGTTGGACCGTTTGCTCTTCAAGGAGCATTTGTTGAAGAAGAAGGGGAAAAATTCGTTTGTTTTGATGTTTCTCTTAGAATGCCAGGATCCCCTGGGACCAGATTTACTCCATATTCTGAATACTTATATAGAGAGAGTATGAGCTTTGGTAGAAGAATTGCAAAAGAAGTAAAACAAGCAGAGAAAGAAAAAAGAATAGAGGAAATCACAAGCTAATATATAGCATCCTGATTTCCTAAGAGAAATGGAGAAAGCATCTTTGTTGCTTTTCTTGGCTTGTCTACATTGATTGCAAAGATTCCTTCATTAGAATCTGAAGACAGTTTGTTAAGTCCCTTAATGGTTACTTTTTCAAGTTCAAGCATTTCAGTAATCTTCTCCATAGAATTATTGGATACCTTGATTACGATCGCTGTTGGATCAGTAGTCTTGAATCCATTCCTAATAAGGATGTCATCGGCCTTTTTAGGGTCTTTGACCTCCATGGAGATCACTGCCTTGCCGCCTATTACATCAACATGAAGCCCATCGATATTTACGCTGGACTTTCCAAGGATGTACGATATATCTGCCAGAAGACCTACTCGGTCTTCTGAAACTATGGTAACTGATTTCATTTTTTATCACCTTGAGGCATCAGAGCATTTTCACAAGATCAGTGCTGATCAAGTTCAAGGCTCTAAATGTCCTGTAATCATCACTTGCACCTTTTCTGTAGGCCACCACCTTGGCACGCGTAATTGATTTTACTATTCTGACTTTTTCCGCAGTTGTCAGCGGAACGTGGTTATTTCCAAGTGCAGCTTGGAGCTGTTTTGCAGTATTGAGCATAAAATCATATTTCAGCTCATCTGAGTTTGTTCCAAGCTCCAATGCACATGTCAAACCCAACAACCTTTTTGTATTCCTCCTTGTTTCATTGAACATTGCCATCCCCCCACCTGATATATATTAGGATGGGAAGTATATATATGTTTCGCGGAGAATCCTGGGAAATTCACACGTTTCTATATAAACATTGTGCAATTTTACACAATTATTATGTTACAGTGGGGAAATACGACAAATACCATGGAAGATATCATTATTTCTACTGAGATTATAACAAATTAACAACACTGGTCGTAAATGTTTGTGAATTTATAGTGGATATTTGAATTTATAAGACTATGTATCAATTTCAAAGGAGAAAACTAGTAGACTACAACACAATAAAAAGAATTTCTAGTATATTTCAATTATGCTAATCGTAATTGCAGATAATATGGAGGAGAGTGTGGTTTTGGCAATCCAAGAGATTGGACAGGTCAAATACAAACCAGAAGATCTCAAGCAAGCTTTAGGAGATGCAGACGCATTGATTGTTAGAAGTGCGACCAAAGTAACCAAGGATCTGATTGAAAATACTGAAACGCTCAAGTTAGTAATCCGTGCTGGAGTTGGAATAGACAATATTGACAAGGATGCCTGCAAAGAAAAGGGAATAGAAGTGAGAAACACGCCTGGAGCATCTGCTAATGCAGTTGCAGAGCTCGTTCTTGGAGTAATGATTTCAGGACTTCGAAACGTACAAAAAGCACAATGGCAGATGAAAAACGGAAAATGGGATAAAAAGCATCTTACAGGGTATGAAATTTCTGGAAAAACCCTTGGAATAATCGGTTATGGAAGAATTGGCTCAATGCTGGCTAAAAAAGCACATGGCCTTGGAATGAAAATCATTGCATTCAGCCCACATCCCAGAATAAGTGATGAAATTGGAGAATATGTAGAAGATTTTGATCAGTTCCTACAGAGAGCAGATGTGATTTCTCTTCATGTTCCAGCACTTCCTAATACCATAGGGATGATTAACAAAGAAAGCATTGCAAAAATGAAAGATACGGCATATATCATAAACACATCTAGAGGAGAAATTATTGATGAAGGCGCTCTTTATGAAGCATGCAAAAACGGAAAGCTCCTTGGCGCTGCATTAGATGTTTATCCAAATGAACCATATTCTGGAAAACTTCTTGAGCTTGATAATGTTTCATTTACTCCGCATATTGGAGCTGCCACAAAGGAGGCGCAGAACAGAATAGGCGAGGAAGTAATCGCAATATTAAAAGAAAAGAATTAGTTTGATTTGGGTTCTTCTGGAGTAACTGCTACTTGCTCGAGAAATGAAGATTCTTTTGCTTCAGTAGTTTCTTCAGCTGGAGGTTCTTCTGATTTTGTAGATTGTGAAGTATCTTCTTCAGGCTCATCCTCTTCGATTTCAGCTTCTATAGTTTCTGCTTCAACAGTTACCACTGCTTTTTTCTCAAGAAAATCTTTTGGCATCTTTCCCTTTGGAAAAACAACTGTTGCATTGTGTTTTATTGGAAGCTGCAGTATTTCTGAAATTCGAACTAACTCTGAAGTTGGAATATAATGCTTTGATTCAAGATAAGTAAAAATTCCACGATTCGTATCTTCTTTAACTACTGCAAGTCGATGGCATTGGCGAAGACCAGTTACGTGGACCTTGACATCAACAAATCCCTGTTCAAATATTTCATCTCTGTTTATAGTGACCAACTCCTGCGAAAAATAGTATGTCATCCCCTTTTTCAATGTTTACTTTGGTGCCAGAAGGCAAATCCGAAACTAAAACACCATCAGATATGAAAGCACATTCTTGTTTTGAATAAATTGAAAGCTTAATAGTTGAAGGAAGCACTTCTGGAGCAAATGCTCTTTTGTATGGGGCAATTGGAACAACCACTATTTTTTGTTCATCTGGGGGAAGCTGAGTTCCACCAGCAGAATAGGCATATGCAGAAGAGCCCAGCGCAGAAGATACAATCAATCCATCACCTCGGAAAAGAGAAATTTGATCAGAATCAGCAACAGCTATTTCAATGACACGGTAGTTTTTTGCATGGATAACAAAATCATTTAGTGCAGTGAACTGCCTACCATCAATTGAAGCTTTAATAGACATGATTGAAACAGTATTTCCAGAGAGGGTTTGGAGAATGTTCTCTTTCCAGGATTTCCTCTCTAGTTGGCAGATGTAGCTCTTTTTTGTTCCAATTCCAAGAATTGGTCCTTCGACTTTTTTCTGGTAATTGGCATAGAGAATTGTACCATCGCCACCAATGCAGATGGTTGCATCAGCTCCTGTTTCTACGATAGAATGATTATTGTCTGTTAGAAAAGATCGAACATCTTGTGCAATCTTAGAAGTCCAATCTTTGCCAGGATTGGAGATGATTTTGAGTTTCATACAAGAGAATTTGAGGAGCAAAGAGATTTAATTCGAAGCACAAAATAAAAGGAAAATAAAAAAAAAGAAAACTATCCGAGCATTTCAAGGTCTCGGGAGTATTCTGGCTGAGTTGATACTTCTTCTTCCTCCACCATTGATTGACCTGCAACAGATGCGCCAGTAACGCCAGTTACGATTGCAACGATTTCGAGTTTGCCTTCGTAGTTCTGCATGATTCGGGCGCCCCATTTAACATTGGCCTCAGCATCCATTTTCTCGGTAATAATTTCACCGGCTTTAATGGCATCACCAAGGGTAAGATCAGATCCTCCACTGATGTGGATAAGAGCGCCTTTAGCACCTTCAAAGTCAACATCAAGAAGTCTGTTCTTGATAACACCTTGAGCAGCACCAGTAACTTTGTCGTTGCCCTTTCCTTCACCAACTGCAATGAATCCGACTCCTCCGCCTTCCATAATGGATCTGACGTCTGCAAAGTCGATGTTAATGAGTGATGGTTGTGTAATTGTCCAAACAAGACCAGAAATTGCTCTAGCTAGAATTTCGTCTGCTACTGCAAATGCTTCTGCCATTGGAAGGTTTGGTACCAATTTAACCAATCTGTTGTTGTCGAGAATAATGACTGAGTCACAGTTCTTTTTGAGTAATTTAATACCCTCTTCTGCTTTCTTTCTACGGGCTCTCTCAAGAGCAAATGGATAGGTAACCATAGCAACTACAATTGCACCCTGTTCTTTTGCAATCTGGGATACAATAGGAGCAGCTCCACCACCAGTTCCACCACCCATACCAGCGCAGATAAATACTAAGTGTGCACCTTCGAGTTCTCTTTCAATTAAGGGCCTATCTACTTCTGCGGATTTGGCACCAACATCTGGGTAGCCTCCTGCACCAAGACCTTTTGTTACGGATTTTCCGATAAGAACTTTCTTTGATCTTTCATGAACTATATTCAAGTGCTGCTTGTCGGTGTTTATTGCAACAAGTTCAGTACCCTTAACTCCTGATTTGATCAATCTATTGATAGTGTTGTTTCCAGCACCACCAATACCAACGGTTACAATCTTAATTGTCTCAGAACTCATTGATTCTGCACTCTGAGATTCCTTTTCTGGAGCAGCTTCGCCCATTACAGATCTTACTAAATCTTCCATATATTTTTCACCTTTAGTCGCGTTTCCTCATTTTACGGGAGGAGTATACTGTTTCGGCTTTTTCGAGTTTAAAAGAATTTGTTTTTATGAGAAGAATATTAGAAACATAAAACAATGCAGAAAGGAACACGTTGAGAAAACACGAGGTAAAACATATAAATGTATTTAGTGCATGCATTTACATGGAATTATTGGCTAAAATTTCACAAAAAAGGGGATGGAAATGGTACGGGTAATAACGATTATGGATGATGTTTACGACGAGCTTAAGAGATTAAAATCATCCAAAGACATGAGTTTTAGTCAGGTTCTGCGATTTTTGCTAAAGGAAAGGAAACAGGAAAGCACGATTATCAGCCTTGCTGGAAGCATTGAAGATAAGGATATTGCAAGACGTGAAGTTAACAGAATCAAACGCGAAGAGTACAACTGGATAGAGCAGTGAGACTATGGAAAAGATCTGTCTTGATTATGAGACTGCCCTTGATTTTCTTCGGGGAGACCCAGGCACTATTGAAAAACTGAAATATTATGCAGATCGAGAAGAAATCTGCATTACAAGCATGAGTATGATGCAGCTTCTTGAGACAATAAAAAAAGTAGAGGTAATAACCAACTTTTCAAATAGTGTCACAATACTTCCATTTGACAAAAAAGCTGCAGTGATTGCAACAAAGATAAATAAGGAGATCAAAGCCAAGGGAGAACTGCCAAAACCAGTTGGAAGCGTCTTAACTGCTTCAATCTGCATAGCAAATGATGCATTTATATTTACGAGAAGCCCATGGAAATTTGAGGGAATTAGGGGGCTTCGAAAGGTCTAAAATATCTAATCTAGAAAGTGGTATGTATGAAGGCTCTGGTACTTTATGGATATGGGATCAATTGCGAACATGAAAGCAAGAACGCTATTGAAAAGAGTGGAGGACGTGCAGACATCCTTCACCTGAATAAAGTGCTAGATAATCCAGGGCTTCTTGAAGAATACAATATGCTATTTATCCCCGGAGGATTCTCATTTGGAGATGATCTGGGCTCTGGAAAAGTTTTTGCAAATAAAATGAAATTCAAGCTAAGAGATGAACTTGAGGATTTTATTAAAGCAGACAAATTGGTTTTGGGAATTTGCAATGGATTTCAGGTGCTAGTTAAGATGGGACTACTACCTGAGCCGGATTTCAATCAAAGAGTAACACTAATTGGAAATGATTCCGGGCATTATGAAGACCGTTGGGTCGTACTAAAGACAAATACAAAGTCTCCATGTGTCTTTTCAAAAGGACTTGAGTATCTTCTTGCACCAGTAAGGCATGGAGAAGGCAAGTTTATACCGAATGATGATGCTGTTCTTGAAGAGCTGAAAAAGAATAATCAGATAGTATTTCAATATACGGATAAGGATGGAAAGCTCGCAGGATTCCCACACAACCCCAATGGATCTGTTTTGAATATTGCAGGAATCTGCGACAAAACAGGAAGGATATTTGGAATGATGCCACACCCTGAGGCATTTAATATTATTGAAAACTGCCCATATTGGATTAGAGGAAAAGTAAAAGAGCCCATGGGGCTTCGAATTTTCAAAAATGCAGTCGAGTATCTTGATTAGTCCCGGGAAATTGCAAGTTTGACTAATGCAACTACTCCGAAGAGAACTGCTAGAAGTGGATATGCTTTTACCCATGTTAGGCCTGCAAACAAGTCAAAGTTAATACCAAGACCCAAGAGACCAAATGCAATAAGCAAGTATCCTGGAAGGTGTGCATCTCGAATTTCTTCTTTCTTCACATTTACAACCTTCTTTTTTGTGACAATTTTCTTCTTTGTTCTTTTTTTCTTTGGAGGCATAATAGGAACACCGAAGAAAACTATGTTTAGAAAAGCTTTAAAACCTGCAATGGAGGCTCAGGCGAAGAGAAGGAAGCCAATTGATGGGATAATAAGGAGAGAAAGAGAGATGTAAAAGAGAGTGTGCATAAGATCCAAAAATCCGTGGACAAGGAAAATAGTGATGGATTCTTTGTGCTCAAGAGTTCCAAAGAATCTTCTGAGAAATCCGATGAAAATGATCAGCGGAATTACGATTAACAATATAAGGAAAAATGCTATTATGCCAGGAGTTTTCATGAATTTTAGAATTGCAGATGAATCTGACATAAAAAGAAAGACTGCGGCAAGTCCAAGAACAAGAAGGACAAAGTCAACTACCCTTCCATGCTCAGGATATAGATCCTTAGTATATTCTTCAGAAATAAGTTTCACAGATCTTGGAATTTCCCATATGATAAAGCATATGATAAGTAAGATTGATGCACTGTCGAAAAGACCAACATTGATTAAGCTGTAAAAATCGCCAATAAGATTATATGCCACGAACTGTTGTTGGAAGTAATAGTATTAAAATTTTATCATAGAGAAAAGTGCCGAAGTAAAGAATGACGATAGTCGAAATTGTTTTAAAACCTAAGCAGTAAAGCTAAGTTAGAAGGGAGACGTTAATTATAGATCTCCATTTTATGAGTTGGGAACTTGGAAAAAATAAAAATGGAAATTGCAGGAGAAATTTCTCTTTCTGATGATCCAGGTGCAACCATGAGAAAATGGAGAGAAATTTTCAGCATCTCTCAAGTTGAACTGGCTAAACACCTGGGCATTACCGTTTCAACAATCAGCGATTATGAGGGAAGTAGAAGAAAGTCCCCAGGAACGCATGTTGTAAAAAGATTTGTTACTGCCCTCTTTGATATTGATAATAGGAAAGGAGGCCACATTGCTTCTAAATTCAGGGAAAAGGAAAAGCCAGTAAGTGAATATTTTGAAGTTCATGAATTTGCAAGGTCAATTTCATTAAAGGATTTTTCAGGACTTATTGGGGGCAATGTGCTTACAAACGAAGACATGCTTGAGTCAAAGAAAATCTATGGATACACTCTAATTGACAGCATCAAAGTGATTCTTGATATGCCATTTTCATACTTCCAGAATCTTTATGGAAATGTAAACCAAAGGGTGTTTATCTTCACAGGAATTAGCACTGGAAGAAGTCCTTTTGTAGTTGTCAGAGTAAGCCCTTCAAAGCCATCGGCAATTGTTCTGCATAATATTGATCCAAGAAAAGTAGACAAACTTGCAATGAAAATTTCTGACCGCGAGAGAATTCCTATGATCGTAACCAAGATGTCCATCGAAGATATCAAAGATGCACTCAACAGAATCTAGTTCTTTTTTTAGATAGAGCAATAGAACTTTTTCTATTGCAAAATCTTAGACTACTCCTCGGGAACCGAAATACTCACCTGTGATGCAGAGCCGGAATTTCTATTATAATCAAGCGCAAGCACTTTGTAATCATAAGTTTCTCCTGAAACAATTTTCTCATCCTTGTAACTGAGTCCAGATACGGAACCAACCCATCTCCATGTGCTGTCAACTTTCCGATAAACAGAATATGATTCCACACCACTTCCAGAATCAGATGCTGCAGACCAGCTAAGGACAACAGAGTATGGGCTTGCTTCTGCTTTGAGGCTTTTTGGTTCAGATGGAGGCTTGCGATCAAGATAGATACGATCAAAGACAGTTGTAGTGCCATGGTTATTCCTGCACTGATAGTAGATTGTTTTTGCCCCATCATTTCCACTTATAGTAAATGTTTTTGTGGAAATATGGTTTTCCCAAGCACTCCAGTCCAGGTTGCCTTCGCGAAGACGGCACTCGAATGCGCCGGTTGCACCAAGAGAGAGCTGAAGATTTTCTGATGATGCATATTCATCACCATCATTAATTTTGATGCTAAGCGATGAGGGAGGCATCTGGGGGATTGCAGAATAGCTTATTTGAGCAGATGCAATACCAAGATCGCCGCCGGTTTTATTCTTGCATTCGTAATAGACAGTCTTTTCCCCTTCGCCGCTGCTGAGTTTCCAGTTTTTCTTTGTGGAGTATGGTTCCCAGGATCCCCAATTCTGATCATCATGAGAAAGACGGCATTCTGAAGCAGAGTATGCATAGAGACCCAAAGTGACATCAGAAGAAGAGGTCCATTCAACTCCATTATTTATTTTTAGAGAAATGTATGGAGGAGGCTTTGTATCAAGAGATATTGTATCATCAATGGTATCAGATTCCACATTGTTTGAATCCCGGCATTGAACATATACTTTCTTTTTGCCATCGCTTCCTTGCAGAACCCATTTCATAACAGGTTGATACTCTTCCCAATCTCCCCATTGTAGGTTATCACGTGAGAACCTGCATTGAGAAGCTGTTGTAGATAGGAGATCAAGAGTAACATTTTTGTTATCTGTGTAATCAGAGCCGCCATTTATAGCAAATGAAACAAAAGGCTTCTTTTTCAGGATAATGCTGACATTAGCAGCAGAAGTGTGAATTTTGTCGCTGCAGTTGAGCGTAATAGTCTTTTCTCCTTCAGAAAGGCCTATGAGAATACTCTGCTGCACATCAGTGTGAAGAACCCCAAGATCAAGAATATCGTTTCCTATAACCGCACTGCAGAGAACCTTATCTGATGCCGGATCGATTACCTTGAAAACAAGCTCCAATGAGTCATAATATGTTTGTCCAGCAACTGGACTTGATAGTATTATGGTTGGTGGGGTTGAATCAAGTTCTATCGAAGATGAAACAATCGGAGATAATCCTCCGCCAAAACTGCGGCACTGATAGGATACCTGCTTTATGCCATCGGCTTCTTCAAGAACCCATGATTTTTCGCGAGAGTAATTTTCCCAGGCATTCCAGGTAGCTCCATCATTTGAGAGTCTGCATGCAGCTGCATTCCTGGCAAAAAGTAAAAGTTCCACATTTGAAGATGTGGTAATTGCCTTGCCGTCATTTATTCGGATTTCAAGATCTCTTGGAAGAGAATCATCAGCAGGCCCGGATACACAGCCAAGAAGAAAGATTAGGACAATAGAAAAAGACAAAAGAGTTCTTAGAGACATAAAAATGAATAGAATGTCAAAATATTAAAAGCAGGCAGATATCCTAACACAACTTCTTAGCAATGTTCTGAAGCAGATTGACTGGATCGCTACTGCTTATGAAAACTGAACGGAAGAAGCCAGACTTCTTTTTTATTAAAATGCCGGGCCCGGGACCTCTTAAAAATTTCAACAGCCAGCCATATTTATTTCGACGGATACTAAGACCATATGCAAGATAGTTATGTGGTTTGATGATTTCAACTTGATCTAGATCACACTTGTTGATTGAATATGTAAAAGGTCCGTAAAGACAGCGGATTTCGTTGTCATAAATCTTTATCCGTATCCATACAAAAGAAACAAGAAGAAATATCAGGAAAATATCCAGAAGCACATCAAATATCAGAAGAAAAATATTACCAGAGAAGACAGACAGAACAGAAAGCAAAACAATGAGGGCGATATGTATAAGAGTCTGTACTGCTGGCAAAGATGAGTACTCTTCATAATAATCATCTTCCCTTCCGCTTTTGTAGAATTTGACTATGGCTCCATTCACCAGTCTTCTAATTTGAACAGACTCGTTTGGCTTCTCAATAAGCCTTGCTTCTGCCCGACAGGAAGAGCAAAGAAGCCCATATTGGGTGTAGAGGATTATAGAATTGAATGATGATGCATTGCACCTTACACAGTAGCGTTTTTCAGATTCAGCAGACTTTTGGGTGCTGCAGGTAGAACAGAGAGGAATACCATTGACATAGTAAGCATCAGTAATTGATTTGGAACAGACAAAGCACTGGGATTCTTCGCTCATGAGGATCATAATGTGATGACAAAAATTTAAATCACGCTCACTTCAGTTGCATGAAGACCGAAGATCGCAATAATATAGACTACATAGGTTAGAACAAAAACCGCTCCGGTAAATTTTCCGATCCCTTTGTTTACTGCCGCGCAGTAGAAAAGCAGGGTGTTGGCGACAACTGCAAAAAGCAAAGCAGCTATGAAGACTGGAAGCTGAACTGAAATTGGATTTATTGTTGAGGCAACACCAAGGACCATGGTGAGATTGGCCATGTTGCTTCCTACTACATTGCCCAGGACAAGACCATATTGTTTTTTTCGAAGAGCTTGAAGTGCGGTGCTAAGCTCGGGAAGGGACGTTCCAAGAGCTATGATTGTAGCTCCTATGAAGCTTTGAGCAAGACCAAGGCTTGTGGCAATCGTAACTGCAGAACCAACAGCAAATGCAGAGCTTATGATTACTAAAAAAATTCCGATGAAAAAACTAATGAATGCCCGAAGAGCCTTTGCTTTGGAAACAGTAGTTTGATGGTTTCCATTTGATTGCTTTTTCATTTTCAAAGTCCACCAGACATAGCCCAAAAATATCAGAATAAGTATGGCCCCTTCAAAAATTCCGAGGGCCTGCAGACTTACAGAACTTCCATAGATTATATAGATGGATATAAGGGTGGTCAAAAGAAGGACAATTGCAATATCCTTTAGGTTTGACTGGCTGATTTTCATGCCATAAAGAAGACCGCCAACGCCCAAAACAATAAAGATATTTGCAATGTTTGAACCGAACACGTTTCCAGCTGAAATTGCCCCTTCTCCTGCAAGAGATGATGTGACTGAAACAGAAAGTTCTGGAAGGCTGGTTGCAACAGCAACCAAAAGAAATCCCATAGCAACAGGATTCAAATTAAAGAATCTTGAGAGCCGAACAGAACTGGATATCACCATCTCTGAAGAGCGCGAGAGGATGATAATAGAAAAAAGAAGTATGGCCAGCTCGATAAGCACCATAAGCTCACTTTTTTAGCCGGATTTGTGGAAGGCCCACGATCTCATAGGTAGCAGATGCAATCTTGATTTTTTTGGATTTCTCGAATTTTGTAAGAAGGATTTTACTAAGCTGATTGTGAAGAGTACGCCTTTCCCGTGCAGGAGTCATGTAGCGAACAGCAAGCTGGATCCAGTTATCGGTAAGCTTCATGAATACTCCTGGCTCGGCCGGTTTTTTTCGCAGATAATATTTTTCCAGCAGATGGGAATATTCCTTGTTTGACTTCTGGATTATTGTTTCTGTTTCCTTTTTTACAGTATCAAGCATAAGATTTGAGGCTGCCTTCCAGTCGCTGTTATAGGTGATTGGGATCATGATTTCATCCCAGATGAATTCGTTGTCCTTGGTATAATTATTTACTACAGATGTGAGGATCAGGCCATTTGGAACAATATTAAGTCTTCCTGTTGCCTGATCTCCGTCAACCCACTCACGGATTTCCATAAGAGTGGTATACATAATATCCACATCTATTATGTCGCCGAACTCGCCAGAAATTTCAATACGGTCTCCAACTGAAAAAGGCTTTGTGAAAAAGATGATTACTCCACCTGCCAGATTCTTGAACAAATCTGAGAGGGCAACTGCAATTCCAGCTGCCATAAGTCCATATGCAACAAAAAGAGCTTCCGGATTTGGAATCCATATTGTTATAACTGCAATAAAAAGGACGATAACATATGCAAAGGATACTGCCTTTCGAAAGGAATACCGAAGCTTGGGATCATCCAGCTTGTCAGCAACTACCTTATCAAGAACCAATTTGAAAACAAGATAGAGTATTGTAAGTGCAATCAAAGTATTGATGGCACTATCAAGCATCGGATGAGGATATTGTTGTGAAACAAACCAGGTGCCTGCAGTAAGGGCAATAAGAATCAGAAAAAAGAATATTCTCTGGAGCATAGAAAACCATCGAAGAGACAATTTATATCCATTTCTTTCTGCGGAAATAAATGAGCATGATGAAGCTCATGATCATCATAAGGAAAAGAACCAAAGGATAGCCAAACGGATGCTCAAGTTCCGGCATGAAGCGAAAGTTCATACCATAAAGCCCGGTGACAAATGTGAGCGGGATGAATATAGTACCAATAATGGTCAGCACCTTCATGATCTCGTTGAGGCGGTAGCTGATGCTGGAGAGATATATATCAAGCATGCCAGAGACAATATCGCGGTAAGTTTCTACTGTATCGATCACCTGGATGGTATGGTCATAAAGGTCACGCAGATAGATAGCAGTTCCTTTTTTTATCAATAGGCTGCTGCTCTGCCCCTCACGATCAAGCCCGTTAATAAGCTCCCTCATAGGCCAGATAGATTTTCGAAGCAACACCATGTCTCTCTTCATCCTATGAATTTGATGGAGAGTCTTTGGAGATGGAGAGCGTACAAGCTCTTCTTCCATAAATTCAATCCTCTCGCCAAGCTGCTCAAGAATCAGGAAATAATGATCCACAATCCGATCCAGAATAGAGTATGCAAGAAAATCAGGACCAGTTTTTCGAAGCTTTCCCTTGTTGGTCCTTATCTGGTTTCGGATGGATTCAAAAATATCGCCTTTTTTCTCCTGTATTGAGATTACAAAGGTAGGCGTAAGTATGATACTGATCTGCTCTGAACTGATTTGGTTTTTCTTGCCATCTATATCAAGCATGCGCGATACAATGTAGAGGTAAGTATCATAACTTTCGACTTTCGGACGCTGGTCAGTTGACAGTATGTCTTCAAGAACAAGAGGGTGTATACCAAACTCCTCACAAAGCTTCTGGAGCATTGAGATGTCCTGAAGGCCATCAACATTAATCCATGTGACGCTCTTCTTCCTCTTCATATAGGCAATGCATTCATCTATGGATTTTGGCTTGATCTCAGTAAAATCTTTTGAGTCATAATCCAGGATAGTGATCTTTGAGGGTTCTGTATCATCTTCTGTAAGAACTGGGGTTCCTGGAGGGAGTCCGGCTTTTTGAGATCTTTTCTTTACCACAGGTAGAGAAGGATTGTTAAGTTTAAAAACTGTTTCCGCCACATTTTTCCTATGCCTGAGAAAAAAACAAAGTTTATTGTAATTGCTGGTTCAATCATGTCTGGCCTTGGAAAAGGCATCGTCTCTTCTTCTATAGCAAAGCTCCTTCAGTCAAGAGGATACAAAGTAGTCCCAGTAAAGTTTGATGGGTATCTGAATGTTGATTGCGGAACAATGAATCCATTTAGACATGGAGAAGTATTTGTCCTGGATGATGGAACAGAAGTTGACATGGACTTTGGAACTTATGAGAGATTTTTGAACCAGTCACTAACAGGACTCTGTTCTATTACTGGTGGAAAACTTTTCAAAACAGTTTTAGAAAAAGAAAGGCGTGGAGATTATCTTGGACGTGATGTGCAGATCGTTCCGCATTTAACAGATGAGATTAAACGACGAGTAGCAGAAGCTGCAACAGATGCAGATATTGTACTAATTGAAATCGGTGGAACAATCGGAGATCTTGAAAATGGATACTTTGTCGAGGCTATGAGGCAGCAGAATTTCGAGAAGGACAACATGGCATTTATCCAATTGACATATGTTCCAAGCTTAAGTCCGGGAGAGCAAAAAACAAAACCAACTCAACATGCAACAAGACTTTTGCAGAGTCTTGGGATTCAACCAGATATAATCGTTGTCCGTGAGCAGGAAAAATTAACAAGCGAATCAAGAAGAAAAATCAGTACTTATTGTAATGTTCCAGAAGAAGCAGTTTTTGATGATCCTCTTCTTCAAACAGTTTATCAGCTTCCAATAGTTCTTGATAGACAAGGACTGTATGATGTGCTTGCAAAGAAGCTGGATCTCAAGAAAAAGGATGCAGATTTGAAAACATGGCAAAAGAAGGTAAGCCAGATTATAAAGCCAAAAGAAAAACCTCTCAAAATTGCTATTGTGGGCAAATATACGGCAGTAAAAGATGCTTATGTCAGTGTTAAAGAAGCACTGGTCCACAGTGCAGCTGCACTTAACTGCGGACTTGAGATTGGATGGATTGAGGGAAGTGATCTTGAGAGCATGGATAATGTTACGCCAACTCTTGCAGAGTATGATGGGATTGTAGTGCCTGGTGGATTTGGAACCAGGGGGATTGAAGGAAAGATAAGGGCAATTGAATATGCACGAAAAAACAATGTCCCATATTTGGGATTGTGCCTTGGACTTCAGCTCATGGTAATTGAATATGCACGAAATGTTTGCGGACTCAAAGAAGCAAATTCAAAGGAGTTTGATAAAAAAACACCGCACCCAGTAATTGATTTTCTTCCGGAACAGCAGCAGATAGCAAAGATGGGGGGGACTCTCAGGCTTGGTGCTTATGATTGTATTTTGAAAGAGGATACTATTGCACGCAGAGCATATGGAGAGAGCAAAGTATCAGAAAGACACAGGCATAGATATGAAGTAAATTCAGAATATGTGAAAACTCTTGAAGAAAAGGGACTTGTCATTTCCGGAACACATCCAAAAAATAATATTGTTGAAATTACAGAATGGAGCAAAGGATTTGGAGTTGCATCCCAGGCGCATGTTGAGCTAAAGAGCAGACTAGAGTCTCCAGCTCCATTGTTTGTAGAATTTTTGAAAGCAGCACGGAAAAAATAAGCAATTAAAATCATCTGTGCAAATTCTGGTTATGATTACTGATGATCTGCAGAACTTGTCAAACCCAAAAAAAGCAAAACAACTCTCAAGATATTTCAAAACAGGAAGAGGAGAATATGGAGAAGGAGATGTGTTTCTTGGTTTGCAAGTTCCCGAGATTAGAAAGATTGCAAAGAATTACACAGGCCTAAATTTTAAAGATCTTGAAAAGCTCCTTGCAAATGAAATCCATGAATATCGTCTTGCAGCATTGCTTATTTTAGTTGATAGATTCAAGCGTGCAGATAGAAAAGAACAAAAGGAAATCTACGAATTTTATTTGAAAAATACTGATGGGATTGATAATTGGGATTTGGTTGATTTGTCGGCACATGAAATTGTTGGTAAATATCTTCTTGATAAAAAACCAGATATACTTTACGAATTAGCACAATCAAAAAATATGTGGGAGCGAAGAATTGCAGTCGTTGCAACATACACATTTATCAGGAGCAATAGGTTTGAGGAGAATTTAAAAATTGCAAAAATGCTTTTGTATGATGAAGAGGATTTAATTCACAAAGCAGTAGGTTGGATGCTCCGGGAAATTGGAAAACGAAACCAGGATACAGAAGAAAGATTCCTCAAAAGATATTACAAAAAAATGCCAAGAACAATGCTTAGATATGCAATTGAAAAGTTTGATAAAACAAAAAGAAAGTATTATATGAGCTAATCTAAAATTGCAATTGCACGACATGGAGCTCCATCTGCATTTTTTATTTTAAGTGGAAGGATATAGAACTCACACCTCTTTCCAATCAGTTTTTTGAGATTAGTTAAATTTTCTGCAATAAGAATATTATTCTTGAAAAACAGATGATGAATTTCAAATGGAGAAACATCTGGACTAAATGAATCAAAACCAACTATTTTTGGCTTTAGTGCAACTATTTTTTTTCCAAGATCAGCAGAGACTAAAGATTCGCTTGGATAATCATCATGTGCAAGTCCTGTTGAAAAAAGAAGGATATCGTTTTTCTTAACTAGATTCAACTTTGGAGCATTAACATCAAGCACAACCCCAGAGCCAGCAAAGGTTTCAAGAGGAAACTCATCGAGTTTTTTGCCATCGTCAAACATATGAAAAGGGGCATCAATATGAGTTGCAATGTGAGAAGAAATTAATAATTTTTTTGAATTCCAGCCATGATTTGCAATAGTTGTGGATTGGAGTATTTCTGGAACATCATCACCAGGATATGTAGGAGTATCATTATCCAGATAAATAGACAAATCAATAATTTTCATAGTTACCACTTGAGATATTGGCATGAGGAAAGGATAAATAAGCTTGCAAAATTATTCGTTATAGTGAATTTTGATATCGGCATACTTTGACTTTAGTGGCTTGTCTTTTGGAAATTCAAGAAATGCCAGAACGAAAAAAGAATTTGCGCCAAGAACGTCATCATTTTTCCAAGCATCTGCCATCTGTGGATCATCTCCAGGATATTCAATTTCTGGAGCAATAGCAGGAATGGAAATTGAAAAATGAAATTCACCGGAAACAAACTCGGAACTGCCTTGAATCTCAGTAGATACAAATTCTGTCTCAATAGGAGTGGTGTATGTTTTATCAGGCGCATTATAGGACAATGCCACCCTCAACCGGTCAGCTGGAAGAGGAGATTTTGTTTCAAGCTTTATGATTCCAGAAATTTCTTCTCCAGGTTTGAATTCAGTTTTATCTAATTTCACACTCAGTTTTTTTCCGCCAAACAGACCAAACATAGAACCACCATAAAGAAAATGGGCCCGCCCAGGATCGAACTGGGGATCTCTACCACTTTGTGGAAGAGGATTGTGGCGATCCACAACATCTCTACCATGTCAAGGTAGCGTCTTAACCATTGTCGCTTAACCAAAAAGTTTTGGTCCGGCTTTTTTCTAAAAGCTGGGACTCGACTACGGGCCCGGAGTAGAAACTATAGTTGATGAAATAGGATTAAAAGACTACTGCATGCGTTCGAGGATTTCCAAACCCGCCTTTATCAGTGCTGGATCGTCTGCAAGAGTAGTTTCAACAAAATTAACAAGGCCGGCTGAAGCAAAATGTTCAAAGCATGATAGAAGAGATGTATCAAGAAGAGAAATAATAGCAGCAGCCTTTGGATTAGGGCCCCTAAAAGCTTCAAGAGCTTTATGGAGCTTGCCTAAATGAAGTGGAAAAAGCTTGGAGCTTCTAAGAATCAAGATGTCAGCTGTAATCCCCTCAGGACAATCGTAGAAGTGGGAATAACCAAGAACCTTGCTGGAACTTGACGCTCCTGTGCGCTGAAAAAAATGAGGCATTAATTTAGCTTCAGAGCGAAGATTTGACTCTTCTGTAACAAAAACGATTGTTCTGCCGTGTGCTGATTCGAGTAGTGGATCTGAAAAACGTAGTCTAGAAGCAGTATGCTGTGAAAATTTTTGTCTCATCTTTGTAACCTTTCAAGAATTTTTGATGCATTAAAAAGAATCTGGAAATCATCACTGCCGGATTTTTCAAGTGAATCAATTTGACCAGCTTGATAGTGAGGAATAAGCCTTTTCGAGAGTTCTGGATCAGTGGCGCAAACAATGACTGCAGAGTTTGGATTTGATGACTTAAAATCAATCAGACGATCGGTAAAAAGAGCAAGGTTTTCTCCAATGCGGCTAGAAGGTTTCAGGACTAAAACATCAGCAGAAAGATTATCGGAGAAGAAG
The DNA here is from genome assembly GCA_018812625.1 of Microcaldota archaeon. Classification (GTDB taxonomy): domain Archaea; phylum Micrarchaeota; class Micrarchaeia; order Anstonellales; family Bilamarchaeaceae; genus Bilamarchaeum. The sequence continues at coordinate 51,103 of JAHJDH010000025.1, read as the reverse complement.
CCAGTATAAGTCAAAACCCTGCTTTTAGGTCCAACAATGCCTCGAAATACCCCAGATTGGATAAGTGGAGTAAGAATAGCAAATTGAGTATCTTCAACTATGAAAACCACGGTCTTTTCACGAAGAGAAGCACCTATTGCACGCTTGCTTTCCAGTATCGCAGCTCTTGGGTCTTTTGCAGACTGGCCGGGCTTCTTCTTTGATCTAAAGAACATAATTCTCGATTATAATTAATGGAAGGAAATGTTTAAAATCAGAAGCGATATGATTTATCCCATACAATTTCATTAGAAGGAGGCTCTCCAATGCGATAAAATGCTTGACGAGCCAAATTTCGAACAGTAAAAGAAGGATCATGTACAGAAACATAATGCAGAGAGAGACGAGCAAGATGGGCATCTTCGTGAGAAATCAAAGCTACCATTTCTTTGATGGCTGCTTTCCTCTCAAGTGCTTTTTTGCTTGATAATCTTCCTAAAACAGTGTGAATCTTTCTTTGCATAGCTGATCGCCTTCGAACACATATGATATGTGTGTGAAAATGTTTATAAATGTATTGAATAGTATTATATTGAGTTGTAGAGAGAAATCAAGAAAAATACAATAAATAAAAGAGGTTTGATTAAGACTAAGTTAACTGATTGTGGTGAATCAAAATGAAATTTACAAGATCCCCAATAATTTGTCTTCTTGCTCATGTTGACCATGGCAAAACTACCCTCCTCGATAGTATCCGTGGAACTGCAGTTGTAAAGAAAGAAGCAGGTGGCATTACCCAGATGATAGGAGCAAGCTATGTGTCAAAAAAATCTATTGATGCAGTTGCAAAAGATTTAGCTGAAAAAATGAAACTTAAAATCACCATTCCAGGACTTCTTTTCATAGATACTCCAGGACATGAAGCTTTTGGAAATCTTCGGGATAGAGGAGGCAGTCTTGCTGATCTTGTTATTTTACTGGTTGATATTAATCAGGGATTCCAGCCGCAAACAATTGAGAGCATCAGGATACTCAAACAACATAAAACTCCTTTCATCCTCGTAGCAAACAAAATAGATGCTTTGGGCGGATGGAAAAGTTATGGTACAACTTCATTTTTGGAATCTTACTCAAAACAGCCAGAGCACATCAAACAAAGACTTGACGAAAAAATGTACGAGATCATGGGGAAAATCTCAGAGCATGGATTTGACAGTGAACGCTTCGACCGTGTGGAAGATTTCTCTAAGCAAATAGGGATCATACCGATTAGTGCAAAGACCAAAGAGGGACTGAGCGAATTATTAGTGATTATTGGGGGCCTTTCCCAAAAATTCCTTGGAGCGCGCCTTGAAATTGAGGAAAATGGACGGGGGAAGGGCAGTATTATCGAAGTAAAGGACGAGAAAGGACTTGGAACTACTGTTGATGTTATTGTGTATGATGGGATCATCAGGAAAAATGATGAGATTGCATACATGACTCCAAATGGAATTAAGAAAACAAAGGTAAGGAGTTTGCTTGAGCCAAATCTTAGCGGTGGAGACAAGTTTCTCAATATAGAGGAAGTTATTGCTGCTGCTGGAGTAAAAATCTGCGCACCAGGACTTGAAGATGCAATTCCAGGTTCTCCAATTGAAGTTATTCATGATTTTGAAAAAGATAGAATTGCAATAGAAACACAATTCAAAAAAGTTATTTTCCAGAAGCGTGATGAGGCCGGAGTTATTCTCAGAGCAGACAGCCTTGGTTCGGTTGAAGCTCTACTCTCGCTTTTGAAAAATGCAAATATCAATGTAAAGGATGCTGCAGTTGGAAATATTACCAGAGGAGACATACTGGCAGCTGGAGCTCAGGAAGATAGATTCCTCAGGGCCATTCTTGGATTTAATGTTAAGGTTTTAGAAGAAGCAAGAGAAGAGAGCAAAAATGCAAATGTTCCTGTCATCTATAGCAATATTGTATACAAAGTAATTGAAGAATATCAACAGTGGGTAAAAACAGAAAAAGAGAATATGAAAAAAGAAGCTCTGACAAAGCTCACATGCCCGGGCAAGATCAAAATACTGAACGGATATGTATTTCGAGTATCAAAACCAGCGATTTTTGGAGTTAATGTTCTTGCTGGAAGATTGAAAAAGAATTACAGGCTTATGAATAAATCTGGAGAAATTGTTGGCCAGGTTCGGGAAATCCAAAAAGATAAGGAGAAAGTTTTGGAAGCTTCTGTTGGAGATGAACTTGCAATTTCCTGCGAGGGGATGACTATTCCAAAGGATGCTGCAGAAGGAGATGTCCTCTACACATACATGACCAAAGACGAGATAGATGTTTGGAATGAGAGGATAGACATGCTCAGCAAGGAAGAGAAAGAACTCTTTGAAGAAATGAAAAAAATGATTTTGAAATTCTTCTGATCTTATGTGCCATTATTTTGATATCGTTGGAAGTGGGGAAGTGCTGATTCTCCAGCTTCTGGTATTATCTTCGATTATTGTCAGTATTATTATTTGGATAAAATTATATCTGCAAAATGGGCTTGAGAAGGAATTGTGGACATATGCTCCGCCAATTGTATTCTGGATTGTTTTTGGAACTTTGGATATCCTTGTTACAGCAAAGGGAACATTTCTTGATCCATACCGAGAGGGAAACCCACTGGCCAGATTTATTTTTGTTGAAAGCGGATATTTGGGCCCCGTGATTGCAAGCATCTTGTGGATATCGCTCTGGGCAGGAATTGTACTTTTGATCAACAAAGCAAAGATAAATGGAGCTGCATTTTTCTCCTTGGCGATATTCTGGTCGCTTGCAGTTGGACACTTGTTTGGATTCAGTTCCTGGTTTATTCCAATGTGCACAATTTCAGAAAATTACAGATTATTCTTCTCTGAAGTTCCAAGAGTAATTAAGATAATTCTCGTTGGAATGGTTATTGCAATATTCCAGTATTCAGGTGTGAAAAAAATCAATTAGGATTATTGCTTGTGTTTTTCCATCTTAGACATAATTACGTCCTTAACAGCTGAGAGAGTTTCTGCAGCAGAAGGAGGACCAATTTCCTTGAGTGGAACATTGAGGAATGCCGCGACCTCTTTTGCCTTGTTCCGAATCCCTTCTTCTGGATTGGTAAGAATGTCCATCCCGCCAGATAAAGAGCCAAATTCAAATGGCAACGCTTCGCCGCCTTCAAGAACAAAATTGATAATGAACTGACGCCGGGTTGATCTTCTGGAACTGATGTGCTCTTTTTCAAGAGTAATTCCTGTGATAGTCTGCAGGCTTACCTCCCGAGCTTCTTGCTTTATGATGCTCCAGAGAGAGAATCTTGCTTTGCTAGTTCCCTTGTTCAGAGTTATATTTACAAGTTTTGTTGAGGCAAGAATGCCAAGGCCCGCCAGGACAAAAATCCCGGTAAATGCAATTGGGAGAATCTCACCAGAAGGCAAAAATGCCAATAAAGCAACAATTCCAACTGCCAGAAAAATAAAACCTCCAAAGAAATGGCTGGTGTTGTAATCCTTTAAGGCCATTAAAGATGAGCCCTCAGTTGTAATTTTCATGAGATTAATTCATAGGTTAGTGATTTAATTATTCTCCAAGGATGAGACTGAGCTTTGATTTAAATCCATGTCGAATATATATTGTTTTGGAGGATTTTTATGATCATTGGACTTACTGGAGAAAACTGCGCTGGAAAAAGCACAGTTGCAGAACACCTGAAGAAAAAAAGTTTCTATTTTTACTCGCTTTCAGATATAATTCGCGAGGAACTTAGAGCAGAAGGAAAGGCAATTACAAGAGAAAATTTAATAGAAAAGGGGAATGCTCTTCGGCAGGCACATGGACCGGGTGCACTTGGACAACGCATGGTTGAAAAGATTCAGGAAGACAAGAACTATGTAATTGATTCAATTAGAAATCCGGCAGAAGTAGAGGAACTGAAAAAATTAGGAAGATTTTATCTCATCCACATAACTGCCCCTCAGGAAGTTAGATTTGAAAGGACCAAGAAAAGACAGAGAGAGGAAGACCCTCAGACATTTGATGCTTTTGTTGAGATTGAAAAAATAGAAATGGAAAACGAGGATAAAACAAAACAAAATCTCTTGGGGACATTTGCACTTGCAGACAAGAAAATCAATAATGCTGGAAGCATGGATATGTTACATGACCAAATAAACGCAACCCTAGCTGAGCTCTCAGATGAGTTTAAACTTATCAGGCCTAGCTGGGATGAATATTTTATGAGCATTGCAAAGGTCGTTGCAACAAGATCCAATTGCATGAAAAGAAAAGTCGCGGCAATAATTGTCAAGGACAAGAGAATTGTTTCGACAGGTTATAATGGAACTCCAAGAGGGATAAAAAATTGTTCTGATGGAGGGTGTCCAAGATGCAATAATTTTACTGAATCTGGAAAAGGCCTTGAAGATTGTGTTTGCAGTCACGGGGAGGAAAACGCGATTGTTCAGGCAGCATACCATGGAATCAGTATCAAGAATACCACGATATATACAACGTTTTCCCCATGCATCATATGCACTAAGATGATCATCAATGCAGGAATCAAAGAAGTCGTGTACAATGTAGACTACCCAGTTGCAAAGGTTCCAATGGAATTGCTCAAGGAAGCCGGGATAAAAGTCCGTCAGCATAAAATTGAATGATTTTTAAAATCGCCCGCCTAAAATACAAATAGGCAGCGATGACGACACCGTCCCAGACTGATCAATGATGACAAGAGTAGCTACCGAGTTGCCGCTAGATACCTGATTTTATGAGATTTTAGAGAGGAGAAGGAAAAAAGGGATAGCCGCAAGGTATATTAGGGTTTTTTTCCAATAAATAAACGAGAGGTATATTATGAAATTAGTAATTCAGGAGGCCCCAGCACTAAAATCCGCAATTGATTCTATTGTTTGTTTGGTCGAAGAGGGACAATTTGAACTTGGAAATGAAGGACTTGTTCTAAAGGCAATGGATCCATCACAGATTTCAATGGTATCATTTCGAATGCCTAAAGAGGCATTTGTCGAGTATAGCGTTCCAGAAGAAATGAAACTTGGAATTGATATTGGACAATTTGCAAATATTTTAGGAAGAGGAAAACGGGGGGAGAGAGTAGAGCTTTCAACAGAAGAAGGAAGACTAGTCGTGAGGTTTCTTGGCGAAAAGCACAAGAGAACTTTCAAAATTCCATTAATAGAGACAGGAGACAGAGTACAGAAAGAGCCAAAGATCGAATTTGGAAATTATGCCATTGTAAAGGCAGACGCCATCAAAGAAACTCTCAAAGATGCAAAGCTCATAAGTTCGCATGTGAGGCTTCAGCTAACTCCAGAACAGTTTGTTGTTGATGTCAGAGGAGAAAATGGAGATGTTAGAGCTGAATTTGAAAAGGGGGGGGATGAAGTTTCAGAAATCAAAACAGAAAATGGATCTAAGGCAACATTCCCGCTGCAATATCTAGAGGATATGGTAAAGGCAACTAATTCCAATTCTCAGGTAAAGATAAACCTAGAGACGGATAGACCATTGAAGCTTGAATATGATATTGAAGGAGCACACGTCGTGTATTTCCTTGCGCCAAGAATAGAGACAGATTAGGTAGATACACAGATTTATAAATACTTTGTGGCCTAAAATATATAAACGTAGTTAGCCCAGGTGACCGATAGGATGAAAAAAACGGAGTACTCAGAATTACATGTACCAGATGCTGCAGAAAGACTTACAATTCTAGAAGCAGGAAAACGTGAGGATGAGCAATTGCCAGAGTTTACTAAAGAAGTTCCAATATCTTCAAAGAAAAAAGAATCAAAGGATATGGTAACCGTTGAATATGGATGGAATAAGAGCAGTTCGCCAAGCATTAGAATAAAGAAGATGGAATTTAGAGCAGGAGAAAATCTTACTGCACTTTATAGAATTGCAGCAAGAGACGGAGCAGACAGCATTAGTTTTGTTCATCAAAATACAACTTATATTTTAAGAAAAACAGTAAAGGAGATTGCCCAGGCCATCTACAATGCATATGGTAAGATCAAAGGAGCGCTTGAAAATATTGTAGGATTCCTTCGAACTGAGCTGGGAACAGATTATGTAATTTCCAAAGTAGATAGCGAATCTTGGGCTTTTGATACAAGAATATCAAAGGGTGGGGTCCATTATGTTGATGTAGATGGACTTGACAGAGAAAGCAAAAGCAGATTAGTTACCCTTATTACTGAAAAAATATCCGCATTGCATTCTAATAACCTTATCATGGGGAGATTTACCCTCAACAATATTCTTCTTGGAGAAAATGACATGAAACTAACAGATCTTCGAAGAATGAGAGCATCTAGAAAAAGATCATATGTTATTGAGGAGTTCAAGAGCGTCCTACAATATTTGTTTTCTCTTGATATAGCTTCAAGAGAAGATGTATATGTATCTCTTGCATGCTATGCAGCTGAAAATGAAAAGAGCTGTGATGAATGGTATCAGGGCAAAACAGGAAAGAAAGCTTCTGATGAACTTGACATTGTTACAAGACTTGAAGAAGAGATTTACAGTTAAACAGATTCTACTTTTGTTTCTCCATTATTTTCTTTATCTCGAGTGAGCCTATAGTTTGATGCAAAATCAGATCCCATAAATGCTTCGTCATGAGTGATAACAAAGGTTTGTTTGACTACTTCTGGAACTTTAAATTGAAGAGCAGATGATAACATCTCAACAGCCTGTGAATCCAGGTTATGCGTTGGTTCATCAAGAATAAGCCAGCTGAGTTTTGGCGTGAGAACCATGGCAAGTGCAACACGTAATGTGAGCGCAGCACTAGCACGCTCTCCTCCGCTTGCGATAATATCAAGAGATTTCCAAGCTCCGTCATTAACTTCAAATAGATAGTCTTTTTCACTAACAGACAAACGAAGAGCCTTGTAATTGTTGTATGGATAAAAAATAGGCCAGATCTCATTCATAGCACCATTAATTGCATCTGTAAGGCTGCTTCGAAGGCTGGTTTGGGTTTCAAGAAGAGCATTTTTATAAATTAGGAGCTGATCCTCAAGTTCATACAAGTTCTGGATATCTAAGCTTATAGTGCGAAGCAAATTCAGCTCTTCTGAAATGGATTTGAGATGATCTTTAGTAATTCTTTGCTCAGTTTCAAGCATTGTTTTGGATGAATTTAATTTCTCAAGATCGAGTTTGGCAGATTCAGTTTTGACTCGTATTGATTCAAATGCTTCTTTATCAAATAAAAGATGGGAAAGTTGGGATTTTACTTCTGCAAGTTTTTTTGATGTCTCTTCAAGAAGTTTGGTTTTCTTTAGTATATCCTCATATTTTGAGACTTCAAGACGTAGTTTTTCAGATTCTTTTCCAAGAACATCCGTAGTTTCTACTAAAATACTTTTTTCAGAAAGAAGAATTGTGGATTGCTTTTCAAGTTCAAGTGCATGGGATTTCATTTTTTCTAAATCTACTGGAGCAATTGAACTAAGATTTTCAGAAAGAGAGGTGGCTTTGCGTATTTTTTCTTCAAGCAACTCGTTTTGTTTTTGATTTTGAGCTACAAGAGAGGACAATTCTCCAATTCGTTTTTCTTTTTGTGAAATCAACTCCGCACGCTCTTCTTTGATATGAGAAATTGATTGATCAGTGAGATTGCTTGAGCAAAGTGGGCACTTGGAAAGATCAGCTTTGAGTTTGACGAGAAGCTCTTGAAGCTCTTCGATCTGCTGCTTTAGTGAAGTTAGTTCAGACTTGGATGAAAGAAGAGTTTGTGAAACTTCTTTTTGCTCAGCTTTGAGAGTTTCAATAGTCCGATCATCAAGAAGAGCAGCAAGCTCTTTCCTCATATTGTGACAACGGGAATTGGATTCGGCTCCAGTTTTGAGATTTGCAGATATGGAACCTGCTTCTTTGGATAAATCAGAAATTTTTTGATCAAGAGATCTTAGAGAAAGGGAATGTTGTTCCTTCTGTTTTTGAAGATATATGAGTTTTTCTTTTGCACTTTCAATAGCCATTTCGGGAATTGGAATGATTTGCTTTTCGATGGATGTGCACTCTGCAGAAAGAAAAATAGATTGTTTTTCAAGAGATTCGAATTTTTCTTTTTGGGCTTTCATTGAGTTAAAGGACTCAAGAAGCAATGCAAGCTGCTTTTGATTTTCATCCAGAGCTACAAGAAGCTCTCTGAGTTTGACTTCGGCGCTGGAAATCTTTTGAAGCTGCTCTTTTTCTTTGAATTCTATTTCAGCAAGCTTTTCTTTTGAAAACCTCTCTTCCAGGGTTTTCTTTTTTGTTCTGAATTTTCCTATAACAGTTACTATGTTTGAGCGGGCAGTTTCAAACTTGTCAAGCCCAAGGAGAGTATCAATTTCCTGCTTTCTCCTTCTTGGATCCAAATTTAGAAAATATTCAATATTGTTCTGTTCGGAATAGATGGCACGAGTAAAAAGATCATAATCAACATTAGTCAGATTTTCAATAAATGTTGTTACGGCGAAGGTTCCGTGCTCTACAAGCAAATTGTTTTTGAAGACCTCGGCGGTTGTAGTTGTTCCCCTTTTTGTCCGCTCTATTTCACGTTCAATTTTATAGGTTTCATCTTCCCAATCAAACTCAAGAACAACTTTTGAATTTGCTTCATTAAAGCGCATCAGGTTTTCTAGTTTAAGTTTCCGCCTCTCAAGTGCTGGGAACGTACCAAATAGCGCATAGCTAATGCCCTCTAGAATGCTGGATTTGCCAGCACCCATTATACCTATAAGAAGATTGGTGCCACTGCGAAACTCCAGAACTGAGTCTTTGTGAGACCTCCAATTAACAAGGCGAATAGATTTGAGCATCAGACGATAATTTGAATGGAAGAGAATTAAAAACAAGGGGAACTAAAACAAGACATGAGCTTCAAAAAGGAACTTGAGAGACTTATTGAAAATGCAGAAATCATATTTAACCCTTCAGAAGATGAACTTCGAGAAATGGCTAAAGGAGAGGGAAAAGAAACTAAGTTTGGCAGTGTTTGCTATAAGACAAAACTAAAGGGAAGAAGTGCCAAGCATACCCAGGTAATAGAGGGCAAAGCAACAGAAGAACAAGTGAGAACAATTCAGAAAGTAGTGGAATATGTTGCAAACAAAAAGCTCATTCAGCTCGACCGGCAGATGTGCCTTACAAAACCATTTTTCTGCAGGGCGTATGTATCTGCAGAGTATGCACACATAGCACGAATGTGGGGAATGATGCTGTTCAAAGAAGTGAAGATTGATCATCCGGATTTTATCACAGTTCAAATCCCAGAATGGCCAGAAACAAAAATTATTTGTGAGCCCAAAGATAAAATTACATTTATTTTGGGTTCAGATTATACGGGAGAGCTGAAAAAGGCAAACCTAAGGCTTGCAATGTTTGCTGCAAAGCAGCGGGGGGGACTTGGACTGCATGCTGGATCAAAATTAATCAGGGTTATTGCTGATAATGGAGAGCTGCAAGAAAAAGGAGTGTTGCTCTTTGGTCTTAGTGCAACTGGAAAAACTACATTAACCTGCCACCATCATTGGCTCGATGCTCTAAAGCGAGAAGGAGTTGCAATACGCCAGGATGATGTTGTTCTACTTGATAAAGATTCGTCTGCAATTGGCACTGAAAAAAACTTCTACATCAAAACAGACGGACTTGAAGCAGAGAATCAGGGGGTTTTGTATGAAGCTGCAATAGGCAAAAGCGCATTGTTTGAAAACGTGGCAGTACTTCCCGATGGAACCATAGACTTCTTTGATACAACAGACACTGCAAATGGAAGGGCAGTAGTTCCAAGAAATGAAATGAGACATACGGATATTGAGATTGATCTTCCAAAAACAGATATTGTGCTTTTCATAACACGAAGGAATACGATTGTTCCTCCTGTTGCAAGGCTTAGTGCAGAGCAAGGAGCAGCATTCTTTATGCTTGGCGAGTCCATTGGAAGCTCTGCTTCAGATGTGGACCCTGGAAAAACAAGGAGGGTAGTTGGAACAAATCCGTTTATCATAGGCCCACTGCATGAAGAAGGAAATCGATTCTATGAGATACTAAAGAGAAACCCCCACATCAAATGTTTTCTTCTGAATACTGGAAAGATTGGTGAGGGAGGAACAAAAAAGACAGAAAAGATAACTGTGAGGGATTCGGCATCCATAATCAGAGAAATAGCAAGAGAGAGCATCAAATGGAAAAAAGATCCAGATTGGGGCTACGAAGTTATGGAAAGCTGCCCTGGAATTGATATTTCGAGACTAGAGCCAAATGGCCACTATTCTTCTGAAGATTATCAAAAACTAACGCAGGAGCTCAAAGATGAGAGGCAAAAGTGGCTGCACAAGTTCAAAGGACTCGAGATGGAAATCCAGGATTGTATCTAGTCTTCATTGATCATTTCCCGAGAAGTGAGAATGCCAGCAGAATGAGCAGAATTAAAAGACAAAAGATCATAATTAGTCTGTGGATGATGATCAAGGTGATCACTGAGTCTAGCCCTAAGCTAGTGTTTGATTAGTATGTCAGTATTAATCAGACCAGGGGAAACCCGGCCACGGCAAAAACGGTGAAGGTTGACGTGCGGTCTGACACAAAATACATGTTCGCTTTGGAATATTAGGAGTTAGTTCTGGCTCTTCCATGCACAGCAGATTTTTATATTGTTAAAGGAAATTGACTTCATGGATGCGACTGCATTGAAGAAGAAAATCTTTCTTGCTTTATTAGCAACACCGGTTATCCTGGGGATTTTTCTATTTGGACCGGCTGGCACCCTCGACTACTGGCAGGCCTGGGTATATATCGCGATATTGGTTGTGCCTGCCTCTTTTGTAGTTCTCTATTTCCTGAAAAAGGACCCGGCATTCTTGGAGCGGAGAATGAGAACAAAGGAAAGTGAGGCCAGGCAGGGGCTCATCATCAAAGTATCAGCGTTGATGTTCATAATTGCCTTCCTCATCCCAGGATTTGATTACCGTTTTGGATGGTCTCTTGTGCCACATGAAATTTCCATCGTCGCAGATGTTTTTGTCTTCCTAGGGTACTTGCTAATCTTTTTGGTGTTCAGGGAAAACGGTTACGCTGGGCGCACAGTCCAGGTCGACAAAGGCCAGAGAGTCATATCAACCGGACCATATTCTGTTGTCAGGCATCCGATGTATGTCGGGACACTGGTCATGTATATGGCAACCCCAATTGCACTTGGCTCTTATGTAGCTGTGCCCGCATTTATTCTGCTTATCCCAGTTATAGTATTGCGCATTTTGAATGAGGAGGAAGTGCTCAGGCGCGACCTGCCTGGATATGTGGAATACTGCAGAAAAACAAGATACCGTCTGATTCCTTTTATATGGTGAACCATAATTGCCAAGCTTCCAAAATGAGCGCAAAATCTTGCCTACGTGCGATCTGTCATAGTTTTCTGGGCTGAAGAGACAGAAAGAAATTAAATCATGATTGCTGATTCTGGACTATGAACTCCAGGATTCTCATTATACCAATATTTCTTGTGTTTTTGCTACTATATGGCTGCACCAATCCAGTCAATGAAAAAATTGACCAGGCAATAGACAGCAACAATCCTGCATTGTGTAATGGCCTTGAGGAAAAGAATGATATCAACAGATGTTTTGCCGAAGTTGCCAGCAAGATGGAAAACCCGAATGTATGCCTCCAGGCTGCTGACAGGAACAATTGCGTAGGAGAATATGCATCGGATAAAAGGAGCTTAAAATACTGTGACCTTAGTTCAGATGAAGCTGCAAAATACAGTTGCATCCTTAAAGTTACCGGAGACCAGACTGGTAGGGCTATCGACGAGATACTCTCTGACTGGAGAGCCAACGGTACAGTAAAAAAATGCAGGGAAGGCTGTGCAGCAACCGAATCATCATGCAAGGAATCATGCTACAATATCATGAAAAGCGAGGAGGCAGATTGCCTCACAGCGCATACCCCGGGCTCTGATGATCATTATTGGTGCGATGATGCGGCAAAAAAGAAGAAAGATAGCTGCTTCTTGGTCTGCTATGATAAAGAAGACGAATGCAAGAAAAACTGTGATCAGTGATGGTCCTGTGCCAAACTTAACTGGTTTCTGTGCTTTAGGGAAGAGAAGAAGCATATTGCAGCTGGACAGATCCAAGCACGATAATTCTGAAGAAAGGAAGCCCAACCAAAGAATAATCAGGTTTCTTGTATTAGGCATGTTTTTACTTGTTTTCATTCGTAAATTTTTAGATAGCGAGGTGAAACAATGAGAACGATATATGGTTTATTGATTTTTGTATTTTGCTCAAGCATGCTGCTAGGATGTGTAACCAGCTCAGAAACAACTGTAGATGGAGATGTAGTTGTTGAAACTGATGAGGATACTCAAAACGCAGAGGATGACACTCAGGAAGTAGACGAGGATAGTACTCCTGTTGAGGATGTTCCAGTTGAAGAAGAAACTCCAGGCGAAGAAGATGAAGAAGATTCTGGAACTGGAGAAACTGCGCCTGTTTCTGGGGAAGTAAAATGGGGAGCAGAATGCGAAGATGATTATGATTGCGCATGGTCAAAGGATGAAGAGTGCGAATATGGATTCTGTGTTACTCAAGAATGTGTATTTTCAAGTTCCTGTCCAGAAGGAAATCATTGTTTCAATGGCAACTGCTATTCAGAAACAGAATTGTATGAGGAATTTCCAGAGTGCACTATCAACATGATGCACTGTGAAATAGACTGCCCGACTTGTGAAGCAGGACAGCGAGACTGCATAATGACGGGTCACAGTGATGGCGATATATCTGCAGAATATCATATCTGCGTTGAGTGTACTACAGATATGGGTTGTAGTGAAGGAAATGTTTGTGTTGACAGCTACTGTGTTCCAGGACCAGATCAATAACTTTTCTTTTTAATTTTTTTACAGGAATAGAATTAATTAATAAAACAAAGGAAGATATAGAAAACATGGATAGAAACAGTAGTCTTGGATTCACAAAAATCCTTCTTTTTGTAGGGATTCTTATTCTTGTATATGGATGCGTTCAAGAGAGCATTTCACCAGAGAGACTTGAAGGAGTGCAAGTAAAAGAATATGAAGGAGAAGATCTTTCTTCGATTAATAATTTTAGAGAGAACTCGATAAAGGGCCCACAGTACATCAATGAAAGTAGTTACAAGTTGAAAGTGAGTGGCCTTGTAGAGAATCCAACAGAATATACCTACACTGAGATTGTTGATGGATTTCAAAGCTACGAAAAGGTAGTAAGACTCGACTGTGTAGAAGGCTGGAGCGTAAATATTCTCTGGGAGGGAATTCTTGTCCGAGACATCATATCCAAGGCAAGCCCAAAGGAAAATGCGAACACAATCATATTCCATGCCCAAGACGGATATACAACCTCGTTTCCAATTGAATACTTCTATGATAATGATATCATTATGGCCCACAGTATGAACAATGTGACTATCCCGCCTGAGAGAGGGTATCCATTCCAACTTGTAGCTGAGAGCAAATGGGGATACAAGTGGATCAAATGGATTACTGAGATCGAGTTTTCAGATAATGAGAACTACCAGGGATATTGGGAGAGAAGAGGATATTCAGACGAGGGAAATTTGAATGAAAGCTTCATCGATTGATAGAACGAAAATCAAAACTATAGTCCAATGGCTTCTTGCTGCAGTCACATTACTCATGATAATCTCGGGATATGGAATCACGAAATTCCAGATTATTGATAGCATCACATTTGGCCTCATATCAAAAAGTACTGCTTTTGTGATGCATGAGGCACTAACGATTCCATTCATCTTGCTGGTTATCCTGCACTTAGTTCTAGCATTAAAAAAAGGAAAAAAATAATTGATACTGCTCTACCAAAATTTTCATAACTTTTTTTCTCCAATTCTAATTGTATGGCATGGATTAGATTCGCAGCAATACCATGCAAGAAAGTAAAAGATCTTGCGAAAAGGCTATAAGATTCATGATTATATTATGCCCATGCGCATTTTCATCATAATACTGATAATACTGGCACTAGTAACTCCTGCATTTTCACAATGCCTTGATTCTTGCATGAACACATGCTGCTACAAGCATGGAGGCGCAATAATGGAACTCCTGCCGGGCAAGGTCAATGAATGCGACAAAATGCCAGGGTGCATGCTTCTGTTTTTAGGATCCGTAAAAGGATCAGATGATGTTGCCTGTATGCAGTATGCAGGAGAATCAGGAAGCGGATATAACAAGGAAAGTATTGCCAGATGTATGGGCACGTGCATGAATGAATGCGGAAGCCATTGGGAAGGAAGCCCTTCGCCATTTTCAGATGGGCCGAAAAATGATTATGAAGAAGAGATACCAGAAGGAGTTTGTGCTGATGTTTCTTGTCCTTCTGCATGCCAATACGAAAATAATCTACCATCGCTTTACTACGATGGAAGATGTATAGAGGACAATAGCAGTTCAGATGGATATGTATGCGGCTACACAAAAGGCCAATGCGTATGGAAATGTAATTCTGCAGGAACAAACTGCGAGGATGCAGATCCATTAAGTGTTACAATAGATTCTCCAACAAATGGAGCAAGGTTTGATACTGGAAAACAAGGATACGTACTTGTTGATGTTGAGGGAAGTGTTGCTTCCAGCTCTTCACACCAGGTTAGTAGAGTAACAATAAGTACCACACTTGCAACGCCAATGCAAGCGGGTTTTGATTCAAATTCAAATAAATTTAGTTTAGAAGGAGTAAAAATAACTGAAGGCAAATCTACAATCATTACTGCAACTGCATACGATTCTGAAGGAAGAAGACTTGGAACAAAAACAGTAACAGTTTACCCATCACCAAACCTAACAAATTTACTAATTAAAAAAGGAGGAGCAACTCTTTGGAGAAATGGCCAGATTATTGGAAGTGATTGGGATGAGGGATACAATGCATATGAAACAATGGAAGGAGATGAATTTGAAGTTCATAGCGGAGAAACAGTTACAATAATGTATAGTGATGATACGGCAGTTGTTTTGAAAGGGCCATTTAGGATTCAGTATTTCAAAAATGAAATCAAGCTCAAAAAGGGAGCAATAGAAGTTGAAGTAAAACATGACTTTAGAGTTTTGGGGAGGCTTGGATATCATGTAGTAAAAGGAACAGAGTTCAAGGTTATTGTTCCGGAGGATGAGAGCATGCCAGAAACATTAATTGTAATGAAAGGAACAGTTCTCTCGGGACTTATTGAAGCTCCGGAAAATGCAGCACAAGTGAACGGAGGACAACATTTGTATATTTATCCTGGAGTATCTCCAGGAGCAGACAGTGTGGGCACTGCAACTGCTGCTGAGATGCAAAGTTTCGCAGAAGGAGGAGAGGTCACTGTTCCAGAAACATACGGAAACGTACCATCTGGAAGCGGAAGCTGCATGTCAGCAATTTTAATATTCTCAATTTTTGCATTATTAGCTGCACTGAGATTAGGAGGAAGGGCTTAGGTTCTTTTTCCAAAAATGAAATCCGGCGATAACAAAGATAGTGCCAAATACAAGGAGATAGACACTGAATGGGCCCATCATTCCAGTAATTGCAATAAGTAGAATCA
Source organism: Microcaldota archaeon (assembly GCA_018812625.1). Taxonomy (GTDB): domain Archaea; phylum Micrarchaeota; class Micrarchaeia; order Anstonellales; family Bilamarchaeaceae; genus Bilamarchaeum. The sequence goes on along the minus strand of JAHJDH010000025.1, from coordinate 35,506 downwards.
CGATTCCAAAAGAAATGAAAGAGATTGGTAGATATAATTTTTCCATCGATAAATAATTTATTGTAAACTAATTAAGAAGTTTGTTTTCTGAGGGTTTGTGCAACTATATCTGAGATTCTCTGAAGACTATAGGGTTTGGGAAGCACACCGGCAAACCCACTGGTCTTTGGATGAGCCATCGTATCATCATTTGTATACCCGCTAGAAGCAATAGCCAGAACATTAGGATCTATTTCCTGAAGTCTTTTTAGAGCCTCGACGCCACCCATTCCACCAGGCACAGTTAGATCCAGAATAACCAGATCAAAAGCATTGTCAGAAAGAGCACTGCGATACTGCTCTATAGCATCAGCACCATCAATAGCAGACGTACACGAATATCCAAGTCTTTGGAGCATTCGCGATGCGGAATTTCGAACAGAAGGCTCGTCATCCATCAGCAATATCCTGGCATTGCCAGTAGTTAAATTAGAAGGTGGGGTGTAGCTTGGAATAGGTACTGCTCCGGGTTTCGCAGGAAGGTAGACCGTGAATGTTGATCCTTTGCCCAATTTTGATTTTACATGAATATCTCCGCCATGATTTTTGACTATTCTGTAGGTAGTTGCAAGACCAAGACCATGTCCCTTATCTTTAGTTGTGTAAAACGGTTCGAAGATTTCTTCCAGTTCATTTGAACGGATTCCGATTCCAGTATCAGTAAATGATAGCTCTATATAATCACCTAGAGGCAAGTTTGGGGGATTGGATATATTGCGAGAAGAAAGAAGTATTGTGCCGCCTTCTGGCATGGATTGATCTGCGTTCACAACAAGATTTTGAACAACCTGGCCAATTTGGCTCCGGTCAATATCAACAGGCCAAAGATCGCTTGGGTGATTATGTTTTGCAATAACATTGGATCCCCTGAGCATAAGTTGCGAGGTTTCTTCGAGAAGTTCAACCATAGATGCTGTTTCTTTGACAGGGCTTCCCCCTTTGGCAAAGGTAAGAAGCTGATCAGTTAGTGCCTTTGCCTCTTTCCCGACCCTCTCGATTTCGCTTAGAACTTTTGCCCGCTCTTCATCATCACTCGGTTCGGTTAGCACTCCGGCCAAAGAAGCATTTCCAACCATGACCATGAGCAGGTTGTTAAAATCATGCGCGATTCCGCCGGCTAAACGACCCACTGCTTTCATTTTGGCATTTCTTTGCATCTCAACTTCTAATTTTCTGCGCTCAGTAATATCTACTGCAATTCCCCTAAAACCAATGATACGATTATCTCTTTTTTTAGTACGAGTATAAACTACAATGGGAAATGTTGTGCCATCTGATCTAACAGCCAGATATTCCTTTCCAGAAGTGTGCCCCCCAGAGCGAAGAGCAGATATGGAATCAGAAAGGCGAGGCCAGTCTTTTTGAGAAATGAGATTGGCAAGAGTTATGCCACTTTCAATAATTGATGGGGGATAGCCAAAGGTCTCGAAAGCCTGAGGGTTAGCATAAGAGATGCGTCCTTCCAGATCAGTTTCATAAACAGTTTGAGGCAAAGCTTCAGTAAGATCTCTGAATCGCTCTTCACTCTCACGAAGAGCCAATTCGGCCATTCTGCGCTCCTCTTCGCCTGAGATGGTAGTAGCAATAATACTGAGAATTTTTCGATCTGCTTTGGATGGTTTATAATCAGAAGTATAAACAACACATAATGTCCCGATGGGCTCGCCTTGACACCTGATCAAATTTCCAAGATAAGTTTTCAGACCATACTTTCTTACATTGGAATCAGTTTCCGCATATGACGAAGATAGAAGATTAGAAACAACATGCTGGCCACCGTCTGGAGGATAGGAAATAAGATCAGAGCAGATATGGCCTTCTGCCTGAGAGACTACTTCATAATCATCAGGAACATTCCAGGTTCCCAAAGAACAAAGCACATCCCCCTCAAGACAATTATAGAGCGCACAATCAGCATCAAGGAGTTCGCCGCAAAGTGCAGTTAGTTTCTGAATGTTTTCTCCAGTGTTGCTTCCAAGAGTTGAAAAGACCTGAGCTATTTTTGTCATCCTCTCTTCGTTTCGGGCTAATGATTCTTCGGCCAGCTTCTGTTCAGTAATGTCTCTTACCACAGCCTGAAGCATGAGCTTGTCATCTAATTCCATGCGTGTGAGTAAGACTGTGGCTGGAAACTCTTGGCCAGTGGGTTTTTTGTGAGTCCACTCAAAGAATGCAGAACCATCAGACATGGCTTTTTGTATCATTTCCCTTGCCTTCTCGCGGGAAGATTGACCATCAGGTTGAAATTTAGGAGAATATGCCCAGGGAGGATTTGAAGTAAATGATTCGACATCTTCAACACCAAATAAATTCAATGCTGCGTGGTTACCGCTAGTAAATTTCCAAGTAGGAGGACTCAGAGTCATACTGGCATCGTGAGTGCTTTCAAAAAGAGTCCGGTATCTTGTTTCACTACTCGTTAGAGCTTCTTCTGCACGTTTTCTTGCAGTAATATCAGCAAACACCGTTGCGAATTGATCTGCTCTAAGTGAAAAAACAGAAACATGAAATGTTTTGTTTTGAGGCGTCCATGTGATTTCAAAATCCTGGGAAACTCCAGTAGTTGCAACTTCAGCATAAATATCAAGGAATGGGGGACCAGGCCCATAGAGCTCAGAAGCAAGAGAACCTACTGCAACACTAGAAGGAATTTCGGTTAGTTTGGAATATGCCGGATTAGCATCAAGTATCTGATAATCTATAGGAACTCCATCATCATCAAAAATTAGTTCATGAATGCATACGCCCTCACGCATGACACCATATAAGGCAGATTGAAGTTGCTCACTCTCCAGTAATAAGAGCTCTGCTCCTTTTCTTTCACTAATATCCCGGATAGTACTGACAAAATATACTTCATCTCCCCGATTCCAGGGAACAATGGTAAGTTCTATTGGAACAATACTTCCGTTTTTGGCAAGACCGGAGAGCTCCACAGGTTTATCAAAAGAATGGGGAGGAGCAAATCCGTTTTCTTGTGATCTTAATCTAAATGCCTCTTTGGAGTCAGGAGGCATTATGATGGATATTGGCTCCCCAACAACTTCGTCAGGATCATAACCAAAAACCCTTGTTGCAGCAGGATTCCATGAAACAATTCTGCCTTTAGAATTGGTTACAACAATAGCATCATATACTGTAGATAGAATATCTTGACAAAGATGAGCTGGAAGAATGCAATAGGATTCGCTTTGAGTATCGCGCGAGCCGAATTTTTTAGCCTTTGCCAGAGAAGTTGGAATTAGGTCTTTTTCAGCATGAGACAGTTGTTTCGGACCTCTTGGTTTTCCAGCCATATAGTTTTCCTCATAGTATCAATAAGCGCATTTTAGATGTAGAAATGGATTTGTTTTTTTGAATTGGAGGGATAACAGTAGATTTAGGCAAATAGAACACGTTAGAATTTTCACCCACCATACCTGAATATAGATGTACAGAAACATATATAAACAGTTTTTCCGACGGAATTTGATTTCAATGGCCCTTCCAAAGAACCTCATCGACTTTCTTTTTGTAATTTACAGTACGTGCCAACACGAAAAGAAGATCGCCAACACGGTTAAGATAACTGATAGAACTTGAATTGATTTTTTCTTTTTGTGAAATTGAGACGACGTTTCTCTCGGCTCTACGGCAAACAGTTCTCGCATGATGAAGAAGAGATGCAGTTTTACTTCCACCTGGAAGAATGAAGTGATTTAGAGGAGGTAGGTTGGATTCAAGTTCGTCGATTTCCTGCTCCAGCTCACCAACACGTGCTGGGCTGATGGTTTTTGTTGGAGGTTTTTTTGAAGCAAGCTCAGTGCCAATTATGAATAAATCTTTTTGGATTTTTTTGAGAGAATCAGTAATGGATTTTGTTTCACTAAACGCAATTACAATTCCAAGAACAGAATTAAGTTCATCAATACTCCCATATGCTTCAACACGAGGATGATCTTTTGGGACTGTACCTGAGCCAATAAGAGAAGTTGTTCCTTTGTCACCAAACTTGGTATATATCGGCATATGTGGAAAAAACCACAGAATTGTTTAAATTATTATTCTTTTACACTATTAACCCCATGCCCAGTCTAGATTACAAAAATCATGCACGTGCAAGAACATTACAAACACTATTGTTTAGGGCATTTGCCAAGTCTGAACCAGCATTAGAAGGCCTTACACGATCACACGTTGTTCGAAGAATTATGGAGGAACGTGGAGATGGAAGGAAAGGAATATCTGAGATGGAGGAACGTGGAGATGGAAGGAAAGGAATATCTGAGCTCATAAAGGCTTCTGCCAGCAGGCTATCTGAGAGAGAAGGCGAAAATGAACTGTGGAGATATACTAGAAGACATAGTGTCGAAGTAGCATTTATAGCATACTTGATTGCAAGTGAAGCAAAAAAACAAAACCTCCCAGAAGCAGAGGATTTGGATCCAGATCTTTGTTTTGTTGGTGGGATGATCCATGATATGGGAAAAACATTTCTTCCAATGGCATTGATAGTAAAAGAACTTGGAATAGACTTGTTTTTTGTACGATTATTTGAAGGAAGCAAAATGAATGATATAGAAAGAAGGATACTCAGAGACGAACATATTTCTGCTGGAACCAGATTCGTAAGGTTGTTTGATGGCGATGAGCAGGTTAGAACACTCCTGGATATGGTCGGATTGCACCATGTGATGTTTAATGGGAAGGATAGTTTTGTTCCAAGCTATCCGGTGTTGATTAAAGGAATGAACTTGCCCCTTCATGCAAGGATTGCAAAGACAGCAGATTTTATTTCAGCAGTTCTTCCAAGGCATTATAGAGAAACCAACTGGATAACGTCATTTAGAACTGCTGCAGCATATGCAATGGCAGTTTCTGGAATGGAGCTCGACCCACTTACAGTTCAGTGCTTCATCACAGGAACACATAACATAAGTGCTTCAGAGGCACGAGCTACAATAGATTCGTTTGTGCACCCAGGAGGCCAGCTACGAATATCAAGCTACATGGGAATGCGGGATTATGTTGGAGCAGTAGAAACAAGTGTTGGTTTTGAAGAGCTTGCAAAAAAATGGGACATGGTAAAGGTACTTGAGACTGAAGAGAAAGTTGCAATACTTTCAGAAACATATGGATTTCCAACACTTTTGGATGTCTCCCCAATGAGCATTAAGAATAAATATGCAGAAGCATAGTATGAGATAGAGAAAGTATCCCATCATTCTACCTGGATAGGAAATGTGAAAATTTCGTTGAAGATGCAGCTAAAAATTAGGATCATGAAGAAAGCGAAATTTGTATATCTCATCAACCTTCATTATTTCAAAATCCCGGATATTTTTTGAGTATAAATTAAAGAGTTTGGTTAGCTCTACATCAAACTCAGCATCATCCTTCACCTCGAACAAGATCATAATTTCAAATTTACCGATGGACCTGACAAAAAGAACAATATTGAGATTACTTCTACAATAGTTATACAAAGACCTCCAGGTTTGCCCGGTCATATTAATTAGTGAAAGAGGTATTTCGTACCACCTCAAACCAACAGCTTTGAGATCATATAACCACCCATACCCCTGGATCAGACCTTCAGTCTCCATTCGTTTGATTCTGTTTTTTACTGTATCTGGGGACAACACAGTACTGCTAGCAATAGAAAGAAGAGAGGCCCTTGCATCTTCGGTTAGGACCATTAAGATTTTTTTATCATAATCATCAATCCTGACCCGGGTCTCGCCACTGATTAAGTAGGGCCCAGTATTTTCAGTATTTTGCTTTCCAATAATCGAGCTGCTCTCAAAACCATGGTATTCTGTAATAACTTGAATAGAGCATACCCTAATTACTCCTTCATATTTAGAGAGGATATCGTCCCACATCTTTTGGAACTCCATAGGGTTCTTTGCATTGAATGTTACGACGAAGTTGATCTTTCCGGACCCACCAGCGGCATATCTAACTGAGTGATGGTTTAGAATTTCATTAATAAATTCTTTTTCTAGCTGACGATTGCCCCATTGAAAATAAACTACATAATTCTGATAACCCAATTTTCCAACATCAACTGTAAGGATCGTATCCCTGAGAACCTTTAATCTGATAAGGCGTTTTATTCTATAGTGAGCCATTTGTTTGGAGATACTCGCCTTCTTTGCAAGAACACCATAACTTTGACGGCAATTTTTTGAAAGTTCATAAAGTAGGATCCTATCTTTCTTATCAATTTTCTCCATTTTCTTACTATCGCTTATTATTCTTTTAATTATTATGCATTTGTCAAAAAATCCATATAAAATATTTAAATAACAGTTTTGTCAAGGTTTTACCTGGAACAATTTTGCGGGTTAGATTTATGGAAAATAAAATACTGATAAAATTATCATTTTTCAATTCTACATATACGAGAGTGGCTGAGATCTATAGATTACTTGATACAATAGGACTGCGCGTAATGATACTTCCTCCGATTAATTGTGGAAAAAGAGCATTCATACTCCTCCCAAAGAATGACCTGAAAAAAGCTCGAAATGCCTTTGATAAGTTAAATATTCAAGCAAAAGACGAAGAAGTTCTAATGATAACTCTTGATAATAAAATAGGCGCAATAGCAGACATCTCAAGGGATATTAGAGATAAGAATATATCTATAAGACATGCAGTTCTTGCGGACATATCATTATCACAGGCATATTTGATACTTGAATGTAGTGATAATAGACTCGCTTTAAAGGCCATGACAACAAGTAAGCGGGCCAGTTCAGAGTTTTAATTAATAGTTGTTGACGCTTCCCAATGAGCATTAAGAATAAATATGCAGAAGCATAGTACCTTGCATGACAATTGTTGATGATTTTAGAATACTTGAGAAAAATGGTTTTGAATTATTGCCCTATTTTTTAGCAAAAAATGAAAAAGAAGCAGTGGCAGCTGCAAAAAAAATCAAATACCCAGTTGTATTGAAGGTTGTTTCCTCAGAGATAGAACACAAGACAGATGTAGGTGGGGTCAAAGTTGGAATATCCAATGAAGATATTCTTCGCCACAGCTACCAAGATATCATGAAAAACACCAAAGGAAAAAAAGTTGATGGAATTTTAGTTCAGAAAATGGCAAGAAAAGGCGTTGAACTTATTGTGGGTGGAAAAAGAGACCCGCAGTTTGGGCATATGATTGTTCTAGGGCTTGGGGGGATATATGTTGAGATTTTCAAGGATGTTAGTGCAAGGATTTGTCCTCTTGGTCAAAATGAAATTCAGGAAATGATCTCAGAGCTTAAAAGCCATCCAATAATAGATGGTGCACGAGGAAGAAAACCAATCAACAAAAAAGCCATTATTGAACTTGTAATTAAGACATGCTCATTTATGGAAAAGGAAAACCTGGGAGAACTGGATCTTAACCCAGTTGTTTGTGATGATCGGGGTTGTGATATTGTAGATGCGAGGTTTAGCAGGTGATACTATGAAAAAAATAATTCAAAATCTCGATAAAATTTTTTATCCGAAATCAGTTGCGATAATTGGAGCAACGCCCACAACAAATAAAGTAGGAAATGTAATTTCAAAGAATTTTATTGATGGAAAATTCCGAGGCGAGATTTATTTAATAAACCCGAAATATAAGAAAATTTTGGGTGTTCCGTGCTATTCTGATATTGGAAAGGTTAAGGGGAATGTTGACTGTGCGATTATTGCAACGCCTTCTAAGACAGTAGCGTCGATATTGGATGAGTGCATCAAAAAGAAAGTTGGCGGGATTGTAATTGTTACGAGTGGTTTTGAGGAAATCGGAGAGAATGATATTGCTAAATATATTAGAGAAGTTGCGCTAAAGAACAACACACCAATTATAGGCCCAAACTGCCTAGGTGTCTTTAACCCATATACCAAAACAGACAGTATGTTCTTGCCAATGTATAAATTAGAAAGACCCAAAGCAGGAGAAATTTCGTTTGTTTCTCAAAGTGGAGCGGTAGGTTCTGCAGTACTTGATCTTGCTGCCTATTATGGGGTTGGAATTGCAAAATTCATATCTTATGGAAATGCCACAGTGCTGGACGAGTGTGATTATTTAGAATATTTAGGAGAGGATGATGATACAGAGGTCATCCTACTTTATATCGAAGGAGTAAAGGATGGAAAACGGCTTCTTGAAGTAATGAAGAGGGTGAATAAGAAAAAACCAATAATTGTTTTGAAAGGTGGAAAGGGAGCAGGAGGAGCTGCAGCTGCCAAATCACACACAGGAAACATTGCGGGCAGCTACACTGCATATAATGCTGCATTCAAACAAGCAAAAGTTGTGGAAGCAGATGGAATCAATGAATTATTTGATATAGTTAAAATTTTCAATCAACCAAGGCCAAAAAACAACCGAGTTGGTATAATCACCAATGGAGGGGGTCTTGGAATTATTACAGCGGATGCTGTTGAACAAATGGATTTGAAATTAGCTGACTTTTCCGAAGATACTAAGAAGAAGATTTCGGAGATTTTGCCTTCTTATGGAAATGTTGGGAACCCCCTTGATTTAGTAGCTGATTCTGGAGTTGATGCATACAAAAAAGCAATAGATATTTTCATGGCTGGAGATGAAATTGATATTTTATTGATAATAGTGTTGATGCAAACACCCCCAGTTGATGAGCGGATAATTCATGTGTTAACAAAGGCTTCAGATGATAGAAGAAAACCAATTGCCACCATTTCTATTGGTGGGACATATACTGAAGCATATAGAAAAATACTAGAAAGCAATGGAGTTCCTAGCTATAACTCACCAAAAGCAGCTGTGCGGGCAATAAAGAGACTCGTGACTTATTCTGAATATTATGAAAAATTGAAAAAAGAATAATTCTGTAGGGTGTGGGGGACCACACTTCCACTATTAGAAGTTATGTTGTTTGTTTTTATTTTTATGTAACTATAGTTACATAGTAATAGTATAGGGATGTATATGTTTATTTTGTATTTTTACGATATTAAAGCAATAAATAAGAAAAAGTTCAACAGAACAAAAAGACGTTTTTACTACCATTTGCATAAACTACCGCTAAAAAAAGAATATTGGAAAACCAAATCTACTTTGATGGTTCCAACAAAACTGGAGAAAATTATGGATTCCTTCTTCAAACGCTTTGGAAAATCCATTGAAGTGTACAAAGTGCTCACAGAATCTGTTGAAGAGCTTGAATAGTGGAACTGTGGGGTCTGTCTATTCTTCTTTCAAAACTCACTTTGGTATTTCTTTACTGCTTTAATAAACTTTTCAGATGTAAAATTCGGATATTTTAAGTTACCAGAAGGACTGCCTTTTTTACAACTTAAATCAACTTCCAACAATCTCCTGACCTGTGGGCACAACTTCCTGACCGAATGACGACCTGTTGGAGAGATATACTGTATTTTCTGATCCTTGAACTTTTTGCTCACCTTAAATCGCTCACCAGCCTCCACAATCCATCCTCCTTCAGTCAATCTCCACAATCCCTCCTCTAACTCCTTCTCAGTGAATATGCTATGGTTGATGTAGTCCCCTATGGCGATTATACCTATGATACTAACTCCATTTTTCTCTCCAGCACGCTCTATGGAAGCTAGCAACAACGCATCAGATACACAATATTTTATTTGTGTTTTTTTACTAACCATTCACATCCGTATATCCAGAGCCAATTAGTTTTAATAAACATTAATTTTGAAATGTCTATCTAGCTATCAGATCTCTATTTCACAAACATAGGTATCAAACCCAAGGCCAAACTTTTCAAGAACACTAGCCTTTACCTTGCCAAAAACTCCGATCTCCCTTCCTTTGCTTAGAACCTTACACGAAATTTCTTCTTCAAACAATTTTCCTTTGAATTTTTCTAATGAAATTTCAAGCCCAAGCTCACGTCCCAATGTTTGCAAACAACCACGAACATCAGAAAATTTTACTGTTTTATCCATAACACCAAAAACTAGTTTTTTCTTAGTTTCTTTTTCTTGGACAATACCATATTCATAGAATCTTTGAGGCAGTCCCTTCATTTTATTAGTTGAGAACGTGTCTAACATGTCTGCAATAAGCGTTGGTCTTACTACTGTAAACTCCACTGAGTTGGGGTTTGATATTTCCACTACATCCTTATCATAACCCACCACTGCAAGTTTTTCTTTATTTGTTAAAATGAATGTACTAAGCTCAACAAAACCCATTCCACGCATTATTTGGTCTCCCTGCTCAAACGGTTCAATCCTCTCACCTGGGGAAAAGAAATCCGGAAGTGTTTTTTCAAAATTATTATACCCATAAGCAATGGCAATGTCCTCTATAATATCAATATTACCTAGAATATCTGCACGATATGGTGGGACAACAACATCTCCTTTTTCATACTTATATCCCATTCTTTCCAATAATTTTTTTGCCTCTTTTTCCTTTAATTCAAGGCCGAGTATTTTAGTAACTTCAGGAAGCTCTAGTTTCATTCTTCTTTCACTAAGATCCGGAGTTCTGAATGTTTCTTTTTCATATTCCATCGTTACTTCCTGAATCTCTCCTCCCATATCTGCAAATGTACAAACCAAAATATTCAATGCTGCTTTGCATGAATGAATATCATTTCCAGTTACTTCGACAAAAAGATCCTTTGTTTTCTCATCAACCTTTCCAGTTTCAGCAGAATTTACTATTGGAATAAGACACATTATCTTTTTTTCAGCATCAACAAATACTGGATATCTTTCAAAATCCTTAATCAGATGGCCATATTGTTTTCCTTTTTTATGTTCCTCTAAAATCATATCTGCACTCATTTCTTCTTCGTGTCCAAGAGGGACATATCTTATTTCTTCTGGCTTCATTGTCGTGTATTTAACTGGGAAACTGATAGCATGAAGTGGATATACTCCAATCCCAAATCTCTTCACTCGTCTTCCCAGAGTTCCTAGCAGTTTCTCCTGGAGTAGCACAACATCCCGGATTCTCTGATCATTGAATTTAATTCCCTTAGCTACTGCACAAACAGTATATGGCCTAACTTTTGACACGGATTTGTCTACTATTACCTTATAATCTGATTTTTTTGCAGTGTAGTTTGGATGCTCGTTTTTGTAATATGCTTTAAGCGCTCTGGATAAACCTTCCATGGAATACCAATCCGGCCTGTTTGGTGTAAGCTCTGCGAGTATCTTTTTTGTGTTCTTTTCATATTCACAAGGAGCTCCCAAACTACTCAAACCCTCTACCATATCTTCAAGAGGCAAGTCTACTAATTTTTTCATTTCTTCATAACTAAATTCAACAACAACCATAAGTATCACTTTAATTTTTCTTCTTTTGCAAGGTTTCTTACGTAATCTGAATGGTATTCTTCACTTAAACAACCATCACAAATAGGAATTCCAACTGCCCTTTTCAATCCATCAATCGAAATATAATTTAGGCTGTCAGCATCAAGATATTCTTTGATTTGCTCAACTGTTTTATTATTGGCGATTAATTCTTTGTAAGTTGGCATATCCACTCCATAGAAACATGGGGCCTTTACAGGGGGGCAAGTAATTCTTAGGTGCACTTCTTTTGCACCCGATTTTCGAACAAGCCTTACAATCTCCTTCAATGTAGTTCCACGCACAATACTATCATCAATCAAAACAACTGATTTTCCATTAATTACTGATTTGAGTGGGTTGAGTTTTAATTTCACGGCATTGATTCGTTGTTCCTGACTTGGCATGATAAATGTTCTTCCTATGTATCTGTTTTTTATCAATCCCTCTTCATAAGGAATTCCCAAACTTCTTGCAAAGCTCGCTGCCGCAGTTCTAGATGTATCTGGAACTGGAACAACAACATCTGCTTCAACTGGGGATTCTTGTGCTAAAACTTCTCCAAGTCTTGTTCTAGCCTGATAAACTTCTACTCCGTTAATTATGGAATCTGGTCTTGAAAAATACACATACTCGAACACACAATGTTTCTTTTCCTTTTCAACTAGTTGCTTTCTTGAAACTATATTCCCCTTTTCTACTGTGATAAATTCTCCACCATTTACATCTCCCTTATACGGGATGTTGTTCACATCAAGCGCGACTGTTTCAGATGCAAAACATATGAAGTCTTCATTCTCTCCCCATACCAACGGCCTTATTGCATGCGGGTCTCTGAAAACATATAACTTATCATCCATAATCACGACGTCAGAAAAAGATCCTTCGAAGTTTTCCATCACATGCTTTGCACCAAGTTCTGCATCCTTCAAATTATGCAAAACATAAAGAATCGGCTCTGAATCAACAGTACTTGAAAATACATACCCCTTTTCTTCAAGATCTTTTTTCACAACCTCGTAATTTGCAACATGTCCATTATGTGCAGTTGCAATATTATCCTTAATTGAGGGTTGGACATCACACATTCTACATTTACCTATCGTTGGATATCTGGTATGTCCAATTCCCAAATCCCCTTCAAGTGCCAGGTCTCCAGGCTCAAATACTTGGTCAACCAGGCCAACCCCTCTTCTTATTTGAATCCCTTTTCCATCATGAACAGCAAATCCTGCAGCATCCTGTCCTCTATGCTGCAATGCGATTAGTGCACGGTATAGGAGAGGAGCGACATTTTTTCCTGTTTTAGAGTAGATAGCAAGTACTCCACATTCTTCTCCCTTTTCGTCAGAATAAGTATTGACAAAATTTACAACCATATGTCTATACTGAATAGTTTGTTTTTAATATTTTTCAACAAATCATTTTATGATGAAAAAACTTGAGCTTGAAATAGCTGCTCTCAAAGAGCGCAACATTCGCGTCGAATCAGACAAGGCTTGGGAGACCAGCTTATTTCGTCGTATCATAATCGCAGGTGGGACCTATTTTTTATCATTAACACTGTTCCTTATCATCGAAGCTCCAAATCCTTATCTAGCGTCTTTTGTTCCGACTTTAGCCTTTGTTTTATCTACATTAACCCTCCCATTTTTCAAGAAACGCTGGACCAGCTCCAGATAATACTTTTTTAAATTGCTCACGGCAATAATTTATCCTTCTTAAGGTGTAATGTTTATGAGACGAGTCGGAATTATCGGAGCTGGAATGACCAAATTTGGTGAAAATTGGGAACAGGGTTTTCGAGAGCTTGTTGTCGAGGCAGGTGTCAAAGCACTTACTGATGCTGGCATTAGCGGAGACGCGATTGATGCTGGATATATTGGAACAATGGCATCCGGACGATTAATCGGCCAAGAACACATCGGAGGCCTTATTGCTGATTATATGGGTCTAAATCCCATTCCCATCACCCGTGTTGAGGGCGCATGTGCATCTGGTTCACTGGCACTTCGCCAAGGAGTTATGGCAGTAGCTAGCGGAATGCATGACATTGTAGTAGTTGGTGGTGTTGAGAAAATGACAGAGCTTGGCGTCAATACTGTAAGTGATATTCTTGGTGGTGCTGGGGACCAGGAGTGGGAACTATTCCTCGGAGCGACGTTTCCTGCTATTTATGCTCTTATGGCAAGAAGGCACATGGAAGATTTTGGCACTACTGAAGAAATGATGGCGTCAGTTGCTGTAAAAAACCACAAACACGGAGTTCACAACAAGTATGCACAATTTCCAAGAGAAATTTCAATGGAACAAGTGCTAGGATCCAAAATGATTGCTGATCCGCTCAAGGTTTTCGACTGTTCTCCAATAACTGATGGTGCGGCTGGTGTAATTCTTGCTCCTATGGATATGGCAGAGAGCTTTACAAAAAAACCAATCGAAATTACTGCAAGCGCTCAGGCTAGCGATACTATCGCGCTACACTCCAGACAATCTTTGACTGGGCTTCGGGCAACTCAGGTTGCTGCTAAAAAAGCCTTTGAAATGGCCAAAGTAACTCCCAAAGACATCAACCTTGCCGAAGTTCACGATTGCTTTACTATTGCTGAAATCATGGCAATTGAAGATATTGGATTCTTTGAGAAAGGAAAAGGAGGACAGGCCTCTCTTGATGGGAGAACTGCCATAGGTGCCGAGATTCCAATTAATACTTCTGGCGGTCTAAAAGCATGTGGTCATCCTGTCGGTGCAACTGGAGTTAAACAAGCAGTCGAATGTGTTTGGCAACTTCGTGGGGAAGCAGAAGGCAGGCAAGTCAAAGATGCTAATGTTGCACTAAGTCACAATGTTGGTGGAAGCGGCGCTACTGCTGTAGTTCATATCTACAAAAATCAATGATTGATAAATAAAAATAAGAAAAAAATCAGTTAATTATTTCCATTTTTTGTTTTTGACCACTAATCTTTTTTATTTCTGGTTCTTCGCCTGTGGCACGTGTAAATAACACTCCATGCCAACTACGAAGTCCAAATTTGTCATTTAGGAGGCTTATCACCTTATCGGTGTCGAAGCTTCTGCAGGAATAAAGGTCAAAGTAAACTTCATTATCTTCCCCATCGTGGTCAAAGAAATGCAGTGAACAATGAGAAGTAGTTATCATCTGCACAAAACTTTGGCCTGGAAAATCTAAGTCTTCGGCATCAGCCCAATTAATGTCCCCAAGTGGCTTCATGCCAATTTCTTTTAGCAACATGTCCACGAAACGCTTTGCTTCTTCCCGAGGCAACGCCTTGAAAGACGGGTCGATTTTTGCGTTCACAGTTAAATGTATGTGTTGTAGTTCCATTTTTCATCTTCCTATAAATTTTTTTTCATTATTCTACTAAGAACAAATACAATTTTTGTTCTGACAAAAAACTTATGTCTAACAACATTTCTGTTAATATTTTTTTCGCATCCTATTTGAGTACCCATTAAGTATTTAAACGTTTCCATCATTTTCCCCTCAGAACCATTATCACTACCTCGAACCACAGTTTATGCGGTATCTTTTTATTAACTCATAATCTATCTTATTTACGGGTCTAATTACTCGCGCGGGAGAGGACAATGCAGCTTGAGATAATACCAGCAATCTTAGTCAAAAGTAGGGAGGAGCTTCTCTCACGTATCGCCCTTATCCAGGATCATGTCAATATAATCCAGCTTGATATCATGGATGGTGAATTTGTTCCCAACAAAACCATTGGCCTCGAATCATTGCATGATCTGCCAAATGCAAATTATGAATTTCACTGGATGGTTTTTCATCCTGAAAAATGGATTGAAAAAACTCCAGGGCCACACATGCATCTTGTGCATGTTGAGACAATCAATGATTTTGACAAACTCATAAAAACTGTAAAACAAGCAGGTGGGAAGCTTGGTCTTGCAATAAATCCCGAGACCCCCGTTGAAAAGCTCATGCCCTATCTGTCCAATATTGAAGAAGTTTTAGTAATGACTGTTCGCCCTGGTTTCTCTGGACAAACATACCTGGCAAATATGGAAGAAAAAATAAGAAAAATCCGGGAATTAAAACCAGATATGAATATTGAAGTGGATGGGGGCGTCTGCCTACAAACCATTCATGGTGCATATGTTGCTGGAGCAAATTATCTTGCTGCTGCAAGTGCCATTTTTTCTGGTGAAGTAAAAACAAATATTGAAAACCTCAAGAAAACTGCTACACGTGGGTGCCAAGAATGAGACGAAAAAAAATAAATAACATAAAGCAACTGAATTTGATTGCGAATGAGGTCCGTCAGGATGTTGTCAAAATGATATACGAGGCTAAAAGCGGACACTCTGCAGGTTCTATTGGACTTGCTGATATCTTCGTAGCACTCTACTCCAATGTATTATATCATGATCCAGACAATCCGGATTGGCCAGAGCGAGATCGTTTTGTTCTTTCAAACGGACATGTCTGCCCCGTCTTGTATGCAGTACTTGCAAATTCTGGCTATTTCCCAAAAGAAGAGCTCATGACCCTCCGTAAACTTGGCACTCGCCTTCAGGGGCATCCTCACAGGACGTTGCTTCCTGGAATCGAAACTTCTTCTGGTCCTCTTGGCCAGGGGCTTTCTCAGGCTATTGGTATGGCTCTAGTTGCAAAAACTGAAAAGAAGAAATCCAGAGTTTACTGTATGGTTTCAGATGGAGAGCAACAAGAAGGCCAAAGCTGGGAAGCGGCAATGCTTGCAGCAAAGCTCAAACTTGGGAATCTAACTGTAATAATGGATCGAAACAATATCCAGATAGATGGTTATACTGAGGATGTTATGCCTCTTGAGCCTCTGGCTGAAAAATTCAAATCCTTTGGTTGGCATGTGATAGATATTGATGGACATAATATCCAGCAAATCATTAATGCATGCAATGAAAGCAGAGCTGTATATGAAAAACCTACAATGATTATTGCACACACTATCCCAGGAAAAGCAGTTTCCTTTATGGAATACAGTTTTGAATGGCATGGAAAGCCCCCAAGCAAAGAAGATATGGAAAAGGCTCTCAAAGAGCTTGAAAATATGAAAAAACTGATTGAGGAGGGAGAAGCATGATCGCTGATTTACATAATCCAGAGACCAGAAAACCCACTCGTGATGGGTTTGGAAAAGGCTTGCTCGAGCTTGGAGAAAAAGATGAAAATGTATGGGCACTCACTGCAGATGTTTCTGGGTCAACTCGAACCAACTGGTTTGCAGAAAAATATCCAAAGAGATTTGTCCAGGTCGGCGTTGCAGAGCAAAATATGGTCGGCGTTGCATCTGGAATTGCAAGTCTTGGCAAAACTGTTTTTGTTTCTGCATTTGGTGCGTTTTCTCCAGGGAGAAACTGGGATCAAATCCGAGTTTCAGTATGTTATAATGATGTTAATGTAAATTTCCACGCATCACACACTGGAATTACTGTTGGTCCTGATGGCGCCTCACACCAGGTTCTTGAAGACATTGCAATCGTGCGCTCTCTTCCCAATATTATCGTTATGTCTCCAGCAGATGCTGAAGAAACATGCAAAGCAACACTAGCAGCCGCAGCAATCAAAACTCCTTGTTACATAAGAACCTCACGGCAAAAGGTTCCTGTTTTCACTACTGCAGATGATCCATTTGAGATTGGCAAAGCAAATGTTTATCGTGAAGGCTCTGATGTTGCAATATTTGCTCATGGTATTGTAGTCTATGATGCGCTTATGGCAGCAGAAAAACTCAAAGAAAAAGGAATTGATGCTGCAGTTGTTGATTGCCATACAATTAAACCAATTGATGAAGATGCAGTTTTGAAATATGCAAAAGACTGCGGATTGATAGTATCTGTTGAAGATCACCAGGTTGTTGGCGGTCTTGGAAGCGCAATTTCGGAAACAGTTTCCGAGAAATATCCAATTCCAGTAAAACGACATGGTATCTATAATCGGTTCTGTGAATCTGCAAGTGCGAATGAACTTCTAAAAAAATACATGCTCGATACTGATGGCATTGCAAAAACCGTAGAAGAATCTATGAAAATGAAAAAGTGATGAATATGAAATTTTTCCTTGATACAGCGGACGTTGAAGAAATAAGAAGAGCAGTTGCTCTTGGGATGTGTGATGGAGTTACAACAAACCCATCACTAATTATGAAAGCTGGCAAAGACCACAAAACAGTAATTCAAGAAATTTCTAAAGTAGTCGATGGTCCTGTTTCAGTTGAGGGAATTGCCGAAACTGCAGAAGATATGATCAAAGAAGCAGAAGAATTCTCTACCTGGGGTCCAAATGTTGTAATTAAAATTCCAATGACCAAAGAAGGAATGAAAGCTGTTCGCGCTCTTTCTCAAAAAGGCGTCAAGACAAATGTCACACTTGTTTTCTCAGCATCTCAAGCTTTACTTGCTGCCAAAGCAGGAGCAACATACGTCTCTCCATTTGTTGGAAGGCTTGATGATATCTCAGAAACTGGCACTGATCTTATCTCAGATATCATGGACATCTATGGTAATTATGACTTTAGTACAGAAGTAATAGTTGCATCTATCAGGCACCCTGTGCATATACTTGAATCTGCAAGGGCCGGAGCTCACATTGCAACTGTTCCAGCAGCAGTACTTGAGAAGCTTTGGCATCATCCACTTACTGACAATGGGATAAAGACCTTCAAAGAGCACCACGAAAAACATAAAAACACCATGCAATAACGTGATATCATGAAAGAAGCAATTCCACTTACCTGGAGAAGGATTCCAGAGAGATACCGACTTCTTGGAGTAAAATGCGAAACCTGCTCTAAGAATTACTTCCCAAAGCGCAGTATCTGTCCAGCTTGCAGAAGAAAAGGAAAACTCGTCGATGTCCGATATTCTGGAAAAGGTACGATCTTCTCATTTACGGAAGTAAATGCACCTCCCCAAGGATTTGAGGATCAGATTCCATATATCCTGGCTGTGATCGAACTTAAGGAAGGGGCAAGACTTACTGCACAAGTTGTAGATGTCACTAAAGCTGATGTTAAAATTGGATCAAAAGTTGAGCAGGTATTTAGGGTTATCCAAAGGGATGATCCAGAAGGGCTGGTCCACTATGGATTCAAGTTCAAATTAGTTTCATGATCCATTCAGTCATTCTTCCAAGTTTCTCTTTTTTTACTTCTTTTAGGCCTACCCATCGAAAACCAACAAATTCGCTGCTTGGGTGTGCCTGCTTATTCTTTGCTTTAATTTCAAACACATAACACGATATCCAGTTTTTTTTCCGCCTTGAGCCTGCATTATGTTTTGCTTCAAGTTTAATTTCTCCGACTTCAGCATCTATTCCTGTTTGTTTGAGAAAGATCTCTCCAAGCTGCGATACTGGATTAGTTGTTTGGTATGAGTATACCCAGGGAAGCTCCAGTCGCTCAACTCCATGCTGGTCTTTTTTAACTAAAAATAATACTCTTCCCCCATCGCTCAACATACCGCAAATAAGAGCCTTAGGCACCTCTGGCCGCTCTCGTAGTTTTTTTGCACTACTCATGGATAGTATCCCACATTTTTTTTGCAAGCTTTCCGCTGTACATCATCTTTTTTACTTCTGCATTTTCCTTTCTTGTCCTATGATCTACAAGAAACTCATTCACTTTTTCAATAAGAATTCCTTTCATCTCTCCAGAAAGAATTTTTCCAGATGTATAATCCTCGCGTATCTGCGCAAGTTTTTTATCGTCGCCTTCAAACATTATTGAAAGCCATTGGAACGGAACATCTATTGTAGGATCTCCTCCAAGTTTTCTGTGCTCTTCAACTGTATCCTTTCCACCAGAAAATGCATATTTGTTGATTTTCTTCTTTACCTGTTTTTCATCATCGGTAAGCAGTATTGCAGTTTGCGCTCCTGCACTGGAGCTCATTTTTCCCTCAACTCCTTGTAATGGCGGAAGGAACCTGCTATGTATTGCAGATGTTTTGTGGAAACCAAGACCTTCTGCTATGTCCCGCTGTATCCTCCAGTAATTATCCTGATCAATAGCACACGGGATCAAACACCTTTTTTTCTCAAACATTGAAGGTATTGTTTGAATTGCAGGATACATTGAAAGCCCAATATTGGTAGAATCGTCAAATCCGAATACTGCCTTTACTGTGGACCCTGTAATCTTTTTTGCAGCTCGAAGAAGTAGTGGATACATATTCTTGATATATTCACTGTCTTTGAAGATAAAAGTTCTATCTGGATCAAAACCAAGTGCTGCAATATCCGCTATGTTCTCTGTAGCTGCATTTTGGACATCTGACCACGTGTAATCCCGTTTATGCAGGAATCCTTCATCATCTGTGATCTCAATATACAAGTTGCATTTGAACTTATCCTGTAGCCATTTTGTCAATGTTAAAGGAACCATATGTCCAATATGCATCCCTTTACTTGGTTTTCTCCCCGTGTATAAGAAAAAACCCTTTCCTTTTTCATAATCATCAAGTATTAGGTTCAAATCTCTATGAGAGAAGAAAAAACCTCTTTGAAGCATCGGGTGCAAAGATCCACAAGTGCGTTCCAACCTTTCAGTTAGTTTTTCATCTATCCTGCTTGTGCCGAATTGCTTGATGAGTTTTTCATAATCAATAGAACCACTCACTTCCCATGGTGTGACCTTGAAATCTTTCATACCTGATAGAAGGAGAAAAGGGATTAAAAAAAGCACGAACCTTTTTAAGTCGCACTAGATATATTATTGTGTATGGTTTCTTGTTCTTCTTTGCGAAAACCCTATACATTTAGGTCCAAAGCAAAGGCATTTGCACGCGGAATGCCAACATCTCCTCTTCTGGAAGTGGCCAAAGAAGGTTTCCTCGGAAAGCATTCTTTAACTTCTGCACAAGAGCAGAAGTATGTCGAGAGACTGCTTACTCATGGTTCGCCTGGTCTGTTCTGCGGAGTTCTTGAATCAGACTGCTCTGAAAATATCCAGGATTTGTTTGCAAGAGAGATTCAAGCCCATTTCCAATTAAAGCTGCGACAAATGTCTTCTGTTTCATTTGCTATGCACGAATCTAGTCATCCCGTGGACGCATTCATTGATGCATGTGCTGCTGATGCACAAGAACTTTCAAAACTTCGAGAAAAAACAATTCGTGCCGTTGCATCAAAAAATATCACTTCTATCAGAGCGCAAAACGATCTTGCTTATCTCTTCCGCAACTATCCAATTTTGGATGTTCTCTTTGTTTCAAAAATAACCTGCCTTCCTGATCAACTGGATGCTCTTGTCCATACCTCTCTTCCTCCAGAAACACTGAGAATATTTTTCGGACAATTCCATGATTCTCTCAAGATTCCGCGCAGCGAACTCGCACTTCCAATCACTCCTTATCTTCCCTAAATATACTGGCTAATATCTCTTCGTTTCATTACAATTATTGCTTGGACAATCCCCAAAATTGCAAATGCAATTCCCAGTGCAATAAGATTGGTCGAAGGGTCTCCGTTTGTTATCAGGACTATTTTGAACAGGTTGGTTATGTGCGAGAGGGGCAGCAACTGTTGCAATGCCTGGGTATATACTGGCAATAAATCCGGAGAAAATAATATGTTGCCTAAAAACAGCATTGGAATTGCAATCAGCAATGATGTTTGTATTGCTGCAGATTCGCTTCTAGCATAAAACCCAACTATTATCCCAACTGATGAGAGTACAAGTGCAGACATTACAGTTCCTAAAATCACCATCATTATGTTCTCTGGCATGGCAACTGCAAAGAGTAAAAGCGCAACCACAAGTATCAAACCAATCTGCCCAAGAGATATCAAAGTAATCGATATCATCTTTGCAATAACTACATTTCCCAAAGCTCCTGGCATCATCAAAAGCCGGACAATTGTTTTTCCTGTTTTCTCCCGAACGACGCTAATTGAAGCAAGCAAAAAGCAGGAAAACATTAGAGAAACTGCAATTACTCTTGGTAAAATGAAATCTACAAAACTATTTCTCACATACTGGTTTTCCACCTTTACAGATAATGGGGCTGCAATTGTTTCAGGATCCTTTGCCGTTTGTGCTGCAACTGTTCCTTGAAGCGAACTAATAAGAGCATCCACGGAACTTGTTTGCTCAAGAACCTCTTCAAGAGTGTTGTCTATGTCGTTTGTGGTGGAGTTTATCTCAGAAAATAATACTTTTAATTTAGTAATTGTTTCTTTGGATTCAACAAGTGATGCATTAAGGGACGTAAGTCCATCGAGTACCTCTCCAAGTGTATTGCTTTGAGTTGTTTTTACTTCATTCAATTCAGTTCCATATCCCTCAAGCGAAATTCTAAACGATTGCAAAGTCACATTTAGTGATTCCAGTTCCAAAATTTCAGTTTCAATATCTGCAGCTTGTTGTATGCTTGTATTTCTCAATGATTCAAGGGTGAGGATATTTATCTCCAGTGCTGTTGCAGTTAGGTTATCTGATGTTGAACTTTTTATGAACTCCAAAGCAGATATTGACGTGTCCAGGGTATCTATTGTCTCATCTAGTTTTATTTTCTGATCCACCAGCTTTTCATGTGTCTCTCCAACTGTGTCAATTGAATGATTTACTGCAAAACTTGCATTGTACAAAAACTCCTCACTTTTGTTCAGGAAACCAGAATCGTTTTGCTCTGAAACCTTACCTTGCATCAAAACTATCTCATTTGCTGCGCTGTTCAGGGAACCTTCCAGTTTTCCAATATCAATATTACTCATATTATCCTGAATCTTTACTAATTGCGCTCTTGTCTGTTCCATTTTACTTCTGCTTTCTTTTAGGTCTTCAGTAAGATCTGCTGCGCTTTGGTTTAGCACATACAAATCTTCCCATGCTTCTGTTACATAAGACCTAGTGAAGTTTGTTGAAGAAGCTTGGATTACTGATCCCATAGCAGCAAGTATTGCTTCTTGAAGTGCAATATCTGAATTGTCAATAGCTATCCTCACTTCGGAGCTATCTCCTGATCCCAAAGCACTTTCGAAATCCTCAGGCACAATAATAATTGCCCGAAGCTTCCCATTTCTAAAATCTGTCATTGCTATGCTCTCAGAATCATAGTTAATGAGATTGAATGCTGGAGACTCATTCAAATCTGAAAAGAGTACTGAAGAAAATGATGTGTTTGTTGGTCCAACAACCCCCACCGGAAGCCCCTGGATTTCAATTGAACCAAATGCGCTTCCCATAAGCAACATAACAAAAACCGGAAACAGTATAAGAGCTGCCAGCATCGTGTGATCATGCATAGTTTCCAGGAGTTCTTTTCTAATTGCATATAATATTCTCATAAAAATCATCTTGCTGGTTTTACCAAATGTGCAAATACGTCTTCCATCTGCTTTAACTTATATTTTTTCTTTAGTTGCTCTGGGGTTCCACTGGCAACAATTCTTCCTGCAAACATAATCGCAACTTTTGAGCACAGGTACTCGATTTCTTCCATATAATGTGAGGTTATGATTATTGTCTTTTTTTCGCTTTGGAGTTCCTTTATCAATTTCCAGATATCCTTCCTAACAACTGGGTCCAGACCTACTGTTGGCTCATCTAGGAAAATAATTTTTGGCTCATGAACCAGGGAACAGCCCATGTTCAGTCTTTTTTTCATTCCTCCAGATAGTTTTGATGCCAGTGCATTTGCCTTTGATGTTAATTTGATCTGAGATATGATCTTCTTTACAATCTCTTGTTGTTTTGCCCTTCCAATGCCGTACTGGGAGGCAAAAAACTCTAAGTTTTCCTTTACTGTAAGTGTTTCGTAAAAAGAATCCTGCTGAGTAACAAACCCAACATCGCGCCGTGCATCTTTTACTTTTCTGCCAAAAATAGTAGCTTCTCCAGAGGAAGGTTTTAGCAATCCAGATAGCATATTGAAAGTGGTTGTTTTTCCCGATCCATTTGCTCCAAGAAATCCAAATGTTTCTCCTTCATCTACTGAAAATGATATCCGATCAACTATGATTTTCTCGCCAATTACTTTTGCAAGTTCCTTTACCTCTAGAGCAGGTGCCATACTGGGATATATGCTTATGAGATATAAATGTTTGCTGGGTATCTCTATCCGGTGGGAGAATTGCACGTAGATTTCAAACACGCAGAATCAAGTATAAAAAAAGGCTCAAAAACATTTTATTTCGCCTCTCGATTTATGGGACGCGAACTTCGTGATTCTTTTTATGCAGTATATGCTTTCTGCAGGCATACTGACAATTTGATTGATGACAATGAAAACAATCCCAAACTTCAGCGCATTCTTATTCGCCAGTGGAAAAAGGAATTTTTGGACACCTATAAAAACGATTATTCAACAAATCCAATCCTCAACTCTTTTGTCTATACAATGAAAAAATACAACATTCCACTTCGTTATCCGCTTGAACTTATACGGGGCGTGAAAACTGACATTGCCAAAAAAGAATATGCAACATTTGCAGAACTTAGGCGCTATTGCTACCGTGTTGCTTCTGTTGTTGGGATTATGCTTACTTATGTCATGGGGGCAGGAGACATATCCAAAGCAAAGAAATATGCAACAAAACTTGGCATTGCAATGCAGCTAACTAATATCCTTCGTGATGTTGGAGAAGATGCCCGCCTTGGCAGGGTCTATTTCCCCAAAGATGAACTTGCCAGATTCGGACTAACTCTCAAGGACATCCTGTCTCTTAAAAGAACCAAGAATCTCATCGAGTTTCTAAAATTCCAGATTGAGAGGGCACGAAGGTATTATGCCGAAGCCGTACGTGGAATATCTATGCTTCAGAAAGATGTTCGGCCTGTGATTTCACTTGCATTCACATTATATCGCGAGATTCTTGGTGTGATTGAAGAAAATGGCTATGAGGTTTATTCCAAACGCGCATATGTCAATATTTTCAGGAAAATTTTTCTCTATCTCAGATTAATGTTCTTTGGATCTACTGTTCCTGTAATGCAGTTTTCTCCTGAAAAATTCTAAATAACTTAAATATTTCTCTTTTATTATCCTATTATGGATATTTCAGGGCTCAAGCATCTAATCCAATTAAGGCGCGATAAATGGAAAGATTCAGAAGCGCTCAAACAAATGCAATATAAAAAACTTGAGAATCTAGTTGCCAGCGCAAGACAAACCCAGTACTATGGAAATCTGCTCAAAGACATCTCCCAAAATGATTTTTCTCTGGACATGCTTCCGGTTACTGAAAAAGATGCTGTTCGGGGCAATGTTGATTCTTTTATACGAAAAGGAATCTCAAAACAAAACCTCATAAAGGTCAAAACTTCTGGCTCCAGCGGCCAGCCTGCCACATTTTTTTTGGATCCAGAAACATCATCTTATCGGAAGGCACTTACTTTTTTTATTGGTATTGAAGCCGGACGAACTCCTTTTGATGTTTTTACCTGGTTCCGTTCCCATGCCATCCCCGAACCTCCCAAGCTCTATTCTAATTTGGGCCTTTACAATTGCCTGATCTTATACATGATTACTGATGAACGGAAAAACCTGGAATATGCTAAAAAATACAAATCAACTATCTTTGGAGGTTATCCATCGGAAATGCAGTGTCTTGCCCATGCCAACAATGAGCTTGAAAATCCTATCAAACTCAAATACATCTTTTCTGGTGCAGAGGTTTTGTCTCCAGCTACACGTAAATTTATTGAGGATTCATTTTCTTGCCCTGTTTTCAATGCTTATGCTTGCTGGGAATTTGGCCCAATTGCTTTTGAATGTCCAGAGGAACACAATCTGCACATTAATTCCAGGTCAGTTTATTTGGAGGTTTTAGATCAAAATGGAAAACCAAAGAAAAGCGGCACTGGAGAAATTGTTATCTCCGGACTTCTAAATACTGGGATGCCTCTTTTGAGATATCGCCTTGGAGATCTCGGAAGTCTTGGAGGAGCATGTCCTTGCGGGCGCGGGCACCAAGTGCTCAAATCTATTGAAGGAAGGTCAGATGACTGGATTATTCTTCCTAGTGGAAGAGTTCGTCCTGCGTTTTCCATGAATCTTGGCGATCGGGACGATGTGATTGCTGAAGCCTGGACTCATCAATTAGTACAGGAAAAACCAAATCTTTTTGTTTTTCGCTATGTTCCAAGTAGGAAAGGCCTTAATGATACTTCTAAATCCGAACTTCAAACAATCGTTCAAAATGCATGTTTGGGAGAGAAAGTATCTCTTGAATTTGAAGAAGTAGATTCCATTCCGCGTGGCAGAGCGGGCAAAGCTCACCGCGTGATTTCTAAAGTAAACCCTCCTAATCGATTTTGAATCTCAAAAGAGCAGCAATTTTTCCAAATCCTTTAAGTTTGGCACCTGCATCTCCTTCAGATGAAAAAATTACAATTTCTGCCTTTGCTTTATCTGCCTGATCTACAACTTCTTCTGCTTTTTTGTCTGTTCTAAGATATTCGTCTAAAACCAGGAGCTTTCCGATTGCTTTAGCTTCTCCCGCGCGTTTAACTTCTGCAAGTCCATAAACAGCATTACCGGATTCTTTGTAAATTTCTGTTAGGAGCTCTTCAACTAATTTCATCTCAGTTTCAAAACGTTCTTCTCCCATAATTTTTTCAATTACTCCACGTTTGAAAAGTTCATTTACTCCATTTCTCTCAGCATAGCTTACACTTTCAAAAATAATCTTATCGAGCAGTTCTGGTTTTCTTTGTTTTATAAAATTCTTCAGATTGTCCTTTGTGAATCCTGGCCCGGCCACAATGAATTTTTCTGGGTGCCTCTCAATCTCAGCTACCACTTGGCCAAAATAAGATTGTTCTGATTGTTCATACTTATCGTCTCTCTTACTTCCACTGTTTCTGAATTCAGCACCATATTCTACTCCAAAAGACCTGAGCATTGCTGTGAGTGCCTTTTCCTCATCCATCACAATAATCCTGATCTTTGGTTTTTTGGATTCTTTTTCTGCTTGCTGTAATCTTTTGATCTGATGCCCCTTCCAGTTTTTATAAATCTTTAATCTGTCTCCTTCTGCAGCTTCGATTGTGTGATGGCGCCCAAGCTGAACATATTCTTCAGGGGTTCCCCATACAATTATTCCAAGAATCCTTAATCTATTGGAGGTTTTTGAAAATTCGATTCTCTCAGCCTTTATCCTCAGTGTAACTGGTTTCTTCTCTTCTTTGGTTCCAACTTTATAAGTACGCATAGTTTTGGATTCAACAAGATCTTCCTGGGATAATATCTTTTCCAGATGCCACATATCATCTAATGTATCTATCTGGAGTTTCATCTCACCTAGCTTTCTATCAAAGTGAATTATCCTCATTTGAACCTACCTTTAATATATTTGCGAATATCACCTACTAATATGGGGACTAGTATAAAAATGGAAAGCCAGACGATGTGCACTGGCTGCCCTGGTCACTGCTGTAAGATTAATGCCGAAGTTACTGCTTTTGATATTGCCAGAATTGCAATACTTGAAAAGATGGAAATTATCGATTTTGTTCACGCTTCTGAATCATCTGATGAATATGGCTTCAAAGCTTTGGGTAGCAAATATTCCTTTATTCTGATGCACAAAAACAATGCATGCATCTTTTATAATAAGAAAAATGGGATTGGCTGCTCTATTGAAGACTCAAAGCCCAGCGTCTGTTTAGCATATCCATTTTCGATAACCCAAGGCATTCCTGTTCTTAGGGATGATGTCCTCTGCCCCCCAATGAATTTCAAATTAGCTGACTGGGAAAAAATGTCTAAAAAAATCATTGAAGATTACTTTTGGGAATGGGAGCAATATCTGCTTATCATGGATAATTGGAATTCCTTTTCCAAAGGAACAGAAAAGCCGCATGAATTTCTAGAACACGCTCTTTGGTCAATAGAGCGCCGCAAATCCCCTTTCGGACAGCTGCATTATCATGCGCATATTCTTTTCAAGAAATATTTTTGAGGATCTCTTCCAGCATATCTTCAATGTTGAATCTGTCTGTGATTATCGTATCATTAACTAGAACCTGCGGGACAAGTTGTTTCGAAGTACTAAGATTATATTTCTCTGCAAATTGCACATATGCTTTGCTTCCATTTGCACTCGCAAGAGAATAATTGATAAAAACAATATCTGGATATTTTTCTTCGAGATCTGCAATTGTTTGATATGTTTCCCTGCAGGCCGAGCATCCTGGCGAATGGAAGAAATAAACAATCATTGATCCGTTTTCAGTTGTTTTATTAAACTCAAAAAATGGTTCTTCTGGAAAAACCGTATCGCTATTCATGACGTCACTATGAAGGTCATTGTTAGTTGTGTTTGTCTTATTCTCCTCTACTACCTTTACTGGTGGTTCTTCTTCAACCTCTACGGGCAGATCAGGAACTGGTGCCTCATTTATTGTCTCATTCTCTACAATTTTTGTTTCAGATGTTTCTGAGATGCAGCCAAATAGTAATACAACTAATATGATTCCAAAGTACAGTCGCATATGGTCGTTTTACTCTCTGAAGATTTAATATATTGATTGTTGATCTGCACAATTCGATCTTATTTTTTTATGCATCTCCACACCTATCTTTGCAAAACATATATCTAACCAAATTATCTACGGTATTCTGGGGGGATGGAATGAGCAAGCTTGTTCTTTTTTTTCTTTTATTTTTCATTACTTTGACAAATTCGGAATTTTTGCGTCCTTGGGAAAATCAAACTTGGATCAGTACTAATCCATCCATCTATTCCGATGGTGTAGAAATTTGGTGGAACATTCCCGAACTGGATAAATCCATCAATTCCATTTATCTTGACCATCTTCCTGCAAATACTTCTGTTGATTCATACATATCAAATGCACAGGTCTATCTAACACTTGCCAAAAATAATTCCAATTCATGCACACATGCCGTTGTTTTAGCTCCTCTATTCATCTCATCGCATGTTATCCATGCAGAACGTGTCTTTTATGCTGCAACAATTACGAGCATAGATGATTGTATTAGGTATAAAACTAATTGGCAACTCACTTTTGATTATTCTCTCAAAGCAATTGAAAAAAGCGAAACGCTGGCCGTCGAGTCTATTCAAGAATCGCAAGAAATCTATGAAGAAATCCACTTTACTGGCATCTGCAATCAAAATTTCTCCCACAGGAATGATAATTATTGTGATCGCGCATCTGCAGCATTTACTACTATTGATTCTGGACTTACTGAAGGTGAATTTGGGGGCTATAACATTTTTCTGAAGAGTGCAGATCATCTAAAAACTCAACTTAATCATCCAACTCCAGATTTTTCTGAAGTAGAAGTTCTACTCAATTTAGTCTGGGGTAGCAGCGGTATTATTCCAACCTTTTCAAATCTTTCACAAACCGGAATCAATTTCAAAAATTCCACAGAAAAAAGTTTTGATTCTTTACTTGTACAAACAGAAGGAAAAAAAGTGTCATTGGAAGCTAAACTTTCATCTCTTGAGAAACAAAAACTCCATTTGATCCACCAGGCTCCTTCTTCTTTTGTTGCACAAAAATCTGGTACGATTTCATCTCTCTTCTTGGATTTAAAACAGCAAAAATTACTTGCGGATATTGATCTTCAAACCTATTCTCTAATGCGAAAAAATATATTCCGAGCTAATTACTTATCTTCATCAATGATGGGGGTTACTAGTATTGATCAAGACTACTCCTCATTAATCCTAGAGGGCACTACTCTCTTTGAAAATGCCAAACAAACCGTTGGACAACAGCGTACAAATGCTCTGGATCAAATCAATGCTGTAAACTCTATGAAAAATCCTTCTCCAGAAACTCTAGAACTTCTTGATGGGGCAAAACAAATTTTTGAGAAAGGAGAACAAAGCAAGGCCTTGGGAGATCAATTTATCTATTATTCAGAGGCTCTTGTTCTTTCTCGAACTGCCGCAAGCCAAAGAAATTATGAAAATGAACTTACAATAAAAACTTCTCTTACAGAGCTCAAACTATTAATTGAAAATGCAAAAAAAGATGAAATAAATGTGGTTGTTGAAGAGGAAAATTTTGCATTGTTAACTAATCTTGAAAATTATCAGATAGACATGCACGTGCAATCTGCCATTAAAACCATAATCTCCAAAGCACAAATAAAATACGAACAAAATCTGTTAGATGTTCGGTCAGAGATTCTCGATAAACTTTCATCTGCTGGCGACTCTGCTGCGGATCTTTATACTGATCTTGAGATTTATGAGCAGGATATCGTACTGGCTAATAGGATCATATACCCTGATTCTATAGGGAGACTCAAAGAACTTCGTGAGAATTATCTATATCTAAATTCAGAGCTCGATCAATATCTCGGTGATGTCGTTGGAAATTCCATGTCTGTAAAAGCAACTCCTATTTTTTCCGAAGTTTTGCTCGATCAACCTGTTGATATTTTTCTAGATATAGTACTTACAAACCCTAAACCATATGCTGCCAAAAATGTCCAAGTTCCCATTTTTTTTGACCTCCCAATTTCTTTTCTTTATTCGGATATTGAATCTGGTCAGAATTCTGTTGAAAGTTTATTTTTTGAAGGGGATGAATTGATCTTGGTTTTTGATGCTGTAGATGCATTTGATTCCAAACGTGTTACGCTCAAAAAGAATGATATACTTGCACATACTCGTTCTGAGGATCTTGTTGCAAATGGAATAGGTAATGATGCTGCATATGTTGTTGGAATCCTGGATTTTGAGCTTGATACTAATGTGCCCCGCCTCGAGCTTCCTCAGGGTTCCTCTAACATAACTATTGATGGGGCTACGCCTGATCGAGAATTGCAGTCTGGATCTCACACATTGACTTACGAAAAAATAGTTCCTAATGCCTATTCTGAATCTAAAAAGAATATCAAAGCGTATTCCTTGGGAATTAATAGTCAAATTGAATATGATATAGAAATCATTCCAACAATGAATCTTGATTCAGTTCCAGTTCTTATTAATTCCATAAATAATTCTCAAGCGTCTTCATTGCGTGTTTTTGCAGCTACTGGAGAAAGTCTTGTTGGACTAAAACGTCTTTCCGAAACCCAATCTAGCGCCACTGTAAAAAATCTCAAAAAATCAAGCCCAACTATATTGAAAGTTTCATATATTGTTGAAGATACTGAATCCTATGTCAAGACTCAACTTGCTACTCTTACTCTAGTGAATTCTAGCTCTGATTCGCAACAAATACTTGAGCAGGCAAAGATACAATCTGCTAATGGTAACTATACCAAAGCGCTTGAACTTATTGATAAGTTCAAAACTTCTATTCTATCTGAAGAAAAAGATGCTGCCAAACTACAAAAGAAATTTCTTGAATTACATGGTGATTTTCTCGATGAACTAAACGAAATCAATTCCACGGTTCCAAATTCTCCGAGTAATTCTTCATTTGTTAATAAACTCCTCGCACGGCAAAGTGAACTAGAGAGAATCTCTAAAGATCTTTCAAATTCTAATCTCAGTCAAAAAGTTTTTCTCCTTGAAAAAATGGATTTTAAATGGAAATCCAAGGAAATAACTAATCTAAAAAAATCAAGTTATGCTGAATATAATGATCTAAAAGAAAGATTTTTTGAGGCTGGTAATTCAACTACTCCTGTTCATTTTTTGGAATTTGAAAACGCACTAAATAAGTTGGAAGTTGGTTCTCGTTTAGCATATGCCATCGAGGTAGTGTCCTGGCTTGATGCTGTAAGAACTACCGTAATTGCCCAAGAAGACCTGGCTACTTTTGAAATGAATATTCGGAAAGAACAGTTTGAGAAATTAAAGATGGATTCCGAATCTCTTTTGGATAAATATCTCAAACAAGCTTCTGCTGCCAAGGGTACAGAGTTTAGCGGTATGTTTACTGAATCTGAAAGAAAGGTTGCCTCCCTTATTAAAGAAGTGGAATCGGCCTTGGACTCAGATCCCAGAGTATTCTCAATCAAACTTTCCACATTAAATGCGAGCAAATCGCATATGCATGACGCTCTTTCATCGTTGGAATCCCAAAGCTCTGCAAAAACTTCTCTAATCCTTTCTCTCTTGCAACAATCAGACCTCAACGATCAAAAGAGAAGCAATATACTTGAAAAGCTCCGTTCCATGGAACAGATGCATGAATCTGGAGACTATGTCAATGCGCTTCGTGCAGGTTCATTAATAGCTAAAGAATTGGATTCTGATGAAGAATCTGATGAATCCCCCCTTCTTATCCTTGGTATTACTGCTCTGGCAGTACTAGCCGTTATCGGCGCATATATGGCAAAGCAGAAAAAACCCAAGAAGGAATTCAAGAAAGTCCCGAAAATCACCGAATTTTGATGTATTAATAATATAGTATTCAATTTATGTTCCTTTTATACCATTTATTCTAACTATTTTACCATTTTTCAGTAAAAAAACATTTTTTCGAGGTAGACAATGTTAAATTTAACAGTATTCTTTTATAAGAAATGATTTTTACACTACCTTCTTGTGGAAAAAGTATAAATAAAACAAATGTTAGATACAGTATGGGTTGAGGGAATCAGTGAATTACTGTTTTTCCTAAAATGGGGGGATAAAATGTCAGTTGTTGAAGTAGCAAAAGTCTGTGGAGAGAAAACCGTTGGGTCAGTAACCTTCACAGAACTTTGGGTTGGGGAGTATGAGCGTAGTTAATGTACTTGCAGTTCCGTTTCAAAGCGATGAAGCGGTATATGCATTGCTAGGGCTATTGGTAGTAGTTTCACTGTGGGCAGTTGGCGGTATCTAGTCGGATATACCTTTGGATCCGACTGTAAATACTGCCTCTCCTTCAGGAAGATTTGGGGAGTCAACTAATCTTGCAATTCTTTTTTCTCCCTTACTCTTCCGAACATACAGTCTGTATGTTGACATATGCGCCAGTACATTTCCACCAATTGGAGTTGTTGGATCTCCAAATAGAATGCCTGGATTATCCATAACCTGGTTGGTTACATATACTGCCAGATTGTATTTTTCTGCGAGTTTTTGCAACATATGAACATGCTTGTTCAGCTTTTGCTGTCTCTCACCAAGAGCTCCTCTTCCAAGATAATCTGCTCTAAAGTGTGAAGTTAGAGAATCAATAACAATAAGCTTGATATTATTCTTTTCGATCACTTCACCACTTCTCTCCAGTAGAATAATCTGATGGTCGCTATTTTCTGATCTTGCAACATGGATATTTTTCAGAACACTATCTGGATCCATTCCATTTGCTTCTGCGAGTTGTACTATTCTCTCTGGTCTGAATGTTGCTTCAGAATCTATGAAGAGTGTTCCTCCGCCAAGTCCTCCTTCTTCTGTAGGCCTTTGAACATTTACTGCAAGTTGGAATCCAAGCTGGCTCTTTCCACTTGAGAATCTCCCATACATTTCAGTAATCGACATGGTTTCAACCCCGCCTCCAAGAAGTTCGTTGAGAGCTTTGGAATTTGTGCCAATTCTGCAAATATGTTTTCTTCTCTCAAAAACATGGTCTGCAGTTTCAAAACCAATCTCCACCATTGTTTTTGAAGCTTCGATTGCTTTTTTTGCTGATTCTACCCCCATTCCAGCTGCCTCTGCAACCTCGTGTGGATTTGCAGCTGCTAGGCTTGAAAATTCTCCATACCCGCTTGCCCGCAATTTTTCTGCAGTAATTTCCCCAACTCCTGGAAGGTCTTCTAAATCTCTATAATATTTCTTTTTATCGTCTGCCATATCTATCGCCTCATTTATTGTTTGGGAACACGAGCAGCTTCAGCTGTCCTATTTTGAGTGTGTAAAAAATATTTCCATTCTTCGAAACATTTTTCCACATTCCACCTACATTAGAATAAACTACATTTCCATCTTTATCCCGATCTGCCTGAACAACTCTCATATCTGGTCTGTTGGAGCTAGTATCACTATTACTAGTTCCAGATGAACTTGATCCTTTATCTACCTGGATTTCTTCAAATCCCTCATCATTCAACTTTACTTCACTTTCTTTCATATCAAAACCCTCCTTGGCAAAAGCCCCTGAGTATATACCTATACTATAAGTATATACTAAGGGATAAGATTTTCCACTTATTAAAAGCTAGAGAGGGGTTATTTCCGCGGGCAGTTCTCAATCTACTTCCATGCAATTCGAAATAATAAAACTCAAAAAAGAAGAAGAATTATACAGGCTTAAGCAAACCTGAAGATTGTTCTTGTAAGAATGATGCAGCACCTGCAATTGCCCCTACGATGAATCCGCCGATCACAATACTAATCGCAGCTGCCTGCCATTTTCCTCTCGAATCTGGAGGCTGAGTTTGCGCAACTCCGTACATAATTCCTCCAAGAATAATTAGAATTAATGATATTATTGGTGCAATAGCTGAAAGAAATCCCGCTATATTTGATGCTACAACTTCTAGTCCAACTGCCATCGAATTATGATAAGCAGGAAAGGCTTATAAACGTCTCTCAAGCCTTAGCCCGTGATTTTACAAAGTCAACTAGCCTGCTGGAATATCCATATTCATTGTCATACCATGCAGATATCTTCACAAGTTTTCCGGTTGCTTTTGTCAGCTTTCCATCAACAATTGCTGATCTCGAATCTCCAATAATATCTGAAGATACTAGTGGTTCTTCTGTATATCCCAGAATCCCTTTGAGCTCATTTTCAGAAGCTTTTTTTAATGCAGAATTAATCTCTTGTGCACTTGCCTCTTTTTTGAGCAGAAGTGCAATATCATTCATTGATCCATCTAGAACAGGAACTCTGAATGAAACTCCATCCATTTTTCCATTGAGCTCTGGCATAACCTCGCCGATTGCCTTTGCTGCTCCGGTTGTTGTTGGAATAATGTTCACTGCACCTGCTCGTGCTCTTCTCAAATCATTATGACTGCCATCAACAAGTTTCTGATCATTAGTGTATGCGTGAATCGTGCTCAGAAATCCGCTTTCTATTCCAAATTCGCGTTCAATTATCTTTACTACAGGACCAAGACAATTTGTGGTGCATGAAGCTAGTGAGATTATCTTTTTCTCATCGTCCATAAGTTCATCATTTACTCCCGGAACAATCGTGGCATCCACCTCTTTTCCAGGAGCTGAAATCAAAACTAATTTCGCTCCAGCTTCCAGGTGTTTTGCTGCATCTGCTCTTGACCTGAATTTGCCTGTGCTCTCAAGAACAAGGTCAACCCCAAGCTCTTTCCATGGAAGTTTTTTCGGATCTGTTTCCTGAATCCATTTGATTTTGTATCCATTGACAACAAACTCGTCTCCATTTCCTTCTACTGTTCCATTGAATTTGCCATAAACAGAATCATATTTGAACATATGAACATGTCCACTGACATCGCTTCTTGTATTTATTGCAACGATATCAAATTCCCTACCAAGAACTCCCTGAGCAATTGCTGCTCGAAGAAATGATTTTCCAATTCTCCCAAATCCGCTTATTGCAATTTTCATCTCAATTTCGCCTCACAAATAGTGTATAATCTATCGTTTCCTAGACTATTAATCCTTTTCTATTGCAATCAAATACATCACAAAAGAGTTCAAAAGAGGAGGTACTGCTACAAATCCCCTTCCTTCTTTCATCATGATTTCTCACTTGCTATATATTTATATTATTAGTATGACTGTTTTTCCCTGTGAAACTATGAAAGTAAATTTCAAGAAATTTGGCGCAATTGTTGCAGGCGCAACAATTCTGGCAAGTTCAGCTGCTTTTGCTGCTGTAACTTTTGGATCAACCACATTGGTTGATGACAGTGGTGCTCCTCTTGCAAAAGTAGCTCTTGGAAGCGGCTCTGCTCCATCTGATGCTGTTGTTGCATCAATGATTGCAGGAAAGCTTGCAAGTTCTGCCTACAAGAGCGAAACACTCACTGCTTCTGTCTCTGGTTCTGCAACTTGCAGCGGAGACGGCGAGGGAGACTCCTCAGGAACTTGTTCAATAAGTAGTGAAAAAGCAAGACTGGAAATTACTGTTCCAGGTTCAGTTGCAGCAGGAACATGGACTGGAGATAACCTCATTGGTGACTTCCTAAACAGGGAGCTCTTTGACAGAGAACCAAATGCAGACAACACAGATTCTGACCAAGCATATGAAAACGGTGGATCTGACACTTCTGAGAATGCAAACCCATTCACAGATGGTACTGGTGGAGACATTGGTGTATCACAAGAATTTATGTACAACATTGATGGT
>JAHJDH010000003.1 GCA_018812625.1 Microcaldota archaeon | reverse complement strand
TTTATCGTCAACAAGGAATTGTCAACCACTGTTTTGAAATAATCATTTCAATGGACCAAGACTTTGGATGTCGCTTCTTGTCAGTGCGAATCCAGAGTCCTTGACAAAGTACATTCTCCTTACTTTATCATGATCTCTGCGGTTATTTGCTGACAATGTAGTGTCTTGTATTTTTTGCAATTCCTCAGGCCTATTGAGAATCATTCTGCCATCCTCACGCATAACAACTCTTCTTCTTCCAGCGTAATTCGGAACTACTGCAATTCCCTCCCGGACGGGGAACCCGAATGCCTTTCCAACATGCCCTTGAAGGACTGCTTCATTATGCACTGCTGTTTCTGGCAATATTGGGATGCTGCATGATTCGTGTGCTCTTAGCAGTTCGAGTGCAAGCTTTTTCTGACTAATCAGTATGTTCCCCTTCATAGCTGCAAAATGCAGTTCTTTTACGAATTTTATGCTTGCATCAGCAAAGTCTTTGTCAAAACTGTGGAAATTAAGCAAATCTCTTTTTCCTAAGATTCTACCCCCAACAAAATCAGTATCAAATGGCTGGAAAGTGATGGCATATTCGCTTTGTCCTGGTTTGGGATTCTCTCTTTTTACAAGAACCATGGCCGTGTTTCTAAGGAATCTGTCCACTCCGATTGCCCTTCTTGCCATCTCGTGATATGCAGCCCATGCCTTCATTATCTCTTCTCTTCCTTTACTTGTTCCAAGCATTTTCCTAAATGTTTTTACAGCTTCCAATGAACCTCTTTGCACAAGGCCTTGCACAACTACAGGATCATTAATATCTGCCATAAGAAGGTCATTTTTCAATGCGACTCCGGCAACTTTTACATCTTCCATTTGTCCGGATTCAGGCATTCTTATCCTAATCTGTTCACTGTCTTTTGCGAAATCGTGCATGTCCTGCGTGAAACCAAACATCACAACTTCTGGTTGCTGCGAAGGATCAAGAATTCCTGTTTCATAACTGAATTTATGGAACCTGTCTGATGTTTTCCAAAGTCCCTGAGCTTCGAATAATTGCGCACCTAATCTAGCCGGTGCATAATCTTCAACCTGAGCGAAAAGTTCCCTGCCATTGCTGAGGATGATTCTGTACCTTCCCACACCTCCGGGAATTTTAGAAATGCCATATATTCTGGCATTTTCATATCCTGGCAAAGTCTGTATTTTTCCAGCAAGATCTCCTTTTATCACGAGTTCAACGAATGTCATATTTCCTTGGGCAAGGTTGGCTGTATCTGTAAGGATTTTTTTATCGCCAAGAGTTCCAAGCCCAACTAATTCTCCAAATACTCCAAGGACTCCTTCATATTCATAAGCTTCTCTTATTCTCTGTGGCAGTTCAGATATATTGGACCGGATATGACTGTCAAGAACAAGAAGTCTCTGGACTTCCCTGCTATCAAATCCTCTTTCAGCAAGGTACTTCATCACTCCGTTGGCACCCTCGGAATTGTAGGCTGCTACTATTGCATTGCGCTGGGAGTTGCTTTCTGTAGGGTTACTGAGTGTTCTGCTCATCGGAGTGTTCTTGCTTAGTCCAAGGGCAGCTATCAGTGTCTCAACTGTGGGATTACCAGAACCTTCCTCACCTGTCCAAAGATCTGAATTGCCGAAAGCCTCATCAATTGCCTTCAGTGCTCCTAATTCTCTAGAACCATCAATTCGCCTTTGCCTTAGCGTTGCAACTTGCGATATCTCCCATTCATTTGCTATTGCAACTGCTATTGGGTCACCTTGAGGATATTCGAGGATTCCTACAATTGCCCTTATTGCATTTTTATCAATATCCAGCTTTGACAGTTCTGTAGCTCTTTGTTGGGGCTCCATTTCCCTCAGCCTACTAAAACTCTCTGCCACGCTCAGCAATGTCTCCGCAGTCTGCGGTTTCTTCCCGCTGGATTTTTCAACTCCAGGAGATGCTACTGTCGGTTCATAATGGTCCTGTGTGTCCTGTTCCTCAAGCAGTACACCTTGCGCTGCTATACCTGCTTCAGTTGATGCGCTTCCAATATCCTCGCCAATCTCAGGACCAATTCCTGGCAAAGTTTTTCCTACTTCTGGTTCTTCAACTACTGCCTGAGGTTTAGGTTTTTCCGCAACCTTGAGTGGAGTTGTCATGACTTCTGATTCAAGCGTGGGATCAACTTGCTGTGGCTCAGTTCCGTATTGCGAGGTTGGTGCGTTTTCTTGAGGATCTGCCTCAATATGGATGGGGGGTGTTTCACCGTCTCCAGAAACATGTGTAATACTTTCTGGTCCTTCTGGACCTTGTGAATGTCCGCCTTCACCTCCTCCAGGACTAGATGGTTCATGAGGTTTCAGAACCTTCAGACCAACCAGGTCTGTTAGTGGATGCTGCTGTGATTTGGTCTTTGTACTGAGATTGGTTTCATATCCGGCCTGCCAGAACACATTCTCGATTTTTCCGCTTTCCATGTTTATCGATAAAATCGCTATCGAAAGGTTCCTGTTGTTTCGGACTTCTGCTGGAATTGAACTCGTACCATCTCTGATGGCTGACCAGCTGTCAATGACTGCAACTATTATTCCTTCTGAATTGACGTATGCACTAACTGGGATATTGCTTCCTTCTTCTTTTGGAAGACGAGGTCTTGGGGCATTGACATAACTCAAACCATCCTGTACTGCGGCAGTAAGATCGCTGCTGAAAATTGCTATACAATTGTCAAGCCCTCCTTCACTGAGGCGTTTTTGGCTCTGCCGGGCTAGAATCATTTCCTGTGCCTCTGGATGAAGGTTCGCTGTGTTCAGCTTGCTGTCAAAAGCCGCGGCAGGCATCGGGACATGAGGTTCATCTGCAGCATATGTTGCGCTTTGCGCTGCCTCAGCAGCCTTTATGCCTGCCAATGTTAATCTCGCGGCATCATTCACGTTTTTGCCTGCTTGAACTTGGCTATCCATGAATCCCATAATTGGTGTCTTTGGTCTGGCTTCAGGTCCTTGCTCATAAGTACTGATAAGGAAATCAATTCTGGCCATATCAAGAAGGACATGTTCAGCAGAATCTCCTAGGCTCATGCCCTGCGAAACATAGCCATCCATCATTTCCATCGCAGGAGTCTTTGGCCTATTTTCAGGTGTTTGGTCATAGTTTTGGATGAGCGCTTTCATATTAGCTAAATCTATCCGGACCTGTTCTGCCTTCCCATTCAGGTAGCTTTCTCTTTCAGGTCCTGCAGCTGGAAGCTCGCTTGCATCTATTCTTTTTGCCATCAGCTGGACCTCATCTGAGAAGTCCTGGATTGCTATTTCTCCCTGGATGGCTTTTGCCTTTAGGTAATTAGTATAGCCTGTAGTGACATCATGCGTAGCAGCACCAGCCTGTTCTGCCAGATAACCATCAACATATCCTTGTATATTGATCTTCTCAGGGCTTTCCATTGCCTGGTTCTTCATCAACTGGTAGAACCTTCCATATGCGTGCTCCTCTGCCATGCTCAGATCCTGACCATCAAGGAACTTGCCTACAGCATCTTTGTTTCCATAAAGCATATGCCAAGCTGCCTGTGCAAGCTCGGTAAGTTTTTCCTTGTTCGGAACTTCTCTTGGTCTTCCTGCTGCGCGATGTGCACTCTCAAGTGCATATTCCCTTGCGATTGTCCGTCGCTCGTCCGAGCCAGCATTCACATATCTGCTTCCCTCTGAGACCATTGCGTTTATCGAATCTTTCTCTGAATTCGACAATGCATAGAACCTGGCTGTAGCGTCCTTGATTTTCGCAGGTTCTCCTGAAATGAACAGCTGGGCTATGTCATGCAGCTCTGCGGATCTGCCAGGAAGCTCGATTTGCCGAAGCGCTTTATCGAACTGTGCGGTCCGGTCTCCATGTTGCATTGCGTTGTTGAATTCTGTATCTTCCTTTAGCGATGTAAGTCTTGCGCGTTTTGATTCATCAAGAATTGGAGCTCCATTAATTACATTCTCAGCTTCAAGCACAAGCGCACGCACTGTTTCGAAACGCATTCGGCTCATCACTGCTTCAGTGCCATCT
The DNA here is from genome assembly GCA_018812625.1 of Microcaldota archaeon. Lineage (GTDB taxonomy): Archaea > Micrarchaeota > Micrarchaeia > Anstonellales > Bilamarchaeaceae > Bilamarchaeum. Next base: position 29,790 of record JAHJDH010000003.1, on the reverse strand, counting down.
GATCTGGCGAACCTGACCACTTCTCCTTCAGGAGTTGCCTCTATTTTTACAACATTATCTAATCCTGATTCTCTAGCTCTGCGGGAAGCTTTTTTCCTGACTGCATTTCCTCTTGCCCTTTCTACCAGTGCCTGATCGTAGCTGATTCCTTTTTTCATTGCCTCAGCACTGATTTCTTTGCGGAATGTTTCTCCTGCCCAAGGTGAGGCTGCCCTTTGGTGGAGGGAAGCCAGTTCAACTGCAACTTCTGCATCACTAACTGAGAATGGTATTCTTGAGGGCGGCTTCTGAGTTGGAGCTCCAGCAATAACTGCTTCAGCCTGCGCTTTCTGTGAAGCAGCAAAGTCGCCTGGCTTCTCGAAAATTCCCTTTGGAGCATTGGCAAACTCATCATATGTCGCTACTTTTGACATCACTCCAACAGCCTCATCATGGCTCATCAGACCTTGTTCCACAGCCTGGTTCAATGCAGCTATCACTCCTTTCTTGTGCTCATTTGTTGGAACGATATAAGCGATATGGAAGTTTTCAGGTGCTGGAGTTTTAGCGACGCTTCTGTCAACTACAATATAGTATGGGCCATGACCTCCTGCGAGCATGCTCTGTAGTCCTCCTTCTTCTGAAAGACCCCCGAACTGTCCATACCTTATTTCCCCTTCTATCATGATATTGAGCAGGTTCTCAAACCCGCCTTTTCCAACCTCAATTCCCTGCGCATGAAGGAGTTCTTCAGTACCTCTTTTCATCACATCTTCTTTTCCTGGATATGATGTCTTCGAGCCTCCAGGATCCTGGTAAAGTGTTGGAGCAAGCTCAAGTACAGGTTTATATTCTGGCGAAAATTGAGTGCCCTTGACATTCATTAAAATCGTGAACATTTCATCAAAACTGTCTGCTATTTTGTCTCCCGAAGTTTCCCTAATCTTGGCTGTTGTCTTCTCTCTTACTCTCTGCTGGACATCCTCAGGTTGTGTCATGAGATAAGCAATTTCCATATTGAATTCTTTGCTGAGTTTTTTTCCTTTACTAAGTGTCCATTCTCTAGTCAATGTTCTAACTAATTTGGATTGTCTAAATGGTTTTGAGAGGAACCTTTGTCTTTGTCGCTCCCCTCTTGGTAATTGTTTGGGCGCAACTGCTCCTCCACCTGGTGGCATCACGTGTGCGGTTGCTGAAGGTCCTCCTACAGTTATCCTCGGTCCGCCTGCTGCCCATGGCGAGACGATTCGCGGACCTTTTGATCCATCTCCTGAATCTTTAACTGCTTTTATTACAGGTCCTTTTTCTTCATGCACTTCATGTTCTTGAGGCGGTTTCATAGTTTCAAATACTTCTCCACCTACAGCAATAGGCACTTGTTCTTGTGCTGCTTCAGGCATTGTGCCTTCTATTGCATCAAGCATGTCGCCACGTGCCGTTTCAACAGCAGCCTTCTGCGTTTTCCTTTCTCTGCTTGCAAAGCTCTTACTAAGATCTCCCTTGGCAAGCCTGTTTACTGCATCCTGAACTTCTTGCGGCAGCATAGACATTCTTTCAAGTATGTTTTTGTTCCTAAGTCTAACTTCTCTTGCGAATCTGGTAAGTCCAATGTTGGTATCAAGTCCGAGTTGTTTTGTCATTTCAAATCCGATCTGATCTTGCTGTGCCTTTGGCATACTATTGTAACTTGCAATTGCATCTTGGTTCCCGCTTAATATTCCTTTAGCTATCGGAGCTGCTGCTTCTTGTGCAGATACTCTTGGCGCTGCAGGTGCAGTGGCCTTCATGTCAGTTGGTGTAACACGTGGCGCTGCAGGCGCTGTTCCTTTTAGGTCCCTTGGCTCGGATGGTTTTCGCGGTCCGCTTGGAGGCCCTCCTGCAGGTTCAGTATCAACAATCTGCATTCCCTTCAATGCGCTTAATGAATAGAAAATCGCACCTTCCGGATCCGCAAATGCACTTCCTCCTGGGATGTTGGGTGTTTCGCGGACATTAATTATTCTTCCATCCGGTCCTATCCCGAACTCTACCTTGCTCAATATCGTATCTCTCGCGATCTCTCTAGGTATTCCAAAAGGTGCATCAGTATCTGAATTTATATTCGTAGGATCTATGACAACTGCAACTATGCTTTCTGTTCTCGGGTCGAAATAAGCGTTAATGGTTCCTGCTTCTCCTGGCACCCAGCCGCTGCTCTCAAGCGCAAGATCAATAGTTCTTCTTTGCTGTCCATCAACATCACTTGAATGGCTAAGCAGTGTCACAGCGTTATCAGCAGCCTTGTCAGTGAATGGGATGGAGTCGTAATCTTTTGGTTTCAAAATGCCTCCACCATCAAGCACTCTCTGCCTGTGTGCCTGATCACGTTTAGCTTCATCTGCCAGGAAAATTCTTTGGTTCCTTAAGTATTTCGCTTGTTCCGGAGTTATTATTCCTTTGGATTCAGCAGCAACAAGCTTATCCTGAAGAGCTTGGCTTGACAATGGCTGATGAACATATGAAAATACCTGTTCAGGAGCTTGCACCGTTTTTTGTTTCATGACTCGCATTCCAACAAGACCTGTCAATGCTAGGTCTTGCGTAGGCCTTTCGTTTGCTATCCTAACCGTCGCGTTTGCATTGGGTGTCTGGGTGATCGCGACAATTTTGCCTGACTCGATATTGACTTTAAATTTGACTATAAGTAGATCTGAATTGTTTCTAAGAGAAGCTGGCATGTTGTCAGGATGAGACTCAACAACACTGACAATCTTTTTTGTTTCCGGGTTGAAGTAAGCAAATATGTCAAGGTGTTTTGTATCAGGAAGATGAGGTGCGATTATGAGTCCATCTTCAATTGCATCATCAATTTTTCTGGAACTCCCATCTGTTGTTCTATCCTTGAACAGGAAAAGCGCATTATCAAGTGCATCTTCACTGAGCGGCGTGCTCTCATGCTGGGCATTAATACTGGATGCATCCCTTTGTCTCAGATCGCTGTTTTCCAAAGACTGTCCTATTCTTTGGAACAGTATATCACTTGAGATTGGTGGCTGGGCTTCAGAAACAGGTGATGTGCTTTGGGCCTGGTATAAGTGTGTGGGTCCTGAAGGTTCAACTACTCCTTCTTCGCCCCCTGGAAGCGGTACCTGCCGTGTTATCTCCTCTGGAATAGAAGTTATAACTGTGGGTTCTTCTCCTTGTGCTGGATGCGGAGCTGGCATACTAGCAACACTGTTATCTTCCGCTTCTTCATCAATCAGGTATTTGATTATGCTTTCTGCTGCATCTTCTAAACTCAGTCCATCATCTTTTAGTTTTTTAAGGAATTTTTTATGATCTTGATCTAATACCTCGGTACCTTTGGCATATGCATCTAATAATTCGTACGCCTCTTTTTGTGTATGCAATCCACCAACTTCTTTCTTTATCTCAGGTATAAAACTGTCAATCTTGCTTTGAGTACTCTGTTGATATTCCTTGAGCCTGGCTTCTCCATTTGGTAAATTAACACTTCCTTTTGGTTCGAAAATAACTATGGACTCAGCGTCCCACATGAACTGATAGTTTGTGTCCCCTACTCCATCTGCTGTTACTGCTACGCCATCATACCCTTTTTCTTTGAGCCATTGCCAAGGGCTCTTTTCATAGTAAGAGCTTTTCCCATCATACCATGTGCCTTCAGGATAACTGCCCTCAGTTCTTTTTGCGACCTTTATATCTTTCCTGAATTCAGTCATCATCTTGCTGAAGGCCTCGCCATCCCTAAGGAGGAATAGTTTTAGTCCTGATCTTATTTCTGCTTTAAACTTAACGTTGCCCAAGAAATCGATACCAGCAAATTTTGTAAAATTATCCCATCCAGAGCCCCAGGACAACCAAAGTCCTTTGGGTTTCACGCTATGTCCTGCAGTCTTGAATTCTCCATTCACTGCGAACTGGGCATGTTCTGGTTTCACAGCATGTCCTATATCTCCGCCAAGGCCACTTGCCTCTATTGTCAGGATGCCATTTATGTAAGTTGGTTCATTCAAAAGCTTTGGCTCTCCATTTGCCAAAGTAGAATCAGCTGCCACTGCTGGATTGAAAGGCACTGTCTCTTCCTCTGGAATAGAAGTTATAATTGTGGGTTCTTCTCCTTGTGCTGGATGCGGTGGGGATACTGGTTCTTCTTGGCCTACAACCTGGACCTCGCCAAGATCAACTTCAATCACTTCTTCTGGGCGTTTCATCTTTCTGGTGGTTCTCAGATCCTCTGATGGTATTACTGCAGTAATCTCGTCTTCAGATTCAGGTGGTTTTATTTTGACCAATGGAATTGCTTGTGATTCCTGCAGTGCAGCAGTCTGTTTTTTTGCAACATACTCTTTTGCGAAACCAACAAAGTGCTCAGGCTTGAGGAAGTAGACTCCTTCATTCCATTTGTCAGCAACAAATTTACGGTAAGCATTTAGCAAATCCCCAGGCAATCCAGGGACCTGGTGATAGTCTGCGTCCATACTATTAAGTCTTTCAAGGACTCTTGCAAAACCAATTACATTTTTATCAGTGATTGTACTTAGTGTACCTTCAAGAGCAGCAGATCCTGGATTGGATGCAACAAAATCAAATACTCCAAAGTTCATTTGTTCTGCAACCGGAATTTCAACACTTTGCGATACTTCTGGCATCTTTGGTATTGGCGGGAGGGGCGGTATAACTGGAGCTTCCTGCGCTTGTTGGGCTGGTGCTTGTTGAACTTTCCTTCGGACAAGTGGTATTGGTTCTCCCTCTTCTGCCTGACCTCTTTTTCTCATGACATAATTGATTGCCTGGCCGACCAAATCCCTTGGTCCAATAACAAATTTTTCTTCTGAACTTGCACTCTTTCTCATGGCCTGATATTCTGCAATCAGTTCTTTGGGCATATTACCAGGAACCTTGCCTTCTGTGAGTATTCCATCCTTGATGTGCTCAAGAACTCTTGCGACCTCCCTAATTCGTGGATCAGCATATCCGCTTAGGACTCCTTCAAGCGCTTCTGAACCTGGCGTCATTGCTATTCCACGATATGGTCCAAGGTCTATTGACACTTGTTCTGTTGGAGATTCAACTACTGCCGGCAGATCCTGCGTAAATCTTAATGCCTGCTCCAAGATGATCGCTGGGCTGTCGCTATCTTTTGTTGCCCTGTGTGCGGGGCGAAGCTCTGGCGGAACAGAAGATTCGCCAAGTGCTTTTCTGAAATAATCAAGCACCCTTGCAATTCTTTGAGTTCTCGCATCTGCATTTGCGATAACCTTCTCAAGTTCAGGTCTTCCTATTCTATTACCAATTGCTCCTTCATAAGTTGCTAGCGGAACTGTTTCAGTAGCAATTACTGGTGCGGCGCTAGCAGGTGTTCTCTTCTCCCAGGAGAATGGAGTTTCATGGTTCCTGTATTCCATTACCACTTTTTCTGCGGCCTGCTGTGGACTGTCTCCATCTGCTATGTACTTGAGCATTCTTCTGTATTCTCTTGCAAGTCTGAGCCCGCCATGCTCGATGGGTTTGCTTCCCATCTCATTGATTTTGTTATAGGCATCCACAAGCGAATCAGCAATTTTTTTGTCTGCCTTGAGTTGGGCTTCAATCACACCTGGTTCAGCGTTCTGTTCCCAGTAGGCAGTTGAATAATTTTCTGGATTGAAATCATCTCCGCGTTCTTTCATTCTTTTTGCAAGACTTTCGAATTTTGTATATGCTCTCTGTTCACCTGCGTCCAAAGATTCAATCTGGTCTGCGGCATTTAGCTTCTGGGCATCAGTTCCAAAAACAGCATCATGCGCCAGGCTGGCGAGTTCTGTCAGTCTTTTCCTTGGTGGAAGTGCTGGCATTTGCTCAGGCGCAGGTACTGGGACAGCAGGTGTTTCACTCTTTTGCTTAACAAGGCGAAGCGGAATTGCCCTTGGCTGAGATCCGCTCTCAGCTGTTACTGGGACTGATTCTGGGACAGGTATATGTGCTCTTCCACCCCCACCACCTGCAATTGAAATCTTCATTGCCTTGGTCTGATCTGCTCCTGTTGGCTGCACCACAACTTCCTCACCAACTATTGGAGTGAGACCGTCACCTACTGCTTTCTGAATTGGTATATCAATAGCTTCTGGTGGAGGCAATTTCGGTGCAATCTTTTCCGCAGCTTCCTGTGCAACATCCCTTAGTTTTCCACCTGGGCCTGAGAACTTTGCTATCGTTTCTTCCTTTTCCGTGGATTTGGCTGCTACAAAGAATCTCGGGTCATTGGCCAGGTCTCTGACTGTCTGCTGGATATCCTGCGGAAGCTGTGCGAGCGCTCCAAGTGCATCTGAATCCATACGCACAATTCTTCTTGTGAATTTAGCTACTCCTTCTGCTGTGCCGAGTCCGAGAGTGACTGCTGATTGTGTTTGCTCAGCCTGCTTGATGAATATCTCGCTTGTTGCATCAAGAGCAAGCTGGAGTTGCTGCTTTGCGTTCCCATAATTTGTGGCATCTCTGAAATTACTCTTCTTTCCTTTTGCTCCTGCCAATGCCTGTGCGGCCTTGACTACTTCTGCAGGAGTTCCAGGCGGGAACTCATTGTAATTGGCGAAAAAGTCAGCTGCTGAAGCAATGCTTCTTGCGAAAGCGATGTGCTCATCGCTGTATCCTGCAATTGTAATTCCAAGAATCGCTTCTCTTGTTTTCTGGTAGTCTCTGGACTTTGCCGCAGTATCAAGACCTGCAAGAACGCGACCAGTATCAACTGGTTTTGGGGCTGCGCTTGGAGGCTCAAGTCCTGCAAGTACCTTTGCACTTTGTCTTTGTTTGTAAGAGGCGTAATCTGTAAGTGTGTAGAATGGTTTTTTGCCAGTCTCTGCCGCATTCATTCTCTGTCCATCAAGGAATTGCATGATGCGTCCGACATCGACCTGTACTTTTGCTACAGGTTTTCCATCAACCATCTCAGCTTTGAGAGTGCCTGGAATCTCGTGTCCAAACTCATTTATTATCGCAAGCGCTTCTCCGTTCTCAAGCTGCCTTCCTATCAAATCAGGAATTTGTCTTATCCTTGTCTGGGCCTCAGGTGAGAGCTGTCCGATCCTGGATTCCACAAGTGAATTATAATCGCTAAGAAGTCCTGCAGCTTCCACTGCATTTATCTGTCTTGGACCTCCTTCTCCAGCATTGTAATGCTCAAGAACCATGATGCGTTCTTCTGTTGTCAGGGAGCCCTGCCTTTGTTCGATTGCTGTGAATGCAGTCTCATCAATTGCCCACTGATGGCTCTGTGCTTTTCTCGTACTTTTTCTTGTCGGTCCACGAATCCTGGCAACTCTTGATTCGCGCATTGCATTATACTGTTGTTGGCTCTGCATCTTATGGGCCGCGACCATTTCTCTCTGGGAAATTCCGAATAATCCTCCCATCATGCCGCGGTACATCGTTGCCCCAAGACTTCTGCTGTGTGCGAGCTTTGGATTGAGACTCATAATCTTTGAGCCTCCAATTGCAAGGGCTGGATTCAGTGCGTTCCAGAATGCAAGTCCATACTGCGCTTCGCTTGTTACGCCTTCCCTATACATGTTATATACTTCGAGTCCTCCAAGTGCCACACCACCGCCCATAAGAAGAAGGCCGCCGACATTTGTTATCTTGTCCATGACTCCTGAGCCCAGGACACTAGTTACTCTGTCCAATGCCCGAGGGGCTAAACTTGAAGTTCCTGGAATCCTTAGCCCAACTGTTCCTAGAGTTGGTGAACTGAGACTGCGTGCCATTCTCATCGAGTCGCTCAATCCTCCAACAATTGCTCCAGCGCCAGCTACTGCATATCCTCCGTAGTATGCCCAGAGTTCGCGGGTTTCCATCTGGTCAAGTCCGCCCTTTGAGGCTACCATCTCCTCCATACCAACATATGTTTCAGCAAGACCTGCTACTCCTGCGGCTGTTCCGTATCCGCTGAATGCAAGCGCGCTGTAGGCGACTGTTTTGACGAGTGTTTCTCCGATCATTACAGCGGTGTCCCATGAGGTTCCGCTTTGTATCAGAGAATCTACTTTTATAAATGTCTTATCGCGGTGGCTGGTGATATCGCCTGTTATTTTAGTCAGCTCAGAATGGCTCATCTCATCTGTGATGCCGTATTTCTTGATGTATTCTGGGTCCCTTGCTGCTGCATGCTGCATCAGAGTTCCTATCTGTTTCTCGACTTCTTCGATATGTGATTCTAATTCAAGCAGAATCTCGTGGCCCTCATCACCAGCGCCAGTGCTCATGAATGTTCTGAGACTCGAGGCAGTACCGAGCATCTGTTCAAGGGCGCCGTTTGCAGATTGCATTGCGGCAACCAGAACCCTCTGCTCATTTGCTGTTAGGTGCAATTCACTTGTTTCTCCGGTTTCCGGGTCGATATATATGCCCCAGCTCGCATGCATGAGGCGAACATTGAGCTTCGTGACTTCAGCAACCGATGGGAATTCACGCATGAGCTGGAATGCATATCCCATATCTTCTGTAATTGCATCTGGTTTCACTCCACCTGGTGTTGCAAGGCCTGCGAGTGCCTCACCATACATCTTATATGCGTTTTCCCACTGTCCTATCATCTCCCCCTGTGCAGCTTGGTGATGGGCATATGCAGTGTCTGAGCTTGCGTTTCTGGCAATTCCAAGGAATCCGTTTGCCGAGAGTTCAAGCTGCCTTCTTGCAACTCGTGACTCAAAACCATGAGGACGGGCCCGTTGCAGATTGTATCTTGCTCCATGTGCTTGGATATACATGTTCACTGCGTCGGTTGCGATGCGTCTTCCGCTTTCATGCTGCTGGAACTGGAGCACCCCATCTTGGTGCTTTGCCATATATACAAGACTCCTTCCAAGGGTTTCATTGATTTTGTCAATTGGAGCGCCTATTGTCAAGATATTTGTTCTAACTCCTCTAAGCAAGAGATGCGATGCTATAATATCCATCTTCTTTGGATCTGTTCTAAGGCGCTGCATAATCTGCATTTCCTTATCCTCTGCCTGAGCAATCAGAGACTCTCTGCTTTTTTCCGATGCTCCGTGCACTTGCTGCCTGAGTTTCAGTGCATCGAAAGCAAGCGTGGCAAGTTCAGAATCAGAATCATATTTGAAGGCGGCCCTTCTCATTTCCGGAGTAATTTTTCCTATTCCAAATAAACTGTCTTCTCCTCTTTCAATTGCCTTTAGTGTCTCTATAACAATTCCGTCATTTGCAGCAACTGCCATCGCAAGCATTTGGTTGAGTTTGGGATTGCCCTCAGGCACATCATCAGTGCTGAATGTTTTTTGTTTTATCCATTGGAGCTGAGCTGCTCTCATCATTGCCTGGTCTGCCTGTCCATTAGCATCCTGTGCATTTCCTTGCCATGTGCTGTGGGCTCTGTTCGATGCTTCAACCTCAGAATAATATCTGTGCCAGTCCTGCTTTTTTCTGTTTGGAGCAGAGCCCATCAATGCATGGTCCATGTATTGGTAGTGAGGGTCTACCTGCTCAAGGTCGCTTGACCAGAGATTTCCTTCCCAGAACTTGCCCTCAACTTCTTCGTTACGTTGCACTGCTTTTTTGACTTCTGGCAACTGCTCAACTGAGGTGCGAAAGGCAGCTTCCTCATCTGCTGTTGGGAAAGTTCCCTTGTCAATATATTTCTGTTCCCAATCCGTCCATGCTTTTTCTACAGCATCGACATATCTTTTCCTATTCTTAGATCTCATGGTCCGGTAAAGTGCCCGCACTGACTGAGGTCCGCTTGGAGCCTCATCTATTCCTGATACTTCTCTGTCTGTTGTAATATCATAGTGCCTGTCAGCAAGTGACCTGGCATGGGCCCTTGCATCAGCCCTGCCCATTCTCCAAAGAGTTACGTTGGCATTGAATGAATTGTGCAAGTTCTGCCTCCATCCTTGTATCTTCACAACCTCATAATTCACGAAACGCATTTGGTCCTCTGCCGCTGCCATGTTGCCCTGATCTGCGAACTCCTGACCCTTTTCAATAAAGCCTAACCATGCCTCAGTATGGAACTCGAACATCCCCTCTTCTTTTTCCCTTTCAGTTGCCTGCCTGATAAGGTTCCAATGTTTGCTGCAAATCACAGCTGCCAGAACGCTGCTGTTCATATGGAATCCTGCGGCATTGAGCACTCCTCCGGCCGCACCGATACGCTCTGACATTGCAAGTTGCGTTCCCCTATCAATTCTCTTCTGTATTTTGCTCTCGTCATATGCCAGGGCACTTGAGCGCACGTTCGGGTATCCTTTGATAGGTTTAGTTTCCTTGCCATACACTTCTCCGAATTTTTGGTTGTCAGCTGTAAGCTTTTTTGCACGCTGTACCAGGCCCCATACTGAACTTTGTATGCCTCTTTGCTGCGAAATCTGGCTCGCTCCCATTTGCAGGCTCTGGTTCGCGCTTTTTATCGTTATCTGGTGCTTGGCAAGCACATCTTCTTCTGGAATGCCTTCAGTGTCACGAAGCTCCTTGGCAACTGCGACAAATCCGTCTGCAGCCATAGCGCATTCATGTCTTCCACGTTGCCTGTGAATTGTGCCAACTTCACTTATGCTTGTATGAAAAAGTAATGCCGATGCCTGGATGTTCTCCGCGAGATAGAGCAGTCTCTCGCCTTTTGTTCTCAATTCGCCCGCTTCTTTCATCAGTGCGGCAGCATCATCGCCTGATTTTTGTAGTGCCTCTCTTTCCTTTGCCAACGAGAACCGAAGTAGGCGCACTCCATCATCACGTGTTGTTTTCGCCTGCTCAAGCCAACCTTTTGTCTTTTCAATATCAACAAGACCAATCTGGTATTCAAGTCTCTCTGCTCCTATGCTGTCGTTTTTCTGCTGTGCGGTTGTGCGCAACCTTCCGAGTCTTCCGGCTTCAGCTTTGTACTGCACTCCTCTTGATTCAACATTCTGCATTCTGGAATCGAAAGCCGCAGAACCGACTATGATGTCAATTTCACGCAGTCTGAATCCGAATGTCTGCAGCACTATCTCCTCCTCTCCTTTCTTGGCCCCAAGTATCTGAGCGAGCGACTGGCCTTTCGATATTCCCTCCTGCAATTGTTTGAGTGAAGGAATTCCATCCGTGCCATCGGCAAGGGCAATGCCATCTCTGACACCGCCTAGCGCCGCATTTCCATAGAAGCGCGCTGCGTTTCGAAGCAGGTTTGCTCCATCTTGGTCTCCCTGTTGGTATGCCTTTAGAGCAAGGTCTGAATAAATAATGAAATTCCTTTTTTGGGCAGGGTTTCTTATCCCTGTTGAAATATCAAATCTCTCTCGATAAACTTTGGAAATCCATAAAGCTTCGGCAGAAGTTATAGGTCGTTCATCTTTCGGGAGCGCTAGCATTTCATTTTCGCTCATGGTGGATTTTGAGAGCCTTGAAACATAATCTTGTATTTCTTTCCTTTCCTTTGGTGTTCTTGTGCTTGCGTAAGCTTGCGCAAGTGAGAGATAAACTGCTGTTTCGTTTAGGTTGCCTTTTTCAAGTTCTTCCTGTGCCTTTGCATAAATCGCTGCAGTCCTTTCCCTGATCAGTCCGCGAAGCGGTTTAAGTACCTGATCTATGCTCCTGAGTCCGGCGAAAACTTCTGCCTGCTGCATCCTGATGGCAGGGTCTTGTGATGTGACAAAAAGTCTGCTTACAGTACCTCCGTTTCCGGCTAGAATCTGCGGGCTTCTTTGTATCAGAAGAATATCTTCGTCCTTGGGTTTCTCTCCTTGGGATATATTAATAAGGTACCTTCCAAGAGCGTCTATCAAAGGCTGGTAGAGTGATTTTTCCACCAGTCCTATTGCCCTTGACTGCATCACTTCGACTGCTTTCTTCTTGTTGGCGATTTCTATGAATAGGGAACTTCTTTTGAGAAGTTCTAATGCCATTACTGCTGCGCCTCCTGGTTTGTCACGTGCCTTTTCTGCGCCTTCATATGTCTTCACGAGGCCGGTAACTTCATCACTGGTGATTTTTTTTCCTGGATTCAGGCTCTGGAGCGCTTTCTTTGCAGCATCCTCCATAGTCAGTCCAGGCTCCAGACGGATTGTCAAAACCATCTGGAAAAGCTGCACACCAATTGCGGAATTGGAGCATGCAGTTTCTAAGAGTTCCATCCTCTCAGGGTTCTTGTGGTTCTCCCGGAGCATTCTTGCAAGTTCGATTATGGAATTGACATTTTCACTTTCCACACCGTTCTGCAGGAGGGTGAGGGCATTTCGTAGCATGAGCATTGAAGTTTCTCGTATACCCTCATACTCTTTCATGCTAAGCATGTTTTCCTCATGCTGAATTGTTTTCGCCAATTCGATGCCATCTTGCGCCATGCCAAGTAATTTGATTGTGGGGGAGTCAAGGCTCTTGATTATCCTTTCAAATATTGATTTGATTGCTGGGTCTTGTATCTTTATTTTGCCAAGTTGCTCGGCGTAATCTTTTGCCAAATTCTGGAGTGCTTTTCCTTGTGACATCTTGCCATCTGCGATGTCGCTGCTCATTCCAAGGAATCTTTTCTTGTCTTCTGCGCTGTGCGACTCATCATATTTTTGTGCAATGTATATGTGCAAGCTCGCCAGGTTTCCAAGTTCCCGGATTCTGCTATCTAAATTCTCTTTTTTGTATTCATCAGCAAGGATGCGTACCTCATCTTTTGTTGCGCCTTCTCCAAGTACTGTTCTTGCCACTTCTTCAACGCTCATTTTTTGCGGGCCTTTCATGATGTTCGACATTGTGCTTAATTGCCCTGCAAGAACGAATGCTGCCATGCCCTGCCCAAGAATTTTCTCCTGTCCCTTTACATCCCAGCCAGTTCTTTCCTTGAGAATCCCAGCAGCTGCTTCGACCAAGGAAATCATCTTCTCAAGATTCTTCATCGTGCCCTGGCCGACATCCTCTCCATTCTGGATTCTCTCCTGGATTTTTTCTATTGTCCTTCTTACGAAGGAAATTGATTGTTTAAGTTTGTCATCTGCCAGTTCCATCTGGCCGAACTTGCCTAGGAATCCCTCAAGGGCCATGAACGTTTGGTATCTGCCAAGCTCCTTCTCTTGCTTTGCTTCCTCTGCCTTCTGTGCATGCCCATCAATGACTGCCTCTGCCTCCTGCTCTGGCATATCAAGAAGAGCAGCTGCCACTCCAACCGAAGAGTCAAAACCTTCACGGTCTCCTTTCTCGAGCGCTCCAAGAGCTTCCCCTGCAATATCCAGCAGTCCTTTCCTGATCTTTTTGTTCTTGTGTGGGATGACCTTATCGGATATGAATTTTGACAATCCCAGAACATCAAGGGCGCGGGAAAAAATGCCTGTGCTTGTACTGCCAGGATTCTTTCGGAGCGTTCCGAAAAATCTTGCGATTCTTTTGGCAAGCTCAGGACTTGATTCTTTTATCCTCGCGATGGATGCATCTGCCTCACGGAGAATAAACGCAGCTACCTTTTCTTTTGCCTCATCAACTACAATGCTTCCTTCATTGAGTCCCTTGCTTATGCTTAGCAGCAGCGCGCCATTTTTGAATCCTGCATATACTCCTGCGAGCAGCCTTGCCATTTTCGCTGCTTCAGAACGCGGTTCTTTAAGAGAAACAAGAACTGCATTCGCAACAAGTGTGGCAACATTGTCCCTTGTTTCTTTCTCATCTTTTGTTTCTGCTGGCATCTTCGAAAGTCCATCGAGGGAGCCTCTGATGTAACCCATCAAACCCACGATTATTTTCAATTCTCTTGGATCTTTGATGCCTTTAACTAGTTTTTTGATGTAATCGATTGTTTTGGAGAGGTATTTGTTGCCTGCCGTAGCTGCCATTGCCTTCAGGTTGTCCAGAGACTCGCTTATCCTGGCAATTACAATTTCAGGTCTTCCTTCTGCACTTTTCAATGCAGCGCTGATGCCCATCTGAATTGAAATCAGTCTCCTTCTCAGCATTGCAGAAATTGGTTTTTGATTGTCTGCAAGTTTGGAAACTGCATCGAGCAGGGCTTTTTTAAGTTTTTGATTTTCAGGAAGGTTTAGTACAAGTCTGCTGTTGAAATAGGCAATTCCTGCCATCAGGATACGCTGTCCTCTCTCGCGGAGTTTTGGATTCTTCAGGAATTCTCTTGCTTTTCCCATTGCAGCGAGAAGTTCAGGTGGAGCCTTTGCATCTGCAAGCGCAACATCAATTGCCTCAGCAACAAAATCTCTGATTTCCTTCTCAACCATCGCTACTTCTTTTTCTTTTTCTTCTTCTGTTTTTTTCGAATCTGAAAGCGCTTCAGTCATTTTTTTGATTGCCTTATCAAGTTTCTCCATCTTTCCTTTCATCGTTTCTCTGATAGCTTCCAGCGAAACCAGCATGTGCACTTGACTCATCAGCGCAGCCTGCATGTTTGCTTGCGTGCCTTCCATTCTCATAACTACCGAGTCAAGGCTGCTCGTGATTGTTGAGAATGCTTGGCTCATTTGTTCTGGTCTCACTTCCCTGGATGGGTCGGAGAAAGATTCAACTGAGTTGAAAAGATTTTGTTTCATTTCCGGAGCTGCATCGTAAACCTGCCTGTTCTCTATGTACATCCACGATGCCATAGCCGAACCCATGGTTCTGTGCAGTTCCTCTGGATTTGTGAAGAATTGTCTTGAGCGTTCAATCATCTGGGTAAGGTGGGCTGCTTCAGGGGTGCCTGCAGCTTCTGCATCAAGGCGAACCTGCGTGCTGATCATGAGGGCAAATGAATAAACCATCCCTCTTGCCCTCTGAAGAACGGCTGGGTCACGAGTATCTCTTGCCTGTCTTGCGAGGTTGCCTATGTAGTTGATTTCATTGGAATACTCTCTACCATTAATCTTTGAGCCGCTTCTACTATCCGCCCATTGAACAAGTTCGTTAGCCTGGTGTAATACCTCCATTGACTCAGGGTCTGTTTGTCTTATGAGCTCAGCAACACGAGGGCCTTGGTTTAAAACTGGGATTAGTTGCCTGTCTGTATCTGCACTGAGAGCCTCAAGATTCTGCTGTTGCACTGGAGGAGGTTGTCCGTGCCGAAGAGGTTGCTGTACTGGTATTACTTCTTCAGTTCTTTCCGGACCTCTTCTTGATCTTTGTGCCATTTGATTAACTCCTGCTGTAAGAACTGCAGATTTTTACAAAATCTCTGAGCAGTTCCACCCTTTCATCAACAGGCCGTTTAAGTTTTCTAGCATGAAGTATTTTTTTTGTCCACATGGCTAGTTCCTTGTGAAATCTTTCATATTTTTGGTATTTTGATCTAAGATATTCTGGCTTATCTTTTGATGCTTCCCAACCCGCCAGCGCAACTTCCAAAGCAGAAATAGATTTGTTTACTTTTCTTAGTGTCTCATCTTCGAGTACGTTAAGGTCTTTTTCATACATGGCCGATTTTTTAACAATGTCTGAGGTATTTGTAATTTTTTTTCTAGAGCTTCTTTTTGATGTGCTACTTTGCTTCGCCATATACTCTACCGCATTTCAATTACTTCACTTACACTATTATATTATTTATAATTGTTTATGGATGGAACTACTAATATAATCAAATCTGCAATAAGTGTGGGAAGTTGATCACTGCCAACTTTTTGACTTTTACTATATCAAAAATTATACTTGCCAAAATGTTCTAAATGATGAGACTATATCCTATTTTTAAACACACTAGCACACA
The DNA here is from genome assembly GCA_018812625.1 of Microcaldota archaeon. GTDB lineage: Archaea > Micrarchaeota > Micrarchaeia > Anstonellales > Bilamarchaeaceae > Bilamarchaeum. Next base: position 14,177 of record JAHJDH010000003.1, on the reverse strand, counting down.
CTCTTTTGCATGGGACACAATGCCATGACTGCACACCTTCGAAGAGAAACTGGAAAAAAAGCACTTGAAAAATTCAGGGGTGGCAAAAAGGAATTTTTGAGAATCTCATGCTTTGAGTCGCATTCATTTATTGGTTATCTTAAAAACAATAATTTCAAACCAGAGTTGATAAAGGTTGCAACCTCTCCAGATACTCATCCTGATAATCGCGCTCTAGCCTGGCATGCCTTGAGTCTTATGAATGAACCGATTATGAGATAATCCTCTATTCTGTATGTTTTTAATTCACTTACAGAATCAGTTTAAAAATATGAATATGAAAAAGCACTAATGGAGGCTAGAAAATGAGTTTTGTTCCGACAAAAGTGTTTTTAACCAAGGGAGTAGGGAGGTCAAAGGATAAGTTACAATCATTTGAGCTTGCATTGAGGGATGCTAGTATAGAGACATGCAATCTGGTTACAGTATCTTCGATTCTCCCTCCAGGGGCAAAAATAATATCTAAAAAGGAGGGTCTGAATCATATTAAGCCGGGTCAGATAACCTTTGTCGTTATGGCCCGAATTGAAGATAATGAGCCGAACCGTCTGATGGCAGCATCAGTTGGAATGGCAATTCCTGCAAATCGGGATCAGTATGGATATCTTTCAGAGCACCATGGTTTTGGGCAGACTGAAATAAGCGCAGGAGAATACGCTGAGGATCTTGCAGCCTCAATGCTTGCGTCTACTTTGGGCATAGAATTTGACCCTGAAAAGGCGTGGGACGATAAGAAGCAGGAATTCAAGATGAGTGGGCACTTTGTCAAAACCACCAATATAACTCAATCTGCAATTTGTGATAAGTGCGGAAAGTGGACTACTGCCATTGCGGTTGCCGTGTTGCTTCCTTGAGTCTTCATATGACTCCAAATTTATTCATTTTTCCCATCCCTAGTATTAAAAAAAACCAATGATTATACTACCCGATGAAAATTATTGATACGCATCTCCATGTGACACAAACAACTGGTCCTGTTCTGGACAGTTCTAAGGAAGTAGGAATCACTCCAACCATAGAAAACCTCAAGCTAGAGATGAAAAAACACAATCTTGTTGCAGGTGTTTTGATATCTTCTGGTGATGATCCTGACCTATCAAGGGACATTGAGTTGCTGAAGAAAATATCACTTGAAAATGAGAATATAAAATGCATTTTTGGCATCAATCCGATTAAGGTTCGACCCAAACATTTTCAGATGCTTGAGCAGGAGATGAAACGCGGTCTTATCAATGGAATAAAGATATTCCCATCTTATTTTCCAACATATCCAAATGACAAAAAATATCATAAATTCTACAAGCTCTGTTTGAACTATGAAGTTCCTGTTATTGTTCACACTGGTGCAGTAATCAAATCACATGAAGAAAAAATCTATCAAAAATATGCGCATCCAATACATGTTGATGATCTTGCTGTGGACTTTCCAAAACTAAAAATATTGATGGCACATGCGGGTTACCCCTGGCTGATTGATGCTGCGCAAATTGCGTATAAAAACGAGAATGTTGCGCTGGATTTTTCAGGTTTAAGGGAAGGGCCTATCAGAAATGATGATGAGCTTGATAGGCACTGGATGCGCTGGGTACTTGATTATCTTGACAATGGCGAAAAAGTCATGTATGGTTCTGATTGGCCGCTTGTTAGGATGAATGAGTACATTTCATGGCTAAGTAAAATGGTTCCGAAAAAGTTGCACAAAAAATTCTTCTATAAAAATGCTGAGCAATTCTTTAACTTTGATTTCTAGATATATCCTAATTCCTTTAGCTTTTTTGATTCTTTTTCCAAGCCTTCGCCAATGTCTGTTCTGTAATACTTGTTTTCGATTTGGATTTTATCTATTCTTGCATACATTTTTTTTCTAGCTTCTTTTACTGTACCTGCCTTTCCGCATACAATTAGTGGACAAGAACCGTTCACAATATGTTGTCCTTTTCTTTTTATGGAATCAACAAAATGCACTCCGCACAAATCATTTCTCTCAAACCTTATGAGAGCTCCTTTGTATTTTTCTGATTCATTATTATCATTAAATGGAAATGGTGGGACGCAAACAAGTGCACCTACTGTATATCCCTTTTGAGGAGGCTTGTTTTTTACCATGCCCCTAGCAAGATGAAAAAAGTAATTGCTTGCATTTCTTGTGTTTGCCTCCCATAATAATTGAGTGGTTGGAAAACCAAATCTGCATGTAAATTCCAGAGGAAATATTCCGTTGCTATTGACTATGCAATTAATGTCAATGTCTCCTATGTAAGATGCTGCTCTAAGGCGCTCCTTCATCTTTAGCAGTGTTTCATTGAAGAGTTTGTTTTTGTTTGTGTGAAAGAGTACTGTTCCCATTTCCCATGTCAGTGGTCCAAGTCCTCCATTGAAAAGGCGTTTGTACTCGAAATTTATGTTGATTGGATAAACAAAATCATTCCCATCAAAAGTTGCCCCAACTGCAACTTCTATTCCTTCAACAAATTTCTGGAGAAAATATCTGTTGTTTTTTGTCCATTGTTTTCTATTATGCTCAAGCAGTATGAGTAGGTCGCTGCTGTCTTTTGAACCTGCAACTATTGTTCCATCAGAATCATGTCCTCCGCATGGCTTAAGGACATATCTGGCAGGATTTTTTTTGATGTAATTGATGATCTTGTCTATTGTTGAAAACTCAGTTTCATCAAGTATCTTGATCCCAATTTTTTGCAGTTCCTCCTGGCCAAACTGGCGATCTACTTCCAGTTTGTCAGTGTACTCGCTTCCACCTACTACAAGTTTTCCTTTTTTTCTTAATCTGTCTGCATGTTTTCCCCAACCAACATCATCGAAAATAATAACATCAGCCCAGTCAATATGTTCCTTCCAGTTGTCAACCCACTTACTATCGGGAAGAAATCCCTCAAGTGCATTATGTTTGTATTTTGACGAATAGACTTTGACATTTGAGCCTTCGTTTATTGTTCTGATAATCAAGGATCCTATGTTCAAATCTGTTGATACGAAAAGAAGATTCATGCGGCGTTTTCCTATTTTCATTGCATATCAGTAAGTTCCAATTGTTAATAAGATTTTCCATTTTCTGATTTTTTCATTCATTCTTATTTTGGTGTTGGGCTGGAGAAAAAGTATAAAAAAATATTATTATTGTTCTAATTCCGAGAGACCAAACGAAGTTCTAGTTTCAGGAAGAGTATCAGTGAGCTTTTGCTTGTCTGCAGTGAATACTGTCATTTTTTCCAGAGAGGTTCTGAGCGCTGCAAGAACAACTCGATCAGTATTTTCAAGGAATGAAACCAGTGCATCATCCGGCATCTCTATTGCTGAAACACCCGAGCCTGCGAAAACTCCGCCGTCAAATTCTTCTCTAAGTTTTCTAATATCCATATCACTTCTTTTCCTGGTTAAATGTCCATCTGCTCTTGATATGATCCCATAACCGCCCCGAAGTGAACCTCTTGCATTGACAAGATTATCAACAATCATGTCTGTAATTGTGAATCCTGCATCAACCATAAATCCAACAACATTTCTTGGTCCATGGATAGCTGCTGGTGTTTCACTTATTGCAAGAATTCCGGAATCTCTTCTGTCTGCACATGACATAACTTTTCTAAATGAAATAAACAATTTTGCCAGCTCTTCATCTCCAAGTGTTTTTCTTAGGTTGATAAAAAGTGTACACATTGCAACAACATCATACCCTCCTTTCTTTTCAAGGAATGCAAAAATGTCCTCTGCAAATGTGGTGATGTCTGCATTAGGATTCATCACCCTGAAGAATCTTTTTCGTCCTGAGAGGAAATCTTCTGGTGCAAATCCCTGCATTGCCATCTCTTTTGCTGCCTGCTCAACTCTTTCTGAATTACTTAGATCTCTATTTGGCCTTGGCTTTCCATCGTCATTTACATTGTGGCATTTTTCTGCCAGGGTTTCCATGTCAACATAAGCTCCATTGTTTATCCCATGGATTATATCACACATTTTCGGACTGATATCAACAGCATCAATACTGTGTTTTCCTAAATAAGAAACATAAAAAGGTTCAAAAGGTCCTGGTCCGGCGATTAGTATTTTCAAAGGTTCTTTTTTTGGGTCGTTATATTTGAACGCTCTGTTATACAGGGAAGTGTTTCTTCCAACATATGTAAAAGTCGATACATTTCTAAAAGTTCTAAAACCTCTACCGTTCATTTTTTTCAACCTCCAAAATACAACTAACCTATCACTGGCTACGATGAAACTTAGTTGCAATTTATGTCTATATATAAACTTTTAAGAACCTATCTTGTTCCTCCCAAGGGGGGAGTCTTTTTAATGATTTGCTGTACTATTATAGTAGGTGGGATATTATGTTAACAAAAACGGCAAAAAATGCTCGAAAAAAGGATTCAGAAAAACCAGTTAAGTTCTCAAAGGTAAAGAAACTGGCTGCAGAAGGAATTATTTGTTTGGCTATGCTTACCCCTGCATGTGGCGGACAATCTCTTTCAGAGGATGCTGGAATGGATTCGGATACTCCAGCTCGGATTGATTCTGATGTAATTGGTAATGATCCTGATCATCGTGATGCTGATATGAGAATGGATGCTGAAATGATTATTGATGCTAGGCCTGATGCTATATATGATATGGAGGTAGAGCTGCCGCCCTGTCCTGAACCCGGATGTGCTACAGAATCTGATTCAAACCCAGAACTTAGAGTTGATATTGGCGGAAGCTCAGTTGTTGGTGGAATACGGATAACCGGAGTTTCAAATGAAGGCCCGGTAGCTTATGTTACTCTTCATTGTGATGGGACCGGAGAGCTCATAGAAGAAAATGTTCCTCTTCCACTTAATTCTACTGAAGAAGTTTCAAATGAGATTGCAACTGTTGAGATGATGTGTTTTGGAATTCTAGGTGACATGCGGCTTTTCATGAACGTATCAGTTACTCCAAAATGCAGATAATTCTTTTTTTTGTATATTTTTTACCACTTTTTTTCTATATTATATTATTAGTATGAAACTTTTCAGCTGTATTTGAATTTATAAATATTACATTTCTAATATTGCCATGCGTTCATTTACCATAGTCTCCGTAGTTCTAGTGATTTTACTTTTTTCTGGCATTTCTTTTGCCGCGCTGCCAATAGCAGAAAATATCTCAATTACTGGTTATTTATCGACTGACAACCTTAGCGCAAGCTGGGATGTTTATGATGGCGACTCGGACGATGTCCGTAATTTTACTGTGTGGTCACTGAATGGTGATGAACTTCCTGTTTTGTATGTTCCTTTTGAAGGTTCTTCGAACGCATATAATGCAACTGATTATGCTGGAGATGATAATGGCGGCAGCTCTGTTGCCGGAGCAATATACAATGCCACTGGGGGCCATGATGGTCATGGTGCATACGAATTCAGTAGTAGTGGCGATTACGTATCCCTTGCCACTACGAGCTTCCCGCCTATCGGTTCCGGAAATTATACCATGATGGCATGGATAAAACCTGCGGCAAGTCAGATTTCGTACGCAGGTATCTTTGGCATGAACTATCACGACCCTGGTTTTTACGTCTACAACTCAAATTATCTCGGGGTCTATGATTCGGGAATTCACCCATCTTCATTGTCCAACAGCAGCATAACTGATGGCAACTGGCACCACGTGGCATTTGTCAGGGAAGGGACGGCCGCCGGCCAGCTTAAATTTTATCTTGATGGGAGGTCACTGGGGAATTCTTCCCATCAATATGATATAGCCTCGCCAACCTATCTTTACATAGGCATAGATGGCTCTACCAGTGATGACTTCTACGGTTCAATAGACGATGTCAGATTCTATGATTCTGCACTTTCTGCAGAGCAGGTCGCAGCTTTCGCGGCCAACGAATCAAACAAAATTGTCAGCAGCATGACAACTGATGATCAGAACTGGAGTATTTGTGTTACTCCAAATGATGGCACGCAGGATGGGGGTGCTTTATGCAGTTCCAACACGACTGTCGGTGTCATGGCCGAAACACCGGTTTCCGGATGCCAGGAAATCTCATCTTCAGGCGAGTATGGACTAATAAACAATTTAGCCGGAGCAAATATTTCTGGTGATGGTACTTCTTGTCTTAAGATAACTGCATCTGGAGTCACCTTGAATTGTTATGATTATAAAATCGAGAATAATGGAACTGGAGGAACAACAAATGGTATACTTGTAACAACTGACAATGTCGAAATAATAAACTGCTCAGTTGTAAGTGACTATACAAATGGTATCAAGATTACAGATTCCGATAATGTATCTGTAGATCCCTCATCTTTCTGCAATAATGATGTTGGTATTTTTGTAAATCAATCCAACAACACTAACATTGTTGATGCAATTGCATGCAACAACAGCCAATACGGTATTCTTGTCTATGACTCAATCAACACCACTATCAATGATACAAGACTTTACAACAACTCACTTGATTTCAACATAAACACTTCCTCATCTTCACCAAGCATTCCAATTGAACTGAACAATGTTACATTCGATAATCCAAGCGGGGATTTGAACAATTACACAATTCTTGACATTGATGATACTCTTACGATTTCTAATGAAGAATACAACATCAACTGGTCATCAAGTCCATCAGCTGCTCCAAACAGCCTTACAAATATCAGAGACGGGTATATCACAATAACTGCAACATCCACCATGAGCATTGACTCAGCAGTTTGGCATTGGACAACTTCAGAAGGCTCAGCTTTCAAAGAATCTACAATTGAATTGTATGGGTGGAATGGCAGTGACTGGGATGGTGCTGGGGAATCTCGCAATGTTGTTCAGAATACACTTACTGTAACGAACCTGGCAAATGAATCCATCTACGGAATGTTCGGAGATCAGAATTTATTCGGATGTGTGGAACTAAATGAATCTGGTTCCTACTATCTTGGTGCAGATATTTCAGCATCTTCGGTTTTGAGTTACGATGGTTATCAAGCTCCTTTTGGTAATGTTTCTTCAACTCTTCAAGGCGCAGCCTTTGACATAACTTATGCATGCATCATAATCAATGCCTCAAATGTTAACTTTGATTGCCAAGGACTCGAGATAGATTGGGATGGCTCTGGAGATTTCAACTCAGTTTCAGCTGGGATTGCTGTAGTTCCTAGCAAGAACAATATTACAATCACAAACTGTCCAAACATCGAAGATTTCGCATTCAATGTATACCTTCTTGGAAACAGGAATGTCCATATTGAGAATGTTTCTTCAAACAGATCTTATTATGGCCTTACTTCCATGAGAACAAGATTCAGCAGTTCTGACTGTGACAATCACACATATGTTAATGTCTCATCATACAATGCAGGTTATACTAAACCTGATTGGCAGCCTGGCGCTGGTTTATTCTCAATAGGATGCATCAACAGCAATTACATTAACAGCACTGCGTATTCAAGTGGTTCTATTAGTTCATCAGTTGGAATTGGAATGAGGCTTCGCGATCCAAGAAATATTTCTGTAAACAACCTTACTCTCTACAATAATGATTATGATCTTAATATCAGGCAGAAGGATATTATCAATTCAAATGTCAGCATGTTGAGTCTCTACTTCCTTCCACCAACAGGGGTGTTTGAGAATTACACCTGGCTTGATTTGAATGATTCGATGCCAAGTGATGCTGATCAGTACAGTATTTCCTGGTGGAATCATCCAGCTGTATCCCCACCATTGGAAAATTATAGCCTTGGCCAGAAATTCGTTCGGTTTAGGAGAACGGAATCCTTGAATACCCCAACAATTGAGAAATTAGTTTGGCACTACACAGATGCTGAAGTTACTTCAGAATCATTCAATGAAACTACACTGAAGGTTTATTCATGGAATACATCTTCTTCATGGGATGATAAGGGCGCAACTCTTAATTTTGGAAGCAACAAACTCACTCTTAACAATCATCCAGTTCCAAGCGGCTTGAACGGAGTTGTTTATGGTATACTTGGAGAGCAACTTGCAATTCCTGTCTCATCATGTATGGAAATCGATCAGCCAAGAGAATATCGCCTTATTAATAATCTGGCAGGATCACCTATCAATGCATCTCCAAGAACTGGTTTTGCATGTTTGAAAATCCTTGCAGATGATGTTGTTCTTGATTGTAATGGATACAATCTTAGCCATACAGCTGAAATTTATCGCTATGCGATTCTTGGGACTGGAGTATCAAACCTTACAATAAAAAACTGCAATGCTTATGGGTATGCTTATGGTGTTATGCTTGATAACACTTCCAATTCAACAATGAGAAACAATTATGTTCAGAATCCTTATGATGCTGGTTTCCTCACTGATGAGAACAGCCACAACAACACGATTGTTGACAATGAAGTTCGCAGAACTTCTGGTACTGGGGATTATGGATACAGAATCAGGGGAGACTTTGTTCACATGTACAACAACACTGCATATTTCCCAATAGGTGTTTATGCAGATGCAGGTCTTCACGGAATTTACGGAAACAACACGTTCAATTGGTCAATTGATGGTTATGGATTTTATCCAAGATATTCATATTACAATATAGTCGAGAACAATACGTTCCATCGCTTTGACTATGGTGTTTATTCATGGGGCGGCAACAGCAATAATTATACAAATAACAGTATCTATGACAACCAAAATGTCGGTATCTTCCTGACTTCTGGAAGTCTTTTGAACCGTATTTGGGAAAACAATATTTCCAACAGCGGCACATACGGGATTATGGCAACATCAAGTTCCAAAGGAAACGTCCTTACAAACAACACAATCACTGATGTTAATACTGCTATTCGCCTTGATACAGATGCAGACTTCAATGAAGTTTACGATCATGTGATTGATGATGTGACCAACACTGGTATTTATGTTGGTGACTCAACGAGCTACAACAATCTCATCATGAACAACAATGTTACTGGCATACCAACCGGTATTTCAGTTATCGGTGCAGCAAGTACGCGTATAATTAACAATAATGTGACTCGTTCATCAACTTATGGTATTTATGTTTCGCAAGGACCCGGAACGAATCTTTCCAAAAATCACATGTACAATAATTCACGTGACGTTGCTTTGTATGCAACTTCCGCACCAGCAATATTCATGGATGAAATGATTTTCGATAATCCACTTGGAAACTATCAGAACTATTCAAACATATCAATGTATGATCAGATGAGTGCAACATCAAGATACTATTTCAACTGGACAACAAACAGTTCCAATCCTCCATTTGTTTTTCCTTCATTCAATGAAAAATACGTTGATATAAGCTCAGACATTGGTACTGTTTCGATCGACAGCATATCCTTCCAGTGGAATGATGCGGAGGTAAGCGGATATTCCGAAGGAAATCTAGAAATCTGGAAGAACAATGGTTCGTGGACCAAGATGATCAGTAATCTTAATACCGCAACTAATAATCTTTCTATCACAAACTTAGTTCCAAACAGCGAATACGGAATTTTTGAAGGACTTGGAACCGGATGCGAGGACATTACAGTTCCAGGAACATATCTTTTAGGTTTCGATGCTTATGGAGCGCCATTTTCTGTTCCTGATGTAAATTATGTTGATTATACCTGTTTCAGGATTATGGCCAATCATGTTCGCTTTGACTGCAATGGTTATGCCATCACGAATCTAAATCATATGGATGATGCTGCAGCAATTACGATTTACGGAAACACTACAGCTGATTATACTAACGTAACTATAGAGAACTGCGGAAATATCAGCGACTATGAGATTGGAATCGCGCTCCATCAGACTTCTGGGGATACAATTCGAAATGTCACTCTCATTAATGCGTCTGGTGACATCGCACAATCATACGGAATTTGGACATACAACACAAGCGACAGCCAGTTCTACAACCTTACAGTACGCAATTCATCATGGGATGGAATCCGCACCGGCTCGGGCACCAACAACACTTTCCATGACAATCATTTATACGATAATTATCGCTATGGGCTTTACACAGCTGGCGGCAGCAATTTCAGTATATATGATAATAACATGAGCAACAACGGCGATTCGGGCCTTGCGCACAACAACCCATCGAGCAGGATATACAGCAACCTTCTTGAGGCGAATGATGGGGTTGGCATGAATGTCCAGTCTGCCGGTAACAATATTTCCGACAACATCGTCCGTCATAGTACTGGCTCAGGCTACTACATAATAGGAAACAGCAACAATTTGACCAACAACACTGCATTCAATAATACGGTCAGCGGTTTCCAGATAAGCTACACATCAAATGTAATTATCTCAAACTGCACTGCGAATAAGAATGGCTACGGTCTTTCACTTTCATCACAATACAACCTTACGATTGAGGATGTTCATCTTTTCAATAACACGAAAGACTTCTACATTATGGCATCCTCTGGCGGCACAGACTACTACGTTGCAAAGAACATGACAATTGATCGCGACGCTGGTGACTTTAACAGGGACACTCATCTCTACATCAACGACACACTTACTGAGTTCGATGAAACATATACGATTGACCATGCTTTCCAGCCAACCACACTGCCACCTTTCAGGGCTACATTTGATAATAAATATGTCAACATCACCCAAGTCAATGGCGATGTTTCAATCAACAACATCACCTGGAAATGGGAAGATTCTGAGATTGGCAGTGCTGATGAGGCAGAATTAGAGATTTGGAAGCATAATGGTTCATGGAGCAATACTGGAGCAACTATTAAGACAAATACCAATTCGCTTTCACTTTCTGCAATGGATCCACAGTCAACATATGCTATGCTCGAGGATATCTCCAGTCTTGGTTCAACACCAGTATATGGATGCATCGAAATATCTGACCCTGGAACTTATACTATTGCCAATGGTATAGATGCAGCCAGCTTTGTTTTATACGGGGATTATACTGCTCCAGATGGCAACATATCACCAGTACTTCAAGGAAATGCATACAATATTGACTATGCATGTATCCTCATTAACAGTTCAAACGTTGTCCTCAACTGCAACGGTTCGTACATTGATTGGCCAACTGGTCCGCAGCTAGCTGATACTGCTGCAATAGCTCTTGTTCCAGGTTCAGACAATGTCATAATCCAGAACTGTTCCCTAATAAGCGACTTCGAATACGGTATCTATTCTCTTGGAAGCGATGCAGTGGAAGTTAGCAACGTAACTATAAACCACACACAACATGGCTTCTTCTCTGCAAGGACCAAATTCAGCAGTAATGATTGTCAGAATAATATTTTCGCAAACAGCAATGTTTCTGATGGAGGGTTTGGCGGACCTGATTATGAGCCGGGTTCTGGAATAAACTATATCGGATGCCATGAGTCAACTATTGAGAATGTCACAGTATCAAAAACTGGAACTGGTGGTATCAATCATGGATATGGTGTGATTCTTGATGAAACTTATAATGCTACCTTGGCCAACGTCATATTATATGACAATGATAAGGATCTGGTTGTTGATCCGGGTTCCTTTACAGATGTTTCACTGAATGCAACTAATCTCGACTTTATGTGGGATGGAGGCACACCAGCTCAATATGTTCGTCTTGATCTTGAGGATAACTTTGAAGACCTAACTGCATCTAGTCCTTATGCCATAACTGGTACAAATATCAGCGAATCCGCACTTCCAGCATGGGCGCGCAGTTTTGAGAATAAATATCTTGACATTGAATATCTACGAACCAAAGCAACCGGACAGGAAATCAATTCAACAACCTGGCACTGGACTTCAACTGAAGTTGCATCTGGCCCATACGTTGAGTCAAGGTTTGACATGTATGTTTCCAAATGGATATCCAGTATCTTATATGTCCAGGAATTGAATTTAGTTCCAAATACAACTGACAATTACATGAAGCTTGAGCACTTCTCACCCGAAGGCATTTATGGTCTTATGGAAGATCCAGAACTTATTACTGGGTGTATGGACATAACCTCATCTGGTCGTTATCGTCTTGCAAATGACATTGTCGGAACGCAGGTCGCCAAGAATAAATGTATTGAGATACTGGCCGACGATGTCGTAATTGATATGAATGGGCACTACATTGTCCAGACATTTGTTGATGCTGGAACTGGATTTGGTATCTTCAACCGAGGCTATGATGGGACCAAGATATATGGTTCAGACGGCCACATTGTAGGCTATGAGTTTGGAATGCTCTTTGATACTTCTACTGGTGTAGATATCGATCCGCTCTATCTTTGCAACAACACAATCGGTCTTCTTGTCAACAACTCAAACGACACAATAATCAATGATACAATTGCATGCAACAACAGCGAAATTGGTATCTACATTCTTGATTCTGACAATACAACAATCTATGATTCAAGAACTTTCAACAACACAATTGATCTTAAGATTAACAACACCCTCGGAACTCCAATAACACTGAACATGCTTTCACTCATATTCGACAGACCTGCTGGAGACAATACAAGCTTCACAAACATGACAATCAATGACTCGATTGCAGCAGGAGAGTCCTATCAGATAAATTGGAGCACAACCCCATCACCTCTACCTGGAGGATACTCCAGTTTCAAAAACAAATTCGTTGATGTTTCGAACCTCACCAGCAGCGTTTCTATCGATGAAATCATCTGGAGATGGAATGAAACTGAAATAACTGGAGCAGATAATGAAAGTGCATTTGAGCTTTGGAAATACAATGGCTCCTGGAGCAATACAAGCGCTGCTTTGGATACTGGCAACAACACACTCACTTTGACAAACATGAATCCAGCAAGTGACTATGGTATTCTGCAATCAAGTGTCTCAACTTGTATGCTGATAACTTCTCCTGGAGACTATGTCCTTACTTCAAATGTTGAAGGTGCGCCGTATAATATGCTTGGCATAACTTCTGGGGCTAGCAATGCATGTATAGGAATCGCATCATCAAATGTTACATTTGACTGTGATGGTTACAACATCACAAACAACGGAACAACAAACGCTGCAGGTATTATCATTAACTCAAGTTTGAGTTATCCAAATCTTCTCTATGATAATGTGACTATCCAGAACTGTCCTGCAATCTCAGGTTATGATGACGGTATTGTTCTTGATCAGGTTAACACAACAACTGTAAGCAATTCAACAGTATTCAACAACTCCAATACTGGTATCCTTTTGAACGGCCGTTCATCTGCTCCATACAACTATGTGGTTTTGGATTATGTTGATATTCACAACAACAGCGATGGATTCATTGCATATTTCGGATCTCATGTTAACATTACAAACTCAAGAGCCTGGAACAACAGCAATGCTGGTGTAAAACTTGAGAATGAATATGTAGAAATTGAATTGAACAATTACACTGCTTGGGACAACACTTATGGTGTTCATCTCACAGGTCCGTTCTCTTCAGGAACCGAGCCATGGGCAAATGTTTACAATTCTGAGTTCTACAACAACAGCTATGGTTTCTATGGACTTGGAACCGAAGGTCCTGATGTTCCTCTTGGAAATATAACAATCGCAAACACAACATTCTATGAGAATGCAATCGGTATTTATCATGGCTATAATGCTGATCTTCTCTTTGGATTTATCTATTTGGAACATTTCCTTACACTTGACAATGTTACTGTGAATTCCAGCAGTTCCATTGGTGCATCATTATACAAATCAAGCGTCAATGCAAATGGTCTGGTATTTACTAATAACACTCAGGATGTTCTATTCAACAACTCTGATGATTTCAATCCTATGAACTTCTCGCTGGATATGAACATGACATTCCTAAACCCAGCAGCAACTTATGTGAACTACACAAACCTAACACTCAATGATGTTCTTCGAAACAATGAGAGTTACTCAATGACCTGGACAACAAACTCCTCAACATTGCCTACTGATTACACTAGCTTTGAGCAGAAATTCATTAACATAACTCCAACACTTGGAACTCCAACAATTGAAACAACAACCTGGCATTGGACGGATACTGAAGCAGCAAGTTATACAGAAGCAAATCTTGAGCTTTGGAAATGGAATGGTTCATGGAGTGATACTGGAGCAACATTAAGTGAAGCAGCAAATACTCTTACTCTATCAAACTACGATCCAGCAAGCGACTATGGTATTCTTGAGGG
>JAHJDH010000002.1 GCA_018812625.1 Microcaldota archaeon | reverse complement strand
GGAGGTCGACCCATTCTCAGCCTTGCCATCAATGTGAGTATTGCTAGCCCCTGGTCAAGGGGTACTAGCGTGGGAGGATAACAAGTTGAGAATGAATCAGAGAGTTGAGAGAGGCGGGAGGTCGACCCATTCTCAGCCTTGCCATCAATGTTATAACGGAAAGAAGTAAACCTTCTTCCCGACCTGCTTTTTAGAGAGCAGGTTCTGCTTTACAAGGCGGTTAAGCCTTGATGAAGCCGCGTTCTTACCTTTATACTTGAACCTCTTGCGGACTTCTTCCGCAGTTACTTTTTCTGTTTCCTTGACAAACTCAAGGATCTGCTCGTCTATCTTAGGGAGCATTGGTATCTCTTTGCGGATTTGCTCAGTTGAAACTCCTTTTGCTTCGAGTGAATCGAGTCTTTGAAGTATATTTTTGAGCAGTCTGTTAGTATTTTCACGCTCTTCTAGGAGCCTGTATAGGAATTCTCCAAGAACAATCGGGTCCCTGAATTTTTCCATATTCGCTTCGAGGTCGCTTTGTATTTCTCTGGTGAACGCGGAGTCAGAAGGTTTATATTTCTTGTCGGAGTTATCGTTCATTGTTTCACCAAACTGTTGCGATAAAATCACGCAACTGTCATGATATAATCATGATAGGTTTATAATATTATCGTTAATTTTTACCACAGGTGCCCACTTGAGAACATTATTTGAGTATATTCCTCGGATTCTTTCTGCCTTTAAGAAAAGGGATCAACGACGGCTCCGAAAGCTAAATGATTCTGTTCTACGAGAGACAGCTATTGATCCTACTAAAATTAATTTTCGTCTCGCGATCATATCATATGTACTAAGTAAAATTGTCTCAAAACCAAGACTTCTCAGTGAAGACTGTCAGCCAGCATTATCTGCAATAGAATATTCATTACTCAAATTAGTCAAGAAAATGCGAATTGCAGATGAGCGAATGATCCTGGATCTCTTCTCTGAAATTGAAACAAATATCTCACTTCTTGAAGATCGTGATCCTAGGTTTGTAATAGGCCTGCTCTCAAAGGGGAAACTGAAAATGTCAGCAACATTTTATGCTCAGGGCATGAGTCTTGGTGTTGCTGCTGAGATGACTGGTATAGACAAGCAGGAAATTCTTGATTATGCGGGCTCGACCATGATGTTTGATCGGCTTACTGAAGAGAAGACTCTAAAAGAGCGGATGAAAATCGCAAGACAGCTATTGTCAGGATGAGATCATGCAAAAAAGAGATGTTATTGTTGATGCTGGTGTTTTGATTTCACTTACTTCCTCATGTCTTGATAATTTACTTTATTTCTTTGCTGAAAAACATAACCTACGATTCATCATTCCACCATCAGTTGAAAACGAAGCAGTAACTGTTCCTCTAAAGAAGAATATCAGAAAATATCTCTTTTCAGCTATCAGGATCAAAAATGCAATTGATGCCGGAGTTGTAGTAGTAGTTGATGCAAAGCTCACAGATGATACAAAGAACCTTATGAATCTTGCAAACAATATCTTTTTTGCTCGTGGAAGGCCTCTTCGTTTGATTCATATGGGAGAGTCCGAGATGCTCATCTTAGCAAAACAACTTGGCGTTGAATATATATTAATGGATGAGAGAACCACAAGAATTCTTATTGAAGCTCCAATTCTTCTAAAAGAGCACTTTGAGAAAGAATTCCACGTTAATATTATGGTCAATCAGAAAAATCTTCAAAAACTTACAAATGAGATTGGTCCACTTCGTACTCTTAGGACGAGCGAACTCGTGATGCTTGCCTATGAAAAAGGATACTTCAAGAGTTTCGAGGCTCTCGAGAAAAATGTTCTTGAAGCAGCGCTCTACAAGATCAAATATTCCGGTTGTTCCATTGGTTTTAAGGAAATCAAAGAATATATGTCTGGAGTTAGGTAGTTGTGCAGCAGTTTCTAGAATCTTATGATAGCAGTAAAGTCAATATTGTAGTTGATCATAGGGAAGACGAATTGTTTGATAAGTACTTCAAAAATTATGGTGCAGTTGTTAATCGAAGAGCTCTTGATGTTGGGGATTTTCTCTGCTCTGCAAGGCTTGTTGTAGAGAGGAAAACCAGAAATGATTTTGAGCAGTCAGTAATTGATGGCAGATTGTTTTCTCAATTGCCCAATCTTGTATCTAATTATGATCGTGTTGTTATCATAGTTGAAGGAGTTTCCAGCGAAGAGAGGCTGAATAGAAGTTCTCTTCTTGGAACCTATGCTACTGTTATTGCAGATTTTGGAGCGTCATTGATTTTTACCCGGGACAAAGAGGCAACTGCTGAGCTTGTTTTTAATTTTGCAAAGCATGAGCAGATTGCAAAGAAACAGCCCCTTAGAATTTACGCGCGGAAAAAAACGTTTACTCCATCCCAAACATCCCGTGCTGTTATCGAGGCTCTTCCTATGGTAGGCCCAAAAGTTGCAAAAGCAATTCTAAATCATTTTTCTTCTGTTGAAAATCTAGCTCGG
>JAHJDH010000024.1 GCA_018812625.1 Microcaldota archaeon | reverse complement strand
GCAGCGTTTTTTTGCATAATCCCAGGCAGAAAATTTGCAGTCCTGATCATCCGATACTATGAATGGATCCTCGCCATACATAGTGTAGTCCTGCCAAAGCTCCTTGAATGAGTGCTTCTTTTCTTTGATTTTTTCAAAATATTCATCAACTATTTTTCTGCATGCAGCAGTAGCATCAGCACAGGTATCAAAGTCCCCCAGCTTGTATCTCTCTTCATCATTACCATGATGAAAATTGTCATCAACATACACCAGGTATTTTTTCATGTTGAAACCTCGATTTTTTCTATTTCTTGGACTAGTTTCTCATAAACTTTTTCATTGAATTTCTTAGCCCAAGGAAGAAATAATTCTTTTGTTTCCTTCAAATAACGTATCTGTTTTTCTTTTGACGGACATGATATTAGGTCTCTGATGTTATCAAGACGATCAACAAATTTTAGCAATTGAATTTGTTCATCGGAATTTTGAATGTTTTTGTAGTATTTTTCTTTCCATTTTGGATCAGTAGAATCTTTTTTCTTTGTAACCGCATCAACCAGGTTTGCAACTCTTTCATTGAATAGTTTTGACAATTGTTCATGAGAGGTACTGGAATCTTCAATAACATCATGCAAAAGCCCGGCTGCTAGCAGGTTTTCATCTTCGATTCCAAATTCTTCGAACAAAGAGATGCATACTCGATATGGATGTACGATATACTCCTCGCCACTGTCTCTTTTTTGGCCTGTGTGGGCCTTTTGTGAGAATTCAAATGCTAGAGTTACAAGTTTGGATTTTCGCAATTTCTCGGGTAGATTCATGAGTATCACCAAAATATTTTTAGGAGTCGAATTTCTTTCTGAGAATTTCCATTGCTTCATCAAGAGTGAGATTGATTAATTTCTTTGCTTCTTCGTAGTGCTCTTTGCAGAACCAGGCAGCATATGGAGGATGCCCAACAAAACCATCTTCCTCGCATTTTCTATCAAATTCGTCGTCCTTTTCTGTTTTCTTGAAATGAAGAAGACCGCATTCTTCTTCGTTTCTGAAATCTTTATTACAAATTTTACATACCGGTGGCATCATACTATCCCCCCAATTTTTCAAGTACTTTTTTGATATTTTTTTGCAGCCTCTCATCCTCATCTTTCAGTGATTCTCTTAGCGCCGGAATAGACTTCTCGAGATACTTTGCATTGTTTTCTGCAATGAGTGGAAGCCAAGCCGAAGCCCTGAGCCTTATATCCCCACTCTCATCCTTCAGTGCTTTTATCAATCTTGATATGGAATCTGAAATCTCCTTACTTTTTGGGTTTTTATGTGCAAGAGATCCCACAATCCCAACAGCATTAAAACGCACCATTGTGTTTTCATCTTCCATAAGCTCGAGGAACCTTGGCATAGCAAGGACAATTTCCTTTTCTTGAGGATATTTCAGCAGAACTAATCCGAGAATTCCTATAGAATTCCAACGCACTCTCCAGATTTTGTTGTCCAGCATCTGGATAAATTGCGTAACATTACTCAAAACCGCTTCTGGATTTTTTTGAGCAATATAGCCGATCAAAAGAGCAGCATTCTGCTGTACAATCTCGCTATCAGAGACCATCATTTCCATAAACATTTGAAGATAGTTAGATGCTGCATTCAGAAGATCCTTGTTTTCAGAATTTTCCTGGAAAGACATAGCAAGGGCATTAGCAGCATTGATCCGGACATTCTCAGTTTTATCCTCAAGCAATTTGATCAAAGCAGGGATAGCTTCTGCAACTTTTTTGCCATTGTATTGTGCTATGAATACGAGTGTTCCTGCAGCATTCTTTCTTACGGAAGGCTCTGGATCTTCGAGTTTTATGGTCAATACTGGAACGGAATTTACAATGTCTTTGTTTTTAGGATTGTAATTAGCAAGAATAAGAAGAGAAAAACAAGCGTTGGCCCGGATAGTATTGTCCGTATCATCCAGCATTTCAATAAAGACTGGAATGGCATTCAGAATCGCCTTGCTCTCAGGATTCTTATTCACTATAGCAGCAAGCATATAGCAGACATTATCTCTTACTTCCTCATTTTCAATTAGTTCAACAAGAGCAGGAACAATCTTTTCAGGATCTTGCTGCGTGATTTCTTCCGCAACTTTTTTCAGATTCTTTTCTTTTAGTTTTTCAAGCAGATCCATAATTATCAACCATGATGGTGCAACATCACTTTCAGAATTAGGTTGTCTCTGGAATATCTTTAAAGAGTGATGGCAGAACCTTCTCATCTTTTTCTAACACGCCCATAAGAACAGAAATACTCTCTGAAATAGAGTTTATTTTTTATTTAAATTTCTGTCAGTTTGTTGTGTTGGTGCAGAATCAAGAAGCGCCTCGATTTTTGCAGCGTCCCGTTCGGAAACTTCTGCCACCACCGCATGCTTCCAAGACGCCTTAGAGTAAACGTCGGCATATTGCCTGAGGTTGCAACCGTCGGCGTCGACCTGGCGGACGAGAAGGCCCACGTATGAACGGTTCCATTTATTCAAATATCTAGCATCCCGGCTTTCTCCCACCTCCCTTCCGTGAGGAATGCCCGTTCGATTGTGTGGCATGTACCATCCACTATTAGAAGGGAAATTTGGAACTGGGATTAATCTATCATCAGAAATATCCAAAACGACCGAATTTCCATCTTTCTTGAAATCTTTTGCACTTAATCCTAAAGTGACCAGTGCAATATCCTCCTCTCCTTCATATTTGCCGGTTGCCAACACTACCCTCGGCTCGTCTTCAAGGGAAAAAACGATCTCTTCGCCTAATTTAGTGCCTGGTTTTTCATAAGCGATGGAAGCATCCACCACAAAACCAAAACATGAAGCAAGACTTCTCCAGGTTTCTCCAACATTAAGTGCAACGTCAGCAACATCGTGAGGCACAACTCTAAGATTAGTTCCATGCAAAGCGTTAAATGCTTCAACCGTTGTATGGACATTAAAAATTCCAGTTGAATTTCTACCTCTCAAAACCACAAGATTCCTAGTTTGATCTCGAAATGGCAATCTTATCAATTCTTTTCCATGAATTTGAGCAGCTATTGTATCCATGATTCCACCCCGATTAATTCTATACCCACAGTAATTAAATAAAAATATATGGCTTCGAGAGCGATATGTCGACTTCAAATGCAGAACATGATCTGCAATCGCTATCTTATACCGATTTCCTAGTTTTGAAAAAAGATGAAAGCTTTGAAAACAGCCCATTTTCTTCTTTTTCTTCTGGAGCGGAATACAAGAACTCAAGAAGTAATTCTATCTCTTTCAACTCTTTCTCCAGGTCATCCTTTGAATATTTTGAAAGCTCGTTTTTTCTTTCTTCAATCTCCTTCTTTTTTTCATATTCATCTTTGCAAGAAATTTTTTCTTTTCTCAGTATCCTTATCCGTTCAACAACACTTCTTGCACCTTCAATTTTTTCAGCAAAAAAATCCAGTACTTTTTCATTCTCAGCGTCTACTGCCATGAAATTTGTTAGCTCAAGACCATTCAATGTTTCAAACAAGTTTCTGTTAGCCAGAATTATTTTTTTAAATCTGGAAGTCTCAGAACAGATATGTGAGATTCTTTTTTCACTAAAAGTAAGCATCTCGCAGATTTGACTTACATTATATTTTCCAAGAACAGGATATTCAGAAAAGAAATTCAGAATATCCACAATATTTTCTTTTTCTGGAAACATAGAGATATGATCTCCCAAGTTATCTATATCCCCAAGCAATTCAGTTATTGGTTCTGAAGTCAAGGAAAACAGATATGCCACCCTGATTTTTTCCAGATTTTCTAAATTCTTCAATAATTCATTGTATTTGCGAACCTTTTCAGAATCAAAGGTTTGTCTTTCGAGTCTTGAGACCTCAGCTAGTATATTTTTTACTCGGAATTTTTCTTTCTCAAGCATATTGCCCTTGCTTTCGAACTCGTCTTTAGACAGTTCATATGTTTTGCTCAGTTCAACAATCTTCCATAGATCTTCAAATTCCTTTTTTGCAAGAGGTAGTTTTTTAGCCTTGATTTGTTTTGTGATTGAACTGAATTTCCTGCCATTTTCCTTAGAGAGATTGCCTTTGTCAAACTCTTTGATGATATCATCTTCAAAATATTTTAATCTCTTGCCAACCTTTGCGCCTCTTTTTGCTAACTTGATTTTTGTGCTAATGTCTGGATTCCAAAGGCTCTTGTCTCTCTCCAGTACTGCTTCAATATCGTCGAGTATTTCCTTTAACTGTTCTGAAAGTTTCACAATTGCAGAGAGTTGATTTCGATCAATTTCGTCGATTTGTTTTTCCAGATCATAATGAGATTTTTTAAACTTAGATATATCTTCCTTGCTCATCATTTGAATCGTCTCTGCAGAAAAGAAAAAGCCGGGTAAGAACTTTATCCAATTAGCACAAATCCCTACTTTTTCATACAATATCCAGCATCTATGTGCAATATGATGCAGAGGGCATATTTAACCATTTTGCTAATATAATTTCATTTATTTGAGATTGGCTAGAATAGACAGAAAGACGCTTATTTTGTCTATTTTGTCTAATTCTGACATTAAATGAAAATTTAACGCAGGTTTAAATATATAAGTTTCCACTTATATTTATGGCTGTTAATATCCTCAAGGCAATTTCAGATGAGACCCGTTTTAAGATAATGCGATGTCTGGAAGGAAAAGAGATCTGCGCATGTAAGCTTCCTTGCAAAGTAAGAAAGACTCAGCCTGCGGTTTCGCAACACCTTAAGGTTTTGCGTGAAAGCGGCCTCGTTAATCTGAGGAAAGATAGTACAAGGCACATGTATTCCCTGTCTGAGAAAGGGAAGCGTGTTCTTGAGGACATTTCAAGGTGGTAAAATGAAGATAGAAATACTCGGAAGCGGGTGCGCTAATTGCAGGCGGCTTGAGGAGAACGCGAAGAAGGCGGTATCAGAACTAGGCATGAAAATTGAGATATCGAAGGTAACAGACATGACGAAGATAATAGAATTCGGCGTCATGTCCACCCCGGCCATTGCGATAGACGGAAAAGTGAAGGCGTCCGGACGGATTCCCGATGTAAAGGAGATAGTCGGATGGCTGAAGGAGTAAGTTGGACTGAAATTTACTTAGTGATAGTATGGTAGACATATTCCTCCCCATCCAGTGGTTTGCTGACTGGGTAACTTATGACCTGCTCGGAATTGGCAATGGCACATATCTCGGTGACGGGGTCAATTTTTTTATTTATGATTTGATTAAAATAGGATTCATGCTTGTTGTCATAAATTACCTGATGGCGGTTATCAGATATTATTTTCCAATGGAAAAAGTGAGGGACATTCTTGCGAAAAGGCGTTGGTTTGGTCTTGATTATCTTTTTGCTGCATTTCTAGGAGTAATAACCCCATTCTGCTCATGCTCTTCAATTCCTCTTTTCATAGGCTTCATGCGTGTTCGGATACCTATTGGAGTGACCTTTGCATTCCTTATATCCTCTCCTCTGATAAACGAGGCATCACTTTACCTTTTTCCTGCTATTTTTGGCTTAAAAGTGACCTTGATTTACAATGTCCTGGGGATTATTCTTGCAATGGCGGGCGGCTTTTTGATTCAGAAAATAAATCTTGAAAAATATATTGATCAGAGTTTGCTTAAGTCCCCTAAGATGGATGATTCCTTGCAAACAGACGGCAATGGAAAGAAACCCGGGTTGAAGGAGCTTGCAAAATTTTGGTGGGCGGACGGATGGATTATAACAAAGCAGGTTTTTCCATATGTTGTTCTTGGAGTCGGGATTGGAGCGTTGATACATGGTTTTGTTCCAGCAAGTCTTGTGGATGAGTATCTTTCTGCAAAAACTTGGTGGTCTGTTCCCGCAGCCGTGATTGTTGGCGCGCCGCTTTACGCAAATTCCATTGGAG
Organism: Microcaldota archaeon; assembly: GCA_018812625.1. Taxonomy (GTDB): domain Archaea; phylum Micrarchaeota; class Micrarchaeia; order Anstonellales; family Bilamarchaeaceae; genus Bilamarchaeum. The sequence continues at coordinate 36,516 of JAHJDH010000024.1, read as the reverse complement.
TGGTTCCAGTTATTGAGGCTCTTGCCCTTAAAGGAATGCCACTTGGAAACCTTCTTGCATTTATGACTGCAATCGTCGCAGTGTCGCTTCCTGAATTGATAATTTTGAACAAAATCTTGAAGTGGAGGCTGCTCGCAGCGTTTTTGGCAGTTACATTATTTGCTGCAATGATAATCGGATACGTGTTCAATGCAATCGTATGAAATCAAGGTGAATCAAATATAGATTTGGATTATTCTTACAATGGGATATCCAAAATCTTCAGACTAAAAAAACGGGAGGGTACGTCCTGCTAGTAATCGTTGCATCGACTTTGGCGGGCATACTCTTTGGGAGTATCACTCAATGAACTATGTGTCAACAAAAAAAGGATATTTGTTGACTTTGTAGACTTTACGCCGTAGCAATAATTCTATTTGTCATAGTAAATGGAAAAAAGAAAGCCGGGTAAGGGAGATATTCTCCCATAAGATAAAACATCTTTGAGGATTTGAACCCCTCTCTGCCGCTTTATACTCGTCATCGACATTAAATGTCTTCGAAAAGCGAACTGCAGGCGGCTGCATAACCGATCTGCCAACCCGGCCTTATTTTGTAATTACAATAGTTGCATTTTTAAATGATTCCAGGTAAACTTCTTCCTACATGTTGGGCCCGTAGCTCAGATGTACCTTTTGAAAAAGCTTACTTGAGATGCTGTTTAACTAAAGGTACAGAGCAACTTGGTAGAGCGACGGACTTTTAATCCGCAGGTCGAGGGTTCAAATCCCTCCGGGCCCGATTCTAATCTTGTTTTTTCTCGATTACATAAAGAGTATGCCATTCTGGAACTACTGGCATATCTATTCCAAAGTGCTGCATATGTTTGGTTATACCTCCAAGTTCTTCAAAAAGAGAGACCCAGGCTTTTGGAGGCAGGAAATTCAATGGTACATTAACCTCAGGACTATTGAGCACCCGATTATAGAACCAGTCAAAAAAGGAATTGAAAACCCTGTGCATCTCGTTGAAATAAACTGATTCTATCACGATAACACTTTTTGATGCAACGCGAAGAGCCTCGCTCATAACAGCTATCGGATCATCAGAATGGTGCAAAACTGTCACAAGCAGAACATGTTCAAACTGATCATCAATAAATCTTGTTTCTCTTCCATTGTACTTGTGAAACGGCAAATCAGTTTTTTGATAGTCCATAATATCCATTAGTGTAACTTTGCATCCATGCTCTTGCACAAACATCTCACCAACTTTCCCATCACCACATCCAAGATCCAAAAGCATGCTTCCTCCTTCAACGAATGGAGATGTTTGCTCAAATATCTTTTTAGAACGGTTTCTAAGACCAAATGAAACGAGCCTTCCTGCAGTTTTTCCAGCACCTGCATGGAGCATCCTTGCCGTAGCAGCAAGTAACGGTTTGTCAACTAATTTAGAATGGCCTTCTCTTATTGCACCTATTTTTGCCCTAAACCTTTGGATAGTTTCTGCTTCTGTTCCTGATGCAGAACTTTGCCGGGCGTCATCTAAAGCAGTGCGATTGAGCCTTTTGAGAATCATGTAATGGATAATGGGAAGAAATGTTTAAAAAATCAAAAGAAAGGAGTTGTGTCTTTCAATCAGATCTCTTAATTTTAGATAAATACAAATCCCAACTCATTTTTGTAATTTTGTCAAAAAAATCCATAGATGGTTATATTATCTTGTTTTGTGTAGTTAATACTGTTAGAAAATGGTACATATGAATCTTTGCCATTCAAAAAAATGGTGCGAATATGACTCAAAAAAAATCAGATGTTAAATCAAATGATCCAAAAAGAGAAAAACCAAAAGGAGATTTTGGAACTGAACATTCGCCAAGAATCTTAGATATGGGAGTCTCAGTTAGAGGTTGTGATGCTCAGATGATTCCAGCGGCTGTAATTGACCAACTATCAATAATCAGTTCTGGAGATCATGAAGAAAAAAAGGAAGCTATAACAGAACTTGGAAAAATTTCTGTGAATGGACGTGAAAAAATTGGAGATGAACATGCAATAGATGTATTGGTTGAGTTACTAAAGGATTCAGATTCAGAAGTGCGAGCACATACTGCTTACATTCTTGGAGAAATTGGAGATAAACGCGCTGTTCCAGAATTGATAGGTGCTTTGAAAGAAGGGAATTTGTGGGTGCGGCAGGAGGCCGCGTTGGCTCTTGAAAAGATTGGCGATCCACATTCTATAGAAGAATTGATAACTGCTCTAGGAGATATTGATTGGTCTGTACGATTTAGTATTAATAAGGCTCTTAAAAAAATTGGTGAACCTGCCATTGATGGATTAGTAGTTGCTTTGAAAAATAATAATGAAAACATTAGATTTGGTGCTTGTGAACTTCTTGGAGAGATTGGAGATAGACGAACTGTTCCGGCGTTAATAGATGCTTTGAAGGATAAAGAGTGGGAAGTGCGGGAGGGTGCTGCTAAGGCTCTTGGAGAGATTGGAGATAGACGAACTGTTCCGGCGTTAATAGATGCTTTGAAGGATAAAGAGTGGGAAGTGCGGGAGGGTGCTGCTAAGGCTCTTGGAGAGATTGGGGCACCTGCTGTTCCTGAATTGTTAGTTGCTATGAGTGATAAAAATAGGAATGTGCGGGATGGTGCTATTGAGGCTCTTGAAGAGATTAAAGATAAACAAACTGTTCCTGAATTGTTAGATGCTTTGAGTGATAAAAATGAGAATGTACGATGGAATGTTGCTGTGGCTCTTGGAGAGATTGGAGATAGACGAACTGTTCCGCTGTTAATAGATGCTTTGAGTGATAAAAATGAGAATGTACGTGCGAGTGCTGCTTGGGCTCTTGGAGAGATTGGAGATGAACGAGCTGTTCCGGCGTTAATAGATACTTTGAGGGATAAGGATGTACGATTGCATGCTGCTCTGGCCCTTGGAGAGATTGGAAAACCTGCTGTTCCTGGATTGTTAGATGCTTTGGAGGATGATGATCCAGATGTGCAAAGATTAGCTGCTAGTGCTCTTGAGGGGATTGGAGGGGCTGCCGTTCCTGGATCAGTAGATGCTTTGGAGGATAAGTATTCGAACATACTACGGAGAACTGCTTTGGCTCTTGCAAAAACAGGAGTATCTGGACTTGAAACATTTACAGACGCATGTGCAAAAGGCGAAGTTGATTTTGAAGAACAGATAACATTTTTCAAATCACTAAGGAAAAGAATAGAAAAAGATTGCGGCAAAGGAACAGTTGAATCAGTTACTGATAAACCTCCAGACAAAGAATGAAAAGAATGCTTCTAAAGAAACTTGACAGAATTCCTTCAGATAAGCCAGACAAAATAGACAAGAAAAAGTTGCTGAAATTTTAGAAAAACACTCAACTAGTGCGCCAATGCCAGAGCAAACTGAAAGAACAAAATCTTTCCCACAGTTATTAGTAGAAAAGAGTAAGGACGCAGAAGATGCAGTTGCAAAATTAATAGGGCAAATCGATAACAAAATGCTTGAACCAATTAACGAACTGATAAAAATTGTTCAAAATCGCTATAGGTAGAGATAACAAAAGAATTAAAATCCCCCAAGACGTATTCTAGAGCATGTCTAGAACAATTTTATTTTTGCTTGCACTTGTTAGTTTGACATTTGCACACACGGACCCGGCCAATAGTGGAAGTGGTGGAGATGATGATGACTTCAATGTCATGGATCTGATAGTTGAATTCAACAGAACCTGCGATGTCAATATCATCACAGTTACCATGCTAAATGGCACGGCTGTTGAAGGGGCAGAAGTCGATGTATTTGATGAAAATACACTCGAGCATCTTCTTGATGATGAACTGACTGACAGCGATGGACACGTCTTCTTTGAAGGCTGCAGCAGGAAAGTTAGAATCATTGCATCAAAGGAAGATTACCTTCCATTTACAAAAATTGATCATCTGATCAACTGCGGTGAATGCGGCTGTTATGAAGATATTGATTGTCCAGGAACAGAAGTTTGTGTTGAAGATATCTGCGAAGAAGTCGAATGCTGCGGAATAGTAAAGGACCACACATGCCACCCATATGAATGCGGAGATGGGGATTTATGTCCAGAATGCGAAGGCGAAGAAAGCTGTGTTGACCATTACTGCAGAGAACCATGTGAAGGAGACAGTGATTGTGGATCTGAAGAATCTTGCAGTGGCGGAAGCTGCATGCCAAAACCAGAATGCGAAACTGATTCTGATTGTAAAGACAGTGCAGAGTGCGTAGAAATCACTGATGGACTTAGAGTTTGTTCTGAGATTACAGGATGCTGCGGAATTGTTGCAAATCACACATGCAATCTATATGAATGCGGAGATCGCAATGAAAGCTGTTTGCAATGTCCAGAAGGAGAATACTGCGTTGACCATGAATGCGAGGTATTTGACATCAGCCCAGAAGTAGTTGGTGATAGAATACTCGTTGATGTTCCCCCAGGTTGCGTAGACTGTGGAATAGGCGCGATAGATCCAATGGGAGATGAAGGCGATTACCCAGATAATGACAGCCATGTTATAATCCCTGTAATGATGGGCGGAAATTACATCGTTGCATTAAAGGATAGTGCTGGAAACGTCATTGTCAAGAAGGATGTTCTTGTCACACTGGGAGAGGATCTTGAAAAGGATTTCTTCCAGACAATGCTTGAATCGCCATTCTTCTGGCTCGCTGTTCTTATGGCAATACTTATTGGAGTTGTCATCTACATGAGAAAGAGAAGCTGATTCTTCTCATCTTTTTATTTTCTAAATAATGATAGTACAGTTTTTAACACTTTTAGTGCCAATATGGAACATGAGTCGATTTTTACACAGAGGCAGAATGCAAAATCAGATTGCAAGAGTAGTAGTTGCTTCAGTTCTCTTATCAGCCTCCTGTAATGAAGAAAAAAAGAGCACAAAACAAAACGCTCCAATGACAGAGCCAGTGCAGACTACTCAAAAGAGTAAACCAGTGCATTCGGCTAAACCTACTTCTTCAACTAAGACAGAATCCACTGCAAGTAAAGCAAAAACTTCAGCGCCGAAAGTAAAGCATCCAAAAAAAACTGGTTGTCCAACTGAAATGGCAAGAGTTAGTTATTTTTGCATTGATAAGTGGGAGGTTCATTTAGTTGATAAAAAAGATGGAACAGTGCATCCGTTCAATAAATCACCAACAAGAAAAAGGCTTAATTTAAAGGCAGTATCAGCGCCAGATGTTTTTCCACAAGGCCATATGAGTCAGATTAGTGCTGAAGCAGCATGCAAAAATGCTGGAAAAAGACTTTGCAAACTAGATGAATGGCAAAAAGCATGTAAAGGTCCAAAGAATACTAAGTTTCCACATGGAAATAAAAGAGACGAATGGAAATGCAATATAGGTAAAGAACCATATATTCTAGATTTATTTTTCCCAGATATACCCCACTTGAAGCGAGCAGGAGCCGAATTCAATGATGAAAGACTTTTACTCCAACCAGGATACTTAACAAAAACTGGAGACCACTATGAATGCACTAATGCATATGGAGTATTTGATATGGATGGTAATCTTTCTGAGTGGATTGAAGGCGGAGAAGAAATTGACGGACTTCAACGAGGATGGTTTATGGGAGACCCATTTAGTGGAAAGGGAAGAAGCGGGTGCGATCGCGAGGTAAAATTACATGCATACAACTATCTGGATTATTCACTTGGAACAAGGTGCTGCATAAACGCAACACGCTAGTACTTCTCAAGATAATTTTCAATTTCCCATGGAGTTACCTGCAATTTGTATGAATCCCATTCTTTTGTTTTTGCTTCAATATATTTCTCAAATGTATGCTTGCCAAGAGCATCGCGGATCACATCATCCCTCTTAAATTCTCTTAGAGCAGATTGCAGAGAATCTGGAAGAGTATTGATTTTCATATCTTCAAGTTTTTTATCATCAAATCCATACAAATCCTCTTCTATTGAATCTGGAGGGATCATGTTGTTTTTCATGCCATCGAGCCCGGTTTTTAGAAGAACTGCAAATGCAAGATAAAGATTGCAGCTAGGATCAGGACAGCGGATTTCGCACCTTGTAGACTGACTTTTTCCTTTTGAGTATCTGGGGATTCTGATTAGGGCAGAACGATTTGTATGGCCCCAGCTTAGATATACTGGAGCCTCATATCCAGGAACAAGTCTCTTATATGAATTAATTGTTGGACAAAGAATTGCAGACATTGCTTTTGCATGGGCAAGCTGGCCAGCAATAAAAGAATAGGCATGATTTGAGAGATGGTATTTGTTTGATTCATCAAAAAAGGCATTTTCTCCATCTTTAAACAGGCTTTGATGAACATGCATTCCAGAACCATTTATTCCAGGAACGGGCTTTGGCATAAATGTTGCATGCAGTCCATGCTTCTGTGCAATTGCCTTTAGAACAAACTTGAAAGTAGTTCCATTATCTGCAGTTGACAGTGCATCGCCGTATTTGAAATCAATTTCATGCTGCCCAAGTGCAACCTCATGATGGCTCGCTTCAACATTAATTCCAAATTTTTGAAGAGTAACGTTCATATCTCTTCGAATATCATATGCCAAATCATTTGACTGATCAAAATAACTTCCACTATCGTGCGGAATTGGAAGAAGTTTTCCATTTTCTCGCTTAAAGAGGAAAAATTCAAGTTCAGGGCCAACATTATAATCAAAACCAAGATCTTTTGCTTCCTGGATTACTTTTTTGAGAACATATCTAGGATCGCCCTCAAACGGAGAACCATCAGGTTTGTGAACATCACAGATAAATCTTGCAGTATTCCCATCAGAAGAATTGTGCCATGGAAGAACGGCATAGGTTTCCATATCTGGCTTGAGATACATATCACTCTCATGAATTCTTGCGAATCCTTCGATTGAAGATCCATCAAACCAAGTCCCATGGTCAAATGAATTTTCAAGATGATTGATTGGAATTGAGATAGATTTTACCATCCCAAACATATCAGTAAACTGAAGATTCACAAACTTCACATTATCAGATTCCATACTTTCAAATAGTTCATCTTTCATGCTGATTCCTCTCATTTGTATTGAATTTGGATAGAATTCCATTGTATTTATTAGTTTTTTATAAAAAACCAAACAAATGATAGATAACTATATAAATATTCATTACATATGTTTAGATTATGAAGGTGCACATCGATGAATTCCAAACAATTGGACAAGACGGATCTACTTATTTTGCAGGAACTCAAACAAAATTGCAGGCGTTCATATCGGGAACTGGCACTAAGCACCAAACTGAGTCCAGCGACCTTGATAGATCGGATAAAAAGGATGGAGAAGGAAGGTGTGATTACAGGCTACTCAGCGAATTTTGATTATCTTAAATTAGGATTCGAATTTATGGCAATAGTCCAGATTGCAATGAGAGGAGACCTTCTCAGCATCCAGGATAAGATCAGCAAACTAAAGGGAGTTGCTTCAATTTATGATACTACAGGACAATATGATGCAACTGCGATTCTGATGTGCAAAAGCAGAGGAGAGCTCTCAGCATTGGTAAAAAGGATTCTTGCAATTAATGGAGTTGAAAAGACAAACACAAACATGGTTCTCAATGTAGTCAAGAAACTGACAGACTTTGCGCAGATTTAGCATTGCTTGAGGTATGCCAAAAGTTTTTCTCGAGCATGAGGAGTAACTGATTTTTCCAATAGTAATTGTACCATTGTTCGAGAAAGCAGCTGTCCAGATACTGGAGCATGCTCAAGATTCAGAGTATCTATCCCTTTTATTGGAGCAAGAAGAGAAATTTTAGGTTTAAGAATAAGACCATTTGAAAGATCAACATCTGCGCAGATAAGAGCCTCGCCAACACATGCACGTTGATCAACCATCCTCTGACGAATCGTTCCGTCGATTTTTACTTTGATCATTCTTTGATTCACTGAATCTGAAACAACTTTAGACTTGCCGGTCATTGCATCCATAATGCCATGATATGCATTTGAAACGGATCTGGCAAGATCACCTCCGCCTTTATAGAGGTAATGTGCAGCCCCTCCAGTCTTACTATATTCTTCCATCCTCCCGTTTCTTACAATTGCCTCAAGATTAACTACTTCAGTTCCTTCCAAAGGCATATCAACATGGAAAGACTGGTATCCATTGGGTTTTGGATGAGTTACCATATCAGTAAACATGTTTGATCTTCCAGCATGGCTGATTGGATGAAGAGAAGAAACTATTTTTACAATTATTCTTGCAACATCCTCAAACTCATGAACATCATTTTGAGTGATTAATTTTCCATTTCTGGATCTGAGCACCACAGTAAATGCAACCAGATCATTGAGATTGGAAACGATATCAGGAATCTTTCTGCCGCTTTCGCGCGAGTATCGATCTGTTTTTTCCATAACTTTTCCAGGGTGTTTTGCTAAGCGGCGGTTAATAGAAAATTTATATCCTTTATGTTGAAGTTCGTATGAAAGCAGAGAAATTGCATAATCACAAAGAGTAGATGTAGCTGCAATTCTAAGCTCTAATTGAAAGAGTGATTTAATAACTGCATCATATGTGCTCTTATCAACATGATAATAATAGAGCTGATAGAGCTGACCTGCAAGAGTTCTATACCCAAGCAAATCAGCAAGTGGAGAATATACTTTTTTGGCAGCCTCTCCTATTAATTCATATTCTGACTTGCCGTGTGAGCCATCAAACACATAGAACCTACCTGGATTAAGATGCCTCAGCTCACCCTCAGAACGATGAGAGCCCATACCATATTGTGGCAGATCAATCATTCTGGCAAGTAAACCAAGGGAAGGTTCTGCTAAAAGTCTCTTGTATTCATCTGGATCTTGATTAGACAGATCATTATTCCGCAGAGCATTAAAAGTATTGAAGCCTTCCATAACATACGGGAATCTTGCAAAATCTTCTGTTGGAAAATCTGCTTTGTTTGAAGAATTCCTTCGAAACACATGCGCCAGTATAACACTTGCAAGCTGAAGGTTGAGCTGTTTTGGATCTTTTTTGATATTGCCGATTTTCTCTGGCTCTACTACACTGTGTTTGATTGATGAGTCAAGAACTCTCAGGACATGGGGAACTGCATCCTGTCCCCCGAATTTTTGATAAGTGGCAGACCATCTAGCTATCTGAGCATGAAGCTGCTTAGGAACATTTCTACCACTGGGTAGATTTTTAGCTAGGGACATGTCTATATTCATGTAAAAACCTGTTTTTAAACTTTTGTAACACTATATGAAATGCGATTTTGTGATCTCTGCAAGTCTTTGCATCAATCTGGCCCTCTCGCCATTGACAAGTGGAGACCCTTTGTATCCATCATGGCACGCCTCACCCTCGTCAGCTTTTTTGTGCATGTCAAGAGTCCTTACAATGAATTCTGCAGGCATCATAAGAGGACTTGAAGTAACTACGTCAATGTGAACGCTCTGGTAGTTTGTAACTTGCTTTGGATTTCTTGCATAGTCCGTAGGCTCGTGAATGTAAAGATCAGCAACCCCCACACTTTTGGCTGCTGACCTGACTCCCCCGTTTTGAAGGAACGCAACGACATCATACATCTGCTGCTCATTGTCTGTGATAACTGTAAGGCCTGACCAATCATGAATCTTTTCTACTGGAATGTCTCTTTTGATTGATTTGTGCAGAAGCCCACCAACTCCTTTGAAAGGCTTGAGCGCAACAACAACTGTATTTGGCCCAACTTCAGAAAAGAGTTTGGAAACTTTTTGATAATCTTCTGCAATAATGACATTTAGTTCTAGTTTTTTGGCCATTTTTTGAAGAACTCTTGCAAGGAAAACATTTGTATTTGCAACAGCTCCGGAATATTTTTGTACTTCTTTGCTAAGCTCAAGGAATTGCTCTGGGTACTGGTAGAAAACAGCATGATCCCTCATCTGCCTGTATGCATGAGTCTGTCCTCCCCAATCTGCAATTGGACAATAAACCTTAAGCATAGGCTCTGCCATTGCTCTTTGAACTGTTCTCCAACTGGAGTGAAGAGGGAATACTCCCGGCATAACTGTTTTTGATGCTTTTGTAGTCTCTGGAGCGTGGATTGTCATCATGTCTGCAATTCTGGTATATAGAGCAACCAGAAGGGCAGTGAGATCGTTTGAAGGATCATTGAGCAACCTTACATATTCTCCAGATCGATCAAATTTAGTTGAATCAAGATCATTGAGCTGTCTCTGAAGAGTAAATGCTTGCATAAAGTCAGTTGAAAATTGGACTGAATTTGGCAGGAATAAGTCTGATGCTATTGAGTGGTAGAGAATCTGGTCAACAACTTTAAGAGAAAGACCATCTTCTTCTGTTGCCTGCAGATCAACTATTTTTCCTTCTGCAGCTGCAAAGAGAACACGGCAATTGTGAGCATATACATCATGTGCTCCAAGCTCCTCATAATGTGATTTTGCCTGTTTCAGCCTCGAGACTATTGGTGCTGAAACACCAGACAGTTGTTTTGCCCCCATAATTGATTCTATCTGCCCTTTAGAAGATATTTTAACAAAGTCAGGACTGGAAGGTTTTTGCATTACAGAGCCTGCTCTTAGTGTGGGGGACATAATACAATTATGGCATAAACAGCTTTTAAATATATGTTTTTCCACTTAAAACCACAAGATAATGGAAAAAATTGGATAACCTCGTTCTTGAGATTCTAAGAAATAGAATCTCAGATAAACGCAGTTCGGGCAGTCCTAAGATCTTTATAATTGCTGCAACCAGTGAGAAACGCGCACATTCGCATCTGCGCAGTAAATGTTGATGCATATTTCTCGAGAGAACCAGCATCAAAGGCCTTAATGAACGGATATGCAGCGCCAGAGAGTTCAGAACCAAGTGCAATTGATTTTGCAGCATCAATGCCAGAGCGAATGCCACCGCTTGCAATCATTGGTAGAATTCCCCGGCATTCAAGAATAGAATGAACAGTTGGAATTCCCCAGTTTTCAAAACCAGGCACAGCAGCAGAGCGAAGATATTCCACCTTGCTCCAGGAAGTTCCTCCAGAACCTTCAAGATCAAGGTATTTCACGCCAGCAGATTTAAGCTTTAATGCAACATTTTGACTTATCCCAGCCCCGGTTTCTTTTGCAATCACAGGAACATCAAGTTTTTCAGCAGTTTTTGAAATGGCAGCAATGATGCCAGTAAAATCAGTATCTCCTTCGCTTTGGATAACTTCCTGAAGAGGATTTAGATGAACAGCAAGAGCATCAGCTTCAACCGAGTCAACAAGAGACTCTATCTGCTCAAAAGAATATTTCTTGAGCTGATATGCACCGATATTGGATATGACTGGGATATCAGGAGCAACATCGCGAACCTGGTAGGTTTTTGCAAGTTCAGGCTTTTCGATCATTGCACGTTGCGAGCCAAGACCAAATGCAAATCCATATTTTTGTGCAGTTTCTGCAAGTCCTTTGTTTATCCGACTTGCATCAGAGTATCCGCCAGTCATTCCCGTAATAACAACTGGATATTTCAGATTGTACCCCAGAAACTTCATAGAAAGATCTATTTTTTCAAGAGAAACCTCTGGAAGTGCATTGTGAACAAATTCTATTTTTTCAAAACCAGTTGTTTTTTCATATTGTGCTCCTTTTTCAATTACAAGCTCAACATGATCTTTTTTTCTTGATTCGGTCTTGGACATAACTGAAATAGAAAACAAAGAATTTTAAAAAAGAAATTTATTGCATTGATTCTATTGCTGCACGTGCAGCTGCTACTGCAAATGGACTTGAATCGTTTGTAATGACTTTTTCAAGAGCCGGTATGGTTGATTTATCCCCTATAATTCGAAGAGAATTTGCTGCAGTTCCACGAACATTAGGCTCTGGATGTTCTAGTGCCATAGTCAAAGTTGGGATAGTAGACTTGTCCTTGATTATTCCAAGAGCAACTACAATCCCATATGCTGCTGTTGGACTTGCAGTGTAAATTTCTTGAATCAGTGTAGGAATTCCAACAGTTCCAATTTCTGCAATAGCTTCAATCAGATATATCCGATCGTTTATGGTGGCATTTTGCAAAGCACTTAGAAGTGGACGTAGTGCAGGTTTTCCAATTTTTCCAAGAGAATCTCTTGCCGCAGAGGATATATCTGGGCTTCTGTGTAGAAGAGCAGCCATCAAATCTGGAATAGCCCTCTCATCTGCGAGTTTTCCAATAGCCCGAGTTGCGCTTAGAAGTACAGGTTCAAATTTGCTCTTTAGTGCATCGAGAATTAAAGATGCTGATTCATGAGCACCAAGAGTTCCAAGTGCACTGATTGATAATGCTTGAGTATATGGATCTTGATCTATTGCTTTTTTGCTTAGAACAGGAATTGCCCGCATGTCACCTATTTTTTCAAGAGCTTCTATTGATTCGAAGATAACTTCAGAAGTTTCTGCGAGTTTTATGAGTTTTGGAACAGCTGATTTGGCCTTCAGCTTGCCCAATACAAAGACGATGATAGAATGTGCAGACTGATTTTGATCATCCAGCTCATGGAGTAGAAGAGGAATAGTTGAATTATTTGCATTGTTCTTTAGTTCATCAAGCGCAGCTGATTTCTCTTGATCAGTCCCATGCCTTATTGTTTTGATAGCTTCCCTCATCCTTTGTTTGTGGCTTTTTGTTTGTTTTTCTTCAACGGACCTAATAGTATTAGAGACTCCAGCAATTGACACTGGTTTAGGAAGTTGGGCTTTCGCATCTACAAGAGGCTCTTTTGCTCTCATAGCACATGATTGTGCAAATGCTACTGAAACCGTGATGGCCAAGGCTGTTCGTAAAGTTCTTTTTGAGTTGATCATGGTATTACCACAAAATACTATGTTTGAAAACTTTTAAAAAGATGAGGTTATCTTGCGAGTGGATACTTCTCCATATACATCTGCGTCTGAAGCACAATCAAAAATGGCAGTATAATGAGAGAATTTACGAGAAGAATGAAATATCCGGAAAATGGACTTGGAAGAATGAAAAAAGTAATCTGCTCAACTAAAGACATTGAAACAAGTCCGACTAAAGCCCAAATAATCACCATTGTTGGATTTTTTATGGCCATTTGAACTGATCTTTTGATAGCAGTTGGAGTATCAGAATTATCAATTACAACCGCAGGAGGAACAAAGAATAGGAAGAATGAGATCATAATCAGGAACAATGGATAGAGCCATGTTTGAAGTGGGTTCTCATAGAGCAATAATTGTGCAATGAAAAGAAGAAGAGACATCATTGTGTATATATAAAAGATTCTGGTTGCGTATTTCCCAAGAGCAGTCACAATTTCAGATTTTATTGAGGTTAGAGTCCTCTTTGACCTGATAATTATATTGACATTAACAATTGTATCTGAAATAATGAAAACAGAAAGAACATACACAACAACAGTTATGAGCAGATCAAAAATTGAAAGCTCAGGAATGCTTCCTATTCTGAGAAAAACACTGCCAAGAGCAAGATATGTTGGTGCAGCAACTAAAATCAACAATAGTGAGGAAATGATAAACGGAACTGAGAAGATTATAATTAGACCCAGACGTTTCATGTAGAAATCGAAAGAATACTTGAATACTCGAGATAACTCTTCATCCATAATCAAGACATTACAAATAAGATTTAAATATATACTCGAACGAGAAGGTAGATATGGAAAGATACAAAATCAGTGATATTAAAGCACTCGCTCCACTCACAAACAGATATAGACTAAAGCCAATTGAAGGAGAAATTGAATATATAGCAGGCCAATTTGCATTTATCCACTTGCTTGATGAAAATAATGAAAGTGTAGTAAAAAGACCTTATTCCATAGCATCTGCTCCAGGTGATGAACTTGAATTTTGCATCAAAATTATAGGAGGAGAACTCACCAAAAAACTGGATCAAATGAAAGTTGGAGACGTGGTTGGAATCGAACAAGCAGGCGGGCATTTTGCATACAATGATGAGAAAAAAGTCGGAATGATTGCAGGCGGAACAGGCATTGCTCCAATGATGAGCATCTTGAGAGATGCTGAAAAAAGAAATATTGAAGGAGAATTCACATTATTCTACAGCACAAGGTCCAAAGACTTTATATTATATAGAGAAGAACTTGAAAAATTTAACAAAAATGGGAAATTCAAAATCATCATAACTCTAACTAGAGAGGACTGGGAAGGCGAAACTGGGAGAGTTTCTAAAGAAATGATTGAAAGGCATGTTCCAAATGCAGCTGATCTTAATTGGTGGATTTGCGGACCGCTTAGCATGGCAAAAGAAAGAAAGGATGAGCTTGTCTCCCTCGGAGCCAGCCCAAAGCAAATAAAAATTGAGGGTTGGGGATAAGCAAAGAGCACAGATTCGTAGGAGTAATAGATTTATAAAATAAACATAATCAATTAACCTCTGACGAATCATACTAATAATTTAGAGGTTTTGTGAAATGAAAACTATTGATGTTATTGTTGAAGGTGGAAAAGCATCGGCAGGACCGCCACTGGCACCTGCATTGGCCCCTATGGGAGTCAACATTGGACAAGTTGTTGCAAAAATCAATGAATCAACAAAAGATTTTGCAGGAATGAAAGTTCCAGTAAAGGTAATTGTAGATCCAGCAACCAAAGAGTTCACAGTAGAAGTTGGAAGTCCCCCAACAGGTGAAATTATCAAAAAGGAAGTTGGAATTGAGAAGGGTGCTGGAAACAGAGAAGCTCCTGCAGGTGATATCTCACTTGAAAAGATAGTGAAAATTGCAACAGCAAAGAGCAATTCACTTGGATCCAACAAAAAAGAGATTGTCAAGGAAGTTCTTGGAACATGCCTTAGTATGGGCGTAACTATTGATTCAAAGAATGCGAGAGAGGTCATCAAAGAAGTTAATGAAGGAAAACACGATTCTATGATGTGAAACCATGAAACAACTCCTTGTTCTTTTTCTTTTGATTTCGATTTCTTTTTCTTCTTTAGTCTGGGAATTCGATACTGAAGGTTCAGTTTCAATCAAACCTGTAGTTTATCAGGGCGCTATTGTAACTGCTTCTGATGATGGAAATATATATTCACTTGATGCTGTTAGCGGCGCTCGAAAATGGTCCACTTCTGTTGGAATAGTTCCAAATGAGGTTTTTGTTTTTGACAATGCAGTAGTTAGTTCAACAACATCAGCAAAATTGACAAAATTAGGAGCAGGAGGAAAGGTAATCTGGCAGGTTGATTTCAATACAACAGATTACAATGCTTCACGAATTTATGGAGCTAGTGCAAATGATAAGGACATATTTGTAACTGCTGATAGTGGAGTTTACAAAGTGTCCAAAGCAGGAACTGTAACAACGTTAGTAAGTTTTGAAGATATTAAAGAAGAGCAAATTCTAACTGCACCGGCATCTGGCAGTGGTTTTGTAATTTATGGAAATGATAATGAACTAATTAAAATTAGCGAAAGCGGTCAAACCCTCTGGAAAACAAGTATTAGCGGGGGGAAATACTGGCTCTCACGTCCTATAGTTTCAGGAGATGTTGTTTACATTGGCGCGCTTGATAGTAAAATGCATGCCTACAGAGTCAGCACTGGACTCAAACACTGGGAAGTTCAAAGCCGAAACTGGATTTTGGGCAGTGCTGTAGTTGATTCAAATACTGCATATTTCGGAAGCAATGATGGAAGGATTTATGCAGTTGATTCAAACGGAAGGATACTTTGGGAAGCAAAAACCCAGCTAGCAATTAAATCACAGCCAGAACTTGGAAGAATGGGCGGTATTGATGTTGTCTTTGTTGGTGCAGGAGACAGAAATATTTACGCTATTTCAAGAGAAAATGGGGACATACTCTGGAGCGGACCTTCTGCAGGAGCAGTTGGAAGTCCATTGTTCTACCTGAATTCAGTGATATTCGGATCTGGAGATAGTAACATTTATTCATACAGTACTGAGAGAGCATGTTCATTAACCAACCCAATGGAAGGAGATCTCATTGGACTTAAGGAAGTAGTTGTCAATGGAAATTATGTTTCAGAATCTGGTAATGCTGCTGTTTGGGTAAGCATAAACAATGGAGAATGGAAAGAAGCAGAAACAGGAGAAAGCAATTGGATATACTATCTGGACCCAAGTGAAAATTTCAACATGGGACTTAACACAATTTTCTGTATGGTTTCAGATGGTAGCGGCCAGGAAAGCGGCCCAACATTTACTGAAGTTACAATCAATCATGATCCAAATGCTGCACTATCAGACCTGAAAATCCGAGTTCCTCCAAGCATTATAGAAGGAGAAGAATTCACGATCTATGTAAATGATGGAGACGACGGTTCTCCAGTTGAAAGATTTACATGGACACTCAATAGTGGAGAAGGAAAACAATCAGGCAAAAACATTACACTAACTCTAAACGAACCATCAAGCCATAGCATAACTGTTAAGAAAATTGGATTCAATGACAAAACAGTAAAGTTCACAGTAAATGAAAGTGGAGTCAATCCATTCATTCTAGCTGGAGGAGTTTTGGTTATTATCATTGTCCTTTGGCAGGTTTGGACAAGATTCCTAAAGCAAAGGTTTGCCAAAAAGAAAAAAAGGTAAGCTACTCCACAGTAACTGACTTTGCCAGGTTTCTTGGCCTATCCGGATTTATTCCGCGCAGCACACTCACATGATAGGCAAGTAGCTGCAATGGAACAATTAGTGCAAACGGATACAATGAGACTTCAATATCTGGAAGACCGATAACAAAATCACTTTCTTCTTTTACATTATCGTCATTAGTTAGACTTATTATCAATCCGCCTCTTGCTTTTGCTTCTTTGATGTTTCCAAGAAGTTTTATTACAGTCTCATCTTTTGGAGCAAGAGCGATAATTGGAGTTCCGTCAGTAATAAGGCTCAGTGTTCCATGCTTAAGCTCTCCACCAGGATATGCCTCTGAATGGATATACGTAATTTCCTTGAATTTTAAAGAGCCCTCATTGGCAATTGGAACATTGAGGCCTCGCGCTAAAAAAAACGCGTGCTCGCTTCCGGCAAGCTTTGCTGCAATTGCCTTGATTTCATTTTCTTTTTCAATCATTTTCTCGATGATAGCAGATAGACCAACAGGCTTTTCCCGAGCAAGCTTGAAAATTACTGCAAGCTGAGACGTGAATGTCTTGGTTGCCGCAACCCCAATTTCAGGGCCGGAATTAAGATAAACAGTAATATCGCAAATTCTAGTTATTGTAGATTCAACAGTATTTGTTATTGCGATTTTTGAGGAGTTTTTTGCAAAGCGAAGTGCCTGCAGAATATCAGCAGTTTCACCGCTTTGACTTATTGCTATGATTAATGTTTTTTCATCTGGTTTTGCTACAAATGGATAATCGCTTGCAATAAAGGCATGGATATTTTTATCTGGAAGAAGATGAGCAAGTATCAATCCAGCATGATAAGAAGTACCACAGCCAAGAACATGTATCTTTTCATATTCTCCAATTAGTTTTTTTGCTTCTGTAACATCTGTTGCAAGACTTTCATTGATAAAATGCTTTTGATCATGGATCTCCTTTAGCATGAAATGAGAATAGCCGCCTTTCTGAGCAATATCCTCGTTCCAATCAACTGTTATCTGTTTTCTTTGAACTTCTGATCCATCAACTGAATAAAC
This sequence comes from Microcaldota archaeon, assembly GCA_018812625.1. GTDB lineage: Archaea > Micrarchaeota > Micrarchaeia > Anstonellales > Bilamarchaeaceae > Bilamarchaeum. Next base: position 18,860 of record JAHJDH010000024.1, on the reverse strand, counting down.
CTTGTATCCTGTTTTTGTGAGAATTGCAATGTCTCCTTCTTCAAGAGGAACAAAAGTCTTGGTATGTTTGAGCATTGCAGATATGTCAGATGCACAGAACATTTCCCCTTGCCCAACTCCGATAATAAGCGGACTGTTTTTTCTAGCTAAAAATAATCGCTCCTCACTATCAGCAGAACTGAGTGCGACTATTGCATAGGAACCTTGTATCTCCAAAACAGATTTGATAAATGCCTTTAGAAGATTGGAATCTTTTGCATGTTCTTCGATTAGATGCGGGATAAGTTCTGAATCAGTATCAGATACAAATTTGTGTCCTTTTGACAGTAAATCATCTCGGAGTTTAGAAAAATTTTCAATAACCCCATTGTGTGCTGCAACTATTTTTTTACTGGAGTCAAAATGAGGATGGGAATTTTCACGACAAACAGATCCATGAGTTGCCCATCTGGTGTGTCCAAGACCAATATGCCCATTAACATTAGTAAATTGAAGAGCAGTTGAAACTTCATCAACCATTCCGATATCTTTGCGGATTTCAAGACTGGAGTTATCCAGTACTGCTATTCCAACAGAATCATACCCGCGATATTCAAGTCTCTTGAGGCCTTCTGTAAGAATTTGAGAAGCTACGTTTGAACCGATATAACCAATAATTCCGCACATAAATTAATCACAGAAAAGGTAAAACCAAAAGTATTTTTAAAACTACTATTGAAAAAACTTTAATAGTATTCAAAAATTTTCATAGTGGTTCGTATGAGACTGTTTAACGATGATGGAAAATCCCTGGGTTGTCTGAGCATTGATTCAAATACTATCAGTGCGCTCTCGAGAGATAGACTTGAGATCTTGAAGATGATCTGCAATGAGCCGTCATATCCGGCAGAGCTTGCCCGCAAATTGAAAATGCCTTTGCAAACGATTTATTATCACATAAAAATTCTTGAGAAAGCAAATCTTTTGGAGTTTGTTGATTATGAGGAGAGAAATGGGGGGATTGCAAAAAGATACCGAAGCAGAGCAGAAAGTCTTGCCATTGTGATAAACAAAACAAAATGGAAAGAAAGTTCGATTACAACAAAACCAGTTCCAAAGATAATTCAGCCATTTATCAAAGATGGATTTTTTGATGCTTCTATTGTCATAGGTTCTCCAGAGCCCCATGGAAAATATAGAGCAAGAGGAAGCGAGTATGGAATGCTGGAGCTTGCAATGTATCTTGGCCAGCATGCAACATTTGATTTTCCTCTTTATTCGCTTGATGTTAGGATGAACAAGGAACTAAGAGAGAAAAACCTTATTGTCGCGGGCGGTCCAAAGGTCAATACATTCGTACATGACATAAACGATAAACTGCCAATCAAATTTGATGAGAAAAATTTCATTGTAAAAAGCGAGATAACAGGAAAGAAATATGAGGAGAACGTGGGGGTTATTGAGCTGATTAAAAATCCACACAACAAAAACAAGAAAGTTCTTCTGATAGGAGGACTAAACAGCCATGGAACAAGAGCAGCTGTTATTGCTCTTGTAAAAGAAAAAATAGACATTAAAGATGAAAAAATGAATCACGTAGTTGCAGGGTATGATGAAGATGGCGATGGAGTTGTTGATTCCATCGAGATCTTAGAATAGCAACTATGCAGCCATCTGTGTATCTTTGCATGCGCCGTTTGAAAGATCGTATCCGAATCTTGTAATCTTCAATGCACCAGAATCAAGCTTTTCTGCAACAGCTCCCATTGATCTGATATCAGCTTCCCACTTGTCAAACATTGCGGAATTGGAATCATTTTCTGGCGCAACAAATGCAATATGCTGCACTCCAAGGTGCTCTACTGCATAGAGTATTGAAGCCTCATCATAATTGTCAAGTCCTCCGCTAGAGCCGGTTGTTGAGAAGATTGCGTTCTGCTCTGAATCAAATACAGTATCAACGCTAAATGGCATATCATTGCTTCCAATGACTATTGCGTGTGGTTTTTGAGTTGCGCTAAGCCTTTCTCCCAAAGTACCATCATCTGCACGTTTGTGTGCCATTTCCCATTTAGAAGTTAAAATTTCAACTAGCTCAGAAGGCTCAGGAGTGAGAATTTCATATGTTCCAGCTTCCCAATCATAGAGAACAGCAGCAACAGATTTGTCATCTCCGACTATTGTCTTGAGATGCTCAAGCTGTGCAAGTGCGTTTTCTTTTGGATTTTCTCCTTTTACTGCCTCGAGCAATTTGTTCAAAGGTCCGCTGCCAGTATCGCAGCATCCACCATGTTCCCATTTTACATGCTCTGCAACAGCACCGCAATTAATATGAGCAGTAATCAAAACAAGCCCGCCTTCCCTAAGTCCCTCTGCAGCTTCTTTGATTTCATCTCTTGAGACTCCACTCTTCGGAATAACATTTCCTGCAACCCGAATTTGAAGTCCGACTAATTTATCAGCATCTTCTTCAGAATCCAATGTTTGATTTCTTGCATCAGAACAAGCAACAACCAGATAATCTGCTTCTTTGGCAACGATCTTGTTGTATCTTGCTTTTGGAGTAGTTCCAGAAGCAACAACCTTTTCCTGGTGAGCAACATTTCCACCTAGCAGTAGCTCTCGTGATTCTCTTGCATTTAATGCCCCTTGTCCACCTGCCCTGTGTTTTTCCTTAAGCTCAAGTGTACGTGAAGAGCTCAAAGGCAAATGCAATATTTTCTTGGTTTCGTCATCCCTAGTTTTACCAGTTTGTGTTCTAATGTGGCTAGACATGATAGTATTATGGTAAATAGGGATTTTAAACATATCTGCTGAGATTAATTCCAGGATTATTAGATAGGTGAATTAATTATGGACGCAGAGAGTGCAATAAACAAATTGTTAGATGGAAATAAGAGATATATGAGCGGCAAACTGGCTGAAAAAGATGTTGGTAGTGCCAGAGAAGCGACTAAGGAAGGACAGCACCCATTTGCAACAGTGATCGGATGTTCAGACTCAAGAGTAGTTCCGGAATTCATATTCGATGTGAATGTCGGAGATATTTTTGTAATCATGAACGCTGGACACTGTGTTGACACACTCGCACTCGGATCAATTGAATATGGAGTTGAGCATCTTCACACCCCATTACTAGTTATACTTGGCCATGAGAAATGCGGAGCAGTTACTGCAGCTTGTCAAGGCGGACCATGTCCACCAAATATTGCAGCGATTCTTGAGAAGATAAGACCTGCTGTTGAAAAGGGAGGAGTAGATAAAATCGAGGAGTCGGTTGTTTTCAACATGAACGTTGCGAGTGAGGAAATTCGAAGAAGAAGTGAAATAGTTCGAGATCTCGAGAAAGAAGGCAAGTTAAAAATTATAGAGATGAAATATTATATTGAAGATGGAAGAGTTGAAATAAAGAAAAAATTTTTTTTATTATTTTGTAAAGGTTGGAGTTATGGCAGAAACTGAAAAGATGTATTTATTCAAAAAACAGATACGCAAACTAGAGGCATATAGGGGAAGCGGAACTGAACTGATTTCAGTATACATAGCAGCAGGCTCTCCATTGCATGATACAACTACCAAACTCCGTGAAGAACTTGGCCAGGCAAGCAATATCAAGTCAAAATCCACAAAATTAAACGTCAGCGGGGCTCTTGAGAAATTACTAAACTATCTCAAGATATACAAAAAAACCCCAGAGGATGGAATTGTAGTTTTTGCAGGAAACGTTTCAGATAACCCGGCAAAAATTGATATTGAGCTTTTTTCAGTTAATCCAATTCAGCCTTTGTCAATTGGAGCTTACCGCTGCGACAGCAAATTTTTCCTCGAGCCGCTTTTGCGCATGTTAGAATCGACTGATTCGTATGGGATTGTTGCAATTGATGGAAGCGATGCCACACTCGCCAGAGTAAAGGGAACATATATTGAAATTGATGATAAGGTTCATTCTCTTGCGCATGCAAAGGTAAGAAAGGGAGGACAGAGTGCCAGGAGATATGAAAGGCTTGTTGAAGAGCAAAAAGAAAACTACTATAAAAAAGTAGGAGAAGCAATGGACCGCGCTTTTCTTGGAAAGGTCAAAGGAGTAGTAATTGGAGGCCCTGGACCAATAAAGGATTATTTCATTGAGAAAAAATACTACAACTATCAGCTAAAAATACTTGGAACTGTCGACGTTGGATATAGCGATGAATATGGCGTTCGGGAAATTCTTTCAAAGTGCGATTCAATTCTCCTGGAGCAGGAAGCTATAAAGGAAAAAATCCTGATTGACAGATTCATTAATCAGGTTGTTCATGACGGACTTGCAACTTATGGTGAATCGCAAGTTCGAAATGCAATAATTTCAAAGCAGGCAGATAAAGTCTTGATTTCTGAGGGAGTAGAACATATCGTTGGAACATATTCTGATTCAAAGGGAAATGAAGCAAGAAAAGTATTTCGGGACCAGGTTCCAGAGACCATTCCAAATCCATCTGGAGATGGAGAACTTAAATTAAGAGAAAAACAATCTCTTCTTGAGGAAATTGCAGATCTTGCTAGGGCAAACAACATAGAAGTAGAGATTATTTCAACAAATACTACTGAGGGCGCTCAATTCCTAAATGGATTTGCAGGCCTTGGGGCATTTCTCAGATACAAGTCAAGATGACCATTTATAAGCATTTACATACACACTAATTTATATGATTTCTAAAAAAACATTAAGAAATCGCGTAGCTCCAAAAGCCGCAGCTGCTGCTCTTTCTGGATTACTTCTCTGTTCATGCGGTCAGATGACTACTCCTCTTCCAACACAACTGCCAATTGTTGAACAGTTGCAAAGCGGAACAGACGCCCAAAAGCATGGGGACATTACAAGACTTACTGTAATTTCTGGAAAACTGAACAGATGCATAGGAAAAAGAACATGTGACGTTGACATACATGTAGGCGATATTTTATTTATTATGAGATTTATGCCAGAAAAAAACGGAGCAATGGAAGTGAGTATTGCTGATATTGGCCACCATGGCATTGTACTAAAGCAAGAGTTCGATTTCTTTATGGAAGATAAACAAACATACTTCCAAACAATCGGATTTGGAGAAAAAACAAGAATTGATCATACTGATCTTGAAATAGAAGTAATAAAAAATAGGAATTTTGAAACATCCATTAAGCTACGACCTGTGGATGCCGCAAGTTCCGAGTGAATAATTTGAGCCCACTCCAACAAGAATCCCGTTGCTATGATAGGATGTAGTTGATCCTTCGTGGATGTAAATTGCCACTCCGCGTCTAAGTTCATTGAAGCAGTACGCATCTTCTGAAGATCCTTTTGGAGTAATGCATCCCTCCTCTCCTATAGAGAAGTAAGTTGCATTTTTAGGACCCATACCACTGCTTGCTGCAAAGTCAACCCCGCATTGAAGAACATTGTGTTTGACCTGAGGGTCAGTAACTCCACGAACATCCATGACGATATAAATATTTTCAGTAGAATCAAAGATTTGAAGGAATGTTGCTGAGTCCACTTCTGAGCCCGGAACAAACCCTTCGGTCGGTTGGATAAAAAGAACATAAACCGCAAGAGTTACAACTGCAACAAACAATATTGCAAGTGCAAATGTTTTGAGGCCGCTTCCTTTTTCAGAAACATCTTTTGTTACAACAGTTTCTTGAGGTTCTTGAAGAACAGGCTCTTTTGCAATGACTACTTCTTTTTTGACAGTAGTTGATTCAGGAGCCTTTTTTGGCTCTTTCTTCATTACTGTTTTTTTCTTCCTGGTTTTCTTTTTTACCATGAAAATCAACTGAAGAGAGAAGCTATTGGGCATGAATCATAATAATCCAAGTTTGCCCTAATCTTAGCTTTATTTTCATAAATTATCGAGAATTTTGGAGGTTCGTTGGACGTTGAATAGCCAAGTTCAAATGATGATGGCTCGACCACATACTGATCCTGGCATTCACTGAGAGTTAATGATCTGTTTTGACCATTTGAATCTGTGAGCATGCATTTCGATGAGTCCACCGTATAAAGTGTCCAACTCTTGTTCTTATCTGTAAATGTAGTTGCAAGAGTACTTGCACATGATTTCATTGCAATAGCATCAGAGTAAGATGTATCCTGAAGATCAACAAAAATTGCAGTTTCATTTTTTTCTTCAAAGTCAGATAAGAACTCAGTCAAAGTTGCATCTGAAGAAGTTTTGCTCAGGAAAAGGAATGTGAATGCACTAAATCCAAGCAAAATGACAATTACAGATGCAAATGCAGCTGCGAGAATGTGATTGGTTTTTGGAATAATGAATCTCGAGGTTGCCAAAATGTAGAGAAATGCCAGTAGCAATAGAGAACCAAGTGAAAGGAACAGTATTGTTGAGAAGCCGCCAAGAGCAAGATATGGGTTTTCAGAAATCTCCTCTTTTGAAAGGACATTTGTATCTTCTGCAACACTTGCAATGCCTTGATTTACATTTTTAGCAAAGCCTCTGAAAAGCAGAAGAACCTTTGTTGCTGGCATAGTGCTTTCTTTTTTGAGAAGCATTTGGCCATCAACATTTAGCTCTTGGTATTCTTCTTCAAGCGAAACAAGATCATCTAGTGCAATCCCATCATGGAATTGTGCATCAATATCATCAGTCTGATTCTTGAGAAGCTCCAGGCTGCTAAGAGAAACAGGATCCAGATCTTTAGTATCCAGAACCAGAATCAATGAATTTAACATGTTCTTTGCATTTCGGGTTTTGTTATATTGCTCAAGTAATATAGCTGAAGAATCATGAACTTTTCCAATAAGTTCCTCGTAGGAGTCAAGATCATCTGCAGTAGAAGAAAAGTCACGGACTTCAATGTCGTTTGGAATAGTAACTTTTAATCCTTTTAGTAAATCAAGATTCTGCTCAAGGGTAGAATTTAGAATATGCAATGTTGCCTCATCTCCAAGAGAAACTGCAAGTTCAGCAGAAGAATTTAGAGAGGCGTATTTTGAATTGTACTCTGCTGCTGCGGATTCAGTAGTTGAATAGTTGATTCTTGAGTTTGATTGAGTATAAATTGAAGAAGATGTTGCCTCATAACCAGAGAGTGGTTCGATTTTAGTAGAAAGGGCACTGATAGCATCATCTATTTCATCGATTGCATCCTGATCCAGATCAAATGATGGACAAATACCAAAGCATTTCAGATAACAATCATCCTTATCATCCTGATCATCTCTTCTTGGACTTCTAAAGATAGTTGATTCTATATCTCCGGAATAATCCTTAAGGTCCCCAGTCGTTCCTTCAATGTAGGATATTGTATCTAGAAGTGAATCCTCATCCAGGTTGCTCAGCTTATCAGAATAATTGCCCAGAATATGATCCATTGCAAAACTTGATGGTGCAAATGCATAGATCGCATCATAAAGTGGGTCTACAGAACCAAGTCCAAGCCCTTCTCCATATGCAGCATATAAAAGCATTGCATTTTGCTGGCATGTTTCTTCATCCACACAAGTAACTGGTTTTCCTGAAACCGTAATTTTACCATTGGCAAAAAGAACATCATCTCTACAGAGATATTCCTCTTTGTTTTTCCAATCATAACCATCGTTTCTGCTGTCATTGAATTTTTTAACAAGATCTTCTAATTCTTCTATATCTTCGTCTGATGGATAGTATTCCCGAATATAATAATCATACATAACGGATTCGATTTCAGCTTGATCAGAAACCGGCTCTCCTTCTTTGAGCAAAAATGTTTCCTGTCCATCAAATGACACGACTGAATAACTGGTAGAATCCAGAGTAAAATTACTATAAGAAATTGTTATACCGGATTCACTAGAATAGAAATAATCTGTTGGATTGAATGCAGACACTATTCCAATCAATAATAGTAGAGTAACAATGGTTTTATGGGAGTTCATCACATAGAATCAGTTAAACTTATTTAAATACTTTTTCATAATTCACGACTAATCACATAATCGGCCAAAGAGAGGAGAGATTGCCGATCAACAGAATCCGGAAGCTTTTCAATTGCCAATTTTGATTCTTTGATGAGCTTAATGGAGTATTGTATTGCATATTCAATAGAACCATATTTATTGAGAAGAGCAATTGCTGCGTCAATATCTTTTTTTTCTTTAGAATGGCTTTTGAGAATAGAGATAAGTTTTTCATTATCAGCAGCAGATGCATGTTTCAAACAGTGAACAACCATCAGAGTTCTTTTGCCTTCTGAAATATCTCCCCCAATCTCTTTTTGATATTTCTCAAAATCGCCTGTGACATTCAGAATATCATCATGGATCTGAAATGCTGCTCCAATATTTTCTCCAAATTCCCGGAAATTGGAATTGTGAGTGCCATCTCCAAATAGTGCTCCAAGTTCGCATGAAAGGCCTATCAGTGCAGAGGTCTTGCCACCAATCATCTGGAAATACTCCTCTTCTGAAACATCGAATTTGTCGAACTGTATCCACGAAATTTCGATTCCCTGGCCATCAACAACTTTCTTGAAGGCATTTGCATAGAGCTTTTGAAGCTCAAGAAGCTTTGCAGGCTCAAGATTCAGGGAAACAATTTTTTTCCAGATTAGTGTGTAGAGGGCATCACCGGAATTCAATGCCATTGGAAGCCCGTGGGTTATGTGGAGTGTGGGCTTGCCACGCCTGAACTCTGAATCATCTTCTATATCGTCGTGGATTAAAGTAAAGTTATGGAATAATTCAATGATTGCTGCAGGCTCAAGAACTGATTCATATTTGCCGCCAGTAGCACCGCATGCAAGAAGAGCCAAAGTTGGACGAATTCTCTTTCCACCACGCATAACATAAGGAGCAAGAAGACCATAGATTCTCTCATCCTCTGCATTGAGGGTATCCTGCATCAATTGTTCTATACTCAATAGATATGACTTGATGTGAGGGCAATCCATAAACTAACCTTGTGCGAAGAGCTATTTAAAGCCTTTTTGAATGTCCGCATTGGCACTTGATCCGAAGGCATTCGTTCTTTTTGTCATAAGTGACATTGATTGTCTTGCCTGGAATCCATACTATGCAGCATTTTTTACAAAAACTGTTTTTGAGTTCTTTTGGAAGGCGCACCTTGTGTTTTTTGATTAAATCCAGTGCCATCTTGATGTATCTAGACGATCTGGTCGCATTCTTCGAACTATATGTCTTTTGGGCCATGCGCACCAAATCAGTTACAGAAGAGCGGACACTTGATTTAATAACTTTCTTGCGCCTATTGTCCATGCAGATGGTACGATGGAAAATTTTATAACTGATTACTTTATTGATCCAATTTGGAGTAAAACAGGGTATAATGTGGTAAACACCCTGGTTTATGCAATAATTGCCATTGGATCGGTTTATCTAATTAGCAGAGTTCTCAAAGGAAAAATTGCAATAGACGAGAATTTCGTCAAAAGCATACTTGCATTTGTTTTGCTAGGCTCAACTCTTCGCAGCCTGACTGATGCAATTGACAATAATGTTTTCCAGGCAGTCTCCCCAATTCACGAATTTGTGCTTGATAGCGGAATTTATGCTTATGGATACCTCACAGTAAGTCCTGGAATTTACCTGGTTACTGCAGGGCTGCTTTTCATATCAATGGCAATACTTTACAGAATAAAAAGAATGGATCTTCTTGCATGGGTTGGTATTGGACTCTGGCTTCCGCATTTCTTATTGCTTCTTCCATTTATGGAATACCTGGTTTATTCGCTTCCAATATTCATACTTGCAGCTATTCCAGCATATATTGCATATAGATATTGCAAAGACAAGATATATACAGCCGTTGTTGCAGGCCAGGCTCTTGATGGGGCAGCAACATTTTTTGTAATAGATTTTTTCTCAAAGATTTCAGGAATCCAGTATTTTGAACAGCATGTTTTCTCTGCTGCAATTGGAAATTTCGGAGGGACATTTTTTGTGTTTTATTTAGTTAAATGCGCTATTGCATTTGCAGCAATACATGTTCTTCGCGAAGAAAAAATGGATCAGGAAGACAAATATTTCATTGCGCTTGTTTTGATGATTATGGGCTTTGCGCCTGGAATCCGGGACATACTTAGGATGGTGCTTGGAGCATGAAGGAATTTATGAGAAATGCAATCAAAATTGCACAGAAAGGATTTACAAAGGGAAATTCTCCGTTTGGAGCATGCATTGTGAAAAATGGGAAAGTAGTTGCAGCCAGCCACAATACTGTTTTTGAAAAGCAGGATTCTACAAACCATGCTGAGATCAATGCAATTAGAAAGGCATGCAAAAAATTAGGGACTTTTGACCTTTCTGGCTGCGCGATCTATTCGACTACTGAACCTTGTCCAATGTGCTTTTCAGCAATCCACTGGGCAAGAATTGGTGCAATTGTTTATGGAACGACTATTTCCGATGTGAAAAAACTTGGGTTTTCAGAGCTTACAATAAGCTGCAAGATGATGAAAAAACAGGGAAAATCAAAAGTTAAGATCAGAGGGGATTTCATGAGAGCAGAATGTGTTGAGCTTCTCAAGGAATGGAAAAGAAAAATTGGGAAAACATACTAATATTAACCTCGATAATAATCAATAGCCGAGGTTTTTACTAATTTTTCTCATGTTTTGCATAAAATCCAGAAGTAGATTTAATTAACTAGTTTTGTTGTAGTTATTACATTATCATGGCAATTTAGGAGGCAGACCAGAATGAAACATATATCCAAAGATAAAGGAAAGGCAAAACCAACTATGATTATTGAAGATCCCCTAAACCAAGGATCGCAGACTGAGAATCCTTTGTCCAGGAGAAGGATATTGCTGGAGCAGATAAGCTATAGGCAAATTGTTGATTATGCAATTGAAGTGATGGAAAAAGAAGGAATAACTCGGAGAATACAATTGCACAAACATGATCCATTACTATACGAGGCTTTGAGAAGAAAGGGAGCAGATTGCGAATTGGGATTCGAGGATAACGCAGGAAGAAAATGAAGGCCGGATGAGCGAATCCTATGAGAAAACTGCAAAGGCCTCCGGCAAAAAAAGCAAAGACTTCTAAGAAAGAACCTTTAGCTGAAGGCTTGCAGTCTAACATCCCCACTGATTTTAGGGGAAGGTTATGGAGAAAAATGACAGATATACAGATTGTTGAATTTGCAAGAAAAGTGATGAGAGAAAAGAAGATCACCGGAAAGCAGGAATTGTATGATTCTGATTCTGGATTGTATAGTATTTTGAGAAGAAGAAAATTACTCGATAAGGTTAGATTTGAGGAGAAACAAGTAAAACGAAAATCTTGGGCATGTATGCGTGATGAAGAACTTGTTGAATACACAAGAACGATAATGGAAGAGAAAGGGATAAAGACAAAATTTGAGTTCAGAAAAGCATATCCAGGATTGCATAAGATTTTGAAGAAAAGAAAGTTGGTTGAAGTTGTTAATTTTGAGGAGAAACAAAGATCTTGGAAGTGTATGGGCGATGAAGAACTTATTGAGTTTGCACAAAAAATAATGGAAGAAGGAGCGATAAGTGGAAATGGAGAATTGGAGAAGGCTGATCCCAGATTGCATTATGTTTTGAAAAATAGGGGATTGATTGGTAAGATTGGTTTTGAAGAGAAACAAAGATCCTGGATAGGCATGAGTGATGAGGAACTTGTTGAGTTTACAAGGAATGTGATGGAAGAGAAAGTGATAAGTGGAAGGAAAGAATTGGAGAAGGCTGATTCAGGGTTGTATGGTGTTTTGAGAAGAAGAATACTACTTGACGAAGTTGGATTTGAGGAGAAACACAGAAAGAAAAGGTCTTGGGAGAATATGAATGATGATGAAATTGTTGAATTTGCAAGGAACTTGATAGGAGAGAAGGATATAACTGGAAGGCATGAATTGGAGAAGGTTGATCCTGGATTGTACAAGGTTTTGTGGAAAAGAGGATTGCTGGGTAATGTTGGGTTTGAGGAGAAACAGGGGAAAAAAAGGCCTTGGAGTAAAATGAGTGATGAGAAGATTATTGAATTTGCAATGAAATTAATTAGAGAAAAGGAAATAAGTGGAAGAGGAGAATTAAACAAGACTGATTCTGGATTGTATAGGGTTTTGATAAAAAGAGAGCTTCTCGATTGGGTATTTGCTCGGGCGGACCAGCAAAGAGATGACCTGGCAAGAGATGCAGTAATTGATGCTCTTGAAGAGTTCTGCTCTGAAGAATAGCTACTTTTTGATTGGCAAAACAGCCATTCCAAGATTATCCAGTGCTTTTGCTACTCTTTGATTTTGATCAGTATGGAATCTGGATACTTTGTGCGCTAAATGAAGCAAGCTAATCGGTTCAAGCCCTTCTTTTTTGCGGAGTCGATTTACCTCGTGATAAAGTCTTTGGACTGGTTGTTGAGTCATATAAACACCTATGAATAAGTCTGATTAATCAGAAACATAGTGGTAATACTAGGAAAATAATATAAATATATTGAAGCTACAGCTTGGTTGCAATTGCAATCAGAAGCAGAATTGCACCAAGCAAAATAAGCGGCAGGGTAATTTTTGCAACAGCAACTATTGAATTGACTGTCGAAATAAGCTCAATAGACTGTTTTGCTCCAATAACATTAATATCAAGCCACTCTGTATCTGAGAAGAATTTTGCACTTTGCATATCCTCAATTGCTTCCTTGCATGCGCTGTTAATAGCAAGAATAAGAGACTTCTCAGTATCAAGAGGGTTCAGTACTCCCTTGACCATATTAGTCTGGTGAGTATCAGTAGTAAAGACTCCGACAATAAATTCCCTTCCAAGGGATTTGCCAATTTTTTTCACTTCTTTATCTATTTGATTTTTAAAATTCGGAGTAACTCCATTGGAATCAATTAGAACAATCACATATTCCGGAGAAGATGAAAATACTGCAACGCGGATTCCAGCGCCACCAATAACTTCAGAATCAATTTTCCTGGTTGCAACTCCGATTTTGAGAGGTTTTTTCGAGTCTTTAACTGCTAAAGAATTCTTAAGGGCATTCAGATAGCCAAACCCAACCAGGCTTCCAGGCTCAAAGCTCGTAATATCCCCAGTCTCAGAATTGTGCTGATCTACTATCATTGCATCTTCTACATGCTTTTGAGCTTCAAACATCAAAGAAAGGCCAAGGCCAAAATTGATATCTTCTGTGAGCTCTGGCGCTCTTGAGAGACTTATCATTGAGGAATTGTTTACCCGAAGAGCCTGTGCCTGGCATTCTTTCATTGAACCAGTTGAAATAGAAACTTTTGCATCTTTATAGACTGCTGATTTTAGAGAGCTGTCAACTAGTGTTAGAATTTTATCCATTTCCGAAGTTGAAACAGGGTTTAGATCATGAGTTACAGTTCCATGGAAAACAAATGTGCTTGAGTTGTATTTTTCATCCATTGCTTTTGTGATAAGATGCGAAAATTCACTTCCGCCAAGGTTCCCAAACGGACCAAAATGAACATATGGAGTAACAAAGAAAATAGTGTCTTTTTTCCTCTTAAATGCCATTAGAGAAACCAGTGTTTTTACCGGCTCTCCAACTTGCATAAACGCTTTTTCCATGTCCTTATTATTATAGAGCCACTGGCCAAAGAAATAAGACAGGGCATCAGTACTTCTTATTCCAAAGTTCTTTTTCATCGGAGCATTTATAATAAAGAAAAACAAGGCAATTGCACCAAGAAGAACGAATGAGGATATGTAGAACTTGGCTGCAAGATCGATAAACGGCTCACCTGCAAAATAAAGACCATGATTGCTTCCAAGGAAAAACAAGTAGAACAAAAGCTGGATCATTGCAAAGAGAATTGACCTGTATTTCAGAATAAAGACAAATCTCGCAATAACATACCATAAAACAAAAACAAGAGCAGAGCCAACAAGTATCACTAATTGAGCCCAAAGTGGATTTACTCCAACAAGCAGGAAACTGATTCCATAGGCAATTGAATAGACAATCTCTCCTCCAAGAGCAGTTGCAGCTATTCTTCGATATGGCATTTTCCGAATAAGAATTTTTACTACAAGTGATGAGATGAGAGCCGGAAGAGCTAAAACCATCAGCCCGTTTGCAGCAGCTTGTTCAATGGGTTTTTCCAGGTTCAGTAAAATTCCAAAAACCAGACTAAGAGCTATTATTCCTGCAACAATATATCGGGATTTTGGAAGGGTAATAAGATAAGAAGTCAAACTTACTGCCTTGTTGATGTTTGTCATCGCTTTTAATACATTATCAACACTTTTAAAGTCATGTCTGATTTGATTTGCCCAAAATGTGGCAAGCATGGTGATGAAAAAGAATTCATTGAAGCATTCTGCAGCGATTGCTATCCAGTCAAACTCAAATGCCCAACAAAGCTTAAGCTAGAGCAGTGTAAAGGATGCGAAAAACTCAAGATTGGCGGAGAATGGACAGCTTATAGCGATAAAAAAATAAGCGATTTTGTAATTGGAAAGTGCAGGGGAGATTTTAAGTATGGGAATTTTGATCTTGAGAACCACATAGCAGAGTTCACAGTAGTCAAAGATGGGAAACAAACCACAGTAAGAAGAAGTATTCTCTTTGAGATGGTCACAACATTGTGCAAGTACTGCTCAAGAATCAGCGGAGGATATTTCCAAGGAATAGTACAATTAAGAGGCCCTGAAAAGAAAGTTGAAAAATATGCAAATATGTTCATCAAAAAATTAAGCAATAAAACATTTATCACAAAGGAAGAGGAAAAACATGGCGGGTTTGATCTTTATGTCGGAAGCTCAAAGGCAGTGATTGTTCTTCTAAGTGAGCTGAAAGTAAAGGCAACTATTACAAGGAAACTTGTTGGTCTTGAAGAAGGAAAAAGGCTCTATAGAACTAGTTTCCTGATCAGATTATGAATCCAGTCCAAGGTCACCAGACATTCCTTTTGGAACTTTGAGCGCCTCTGGAACCGCAATCAGATGCAGAAGAGTACTTTTGAACCTTGCAATCAAGGCAAAGAGCGCTGCTTTGGCAGGAAGAACTCCGAACAAAGCAAATACAAGAGTTGCCCCACCCTCGCTTAATCCAAGACCGGCAATTGTTGGAGAAGGAATGAATTCCAGCATTGTAATTAATGGCTGAAGAAAGTAATATGCCAAAAATTCAGGGAAATCAGTTTCCAGATTAATGCCAACTGTTTTTGCAGCAAAGTACCAAGATAGAGCCCTGAAGTTCCAGCTTATTAGGATCAAGGCAATTATATGCGGAGTTTTTTTCACTATAACATGAGAGCTATCCTGCATACGCACAACTACTTTGTATAGCTTGGATATGATTGGAATCGATTCAACAAATGAGAACAAAAGAAGAAATCTCTTAGAAAACAGTATAAGTACCATCAATGCAATTAGCAAAGAGATTACGACTGCCCCAAGAATCAATATCCAGCCATCTGTAGGTCCGATAAATACAAATAATATGTACAGAATTGCAATGCTTCCAGTTACAACCTTAAAAACAAAATCAAAAATCTGTGGACCGAAAATAGAGAGAAGTGCCTTGTCTGATGGAACGTTATAATTATATTTTAGCGCAGCAGCAGTTGCAAAATATCCAGTTCTTGATGGAGAAAAGTCAGCTAGGAGAATACCAACAAAATGAGATTTTAAAATATTGAAAAATTTGATTGATTCTCCAGCTTCCCTAAGTAAAATCTGAATCCTGTATGACATTACTAAATCCATAGCAAAAAGAGAAGCAATACTTAGAAAAAGAAACCATAAGTTAATCTTGCTAAGCTCAGAAATGACATTCTCAAACCCAACCAAATGCAGAATCAGCGCAACAAGTAATAGCGAAACTACTGCGTTGATTACAATGAGAATTCGCTTGCCCATAATGGCCTTTTGGCGGCATAAGTTAATTAATCTCACGAAACTGAATCGTGAATTCAAGGTTCTTTTTATCAGGGGCAAGCCCGGCAGTTGGCGAAATAATCTGATTTACCTGATTGAGTTTTTTCAAAGAAAGATCAATTTCCGCTTGGGTAAGCCTTTTGGAAAAGCAGTTGAGAAAGCAAATCAGGCTCTCTGCACAAAAATACAGTGAAGCAGATAGATTTTTTTGAAGTTCTTTTGGATTCTTTTCTAAAGTGGTCTTTCCTTCCATTGACGGAGTATTATTGTTTACACCAAATACACTTGCATGGGATTTTTGAGATAAAATCCAGTATTGATTAAAGAAAAAATTCTCATATGTTTCTTTTGAGTACATGTTTTTCATCATTTTCTGGAAGCTATATTTTCTTCGCAGATTCTGAAGTTTTCGTTCTTTGGTGCCAGACCATTCATTAGCAAGTTTTTGCTCTTCAAGCTGGTTCATCTCTCTCTGATTTTCAAAAATTTCTAGCTCACACTTGTATGCATATTGCCAGATAATAGTCTCAAAAACAGTTCGAAGATTATTTCCAGCAGGATCCAGAAGCCCGCTAGTAACAAGACGATAAGTTGCAGAAATATAAATGCAATTTCTGTAAAAAAGAGCTGCAAGCTCTTGTTCCAGATCACTAAGCCCGTCCTTATTAAGATGGAAATATCTTGCAAAGGAAAATGCAATAAGATCCTCTAGAAGCTCGCACTCCTGTGAAAACATTAACTTGCTTTGAGAACTGACATAATCGTATTGACGATCAAGAGGCTTGTAGTTTTTCATAATTCATCACTTGTAAAGTTTCTTGTATGCATCAAAGAAAGGAACAAGAAATATAGAATTGGTATATTTTTTATCTGCTCTTCTTATGGAATACGCAAACACATGCTCCCCATAAGGAACATATTCAATCAATAGCACCCCCTTTTTCCTAAGTTCGCTAGAATAATTTGGAATTACTCCCTTAAGTATCTCAAGCCCAAAAAACTTTTTCTTATGTGTTTTCTGAAGAGTTTGTGCAAGTTCAAGTGCCTGAGTATGGTGAGACGCAACAACGATCCCAAAATCTTTGGTAGTCTGCTCAAATGCAAGAGATATCAAGCCAAGATATTTTACGTGGATTTCATGTGAATCAGATAAAACAAGTTCATCATTTTCAGGATATGCTCCTTTTACCAAACGGACCTTGACATTTGTTTTTTGTGAGAATTTGGCCAGATCAAGAAGGTCTTTCTCAGTTCTTTTGAGATTTGCCTGAAGCGTGATTCCAAGCTTGTATTTAGATGCAAAACGGCGATAAAAACGAATTGTAAAATCAGTTACTTCTGAATATTCCATATCAAGCCAGGTTTGGATTTTTTTAGATGATGCATGTTTTATGACTTCAAGCATCTGATGAGAACAGAATTTTTCTGAATCTTCTTTTTCAAGAACATTAAAGCCAAATTGAGTTGGTTTGATGCTGATTTGTGCCTTGAGTTTATTCTTTGAAATAAGATCAATCAGATGTTTGTATTCCTTAACAGCATCCATCACATGGGAAATTTCTGTATGTGATTCTCCAAGGTAATGAATGACGCACGGTGTTTTCAGGCTCTGGCAGTAGGTAATAGCATCCTCGGCCTTAGCTCCTGCAACCCATCGATTTAGGATATTTAGGAACAGAAAGTTCCCGAGATTTCTAATTGCTCTGGTCAGCATAGATAAACACTTTTAGATTAACAGCATACTTTTTTATGTGTTCAGTCGATGGTAATTTTGGCTGCAGATAGCTTTTCAGCTACACTTTCGCTGATTTCTTTGTCATTTATCTGGAATATTGAATAGAGGTTGGGATTTGTTTTCTTCATATTTGCAAAGAATATTTTCTTTTCATCAAGAATCCGGAATAGGCCAACCCTGTCGGATTTTTCAATTTTTTCCTTCCAGGATTTTACTTTTATCAGAGCAGATCCATATTCTTCAGTCTCATGAATTTCCATAACATCACCTAATTTCCAGTTCGGCCTTCAGATTCCACAGAAACAAGCTGTACATCTGATAACGGATCGTGCCATGCATTGTAATCAATTCCAGCAGCATCAAGACGGCTTCTTAGAAATACCAGGGCTTCATAGCCATTCTCCATTCTGGCAAGCCGATCAAAAGTCTCTCCACCAAGCCTTCCATTGACCATTCTTCGAACCTCACTAAAATCACCGGATAAATAAGCTTCTCTAAGCCTTCTTGGGCCAACAAGCCTCTGAAGGTAAGAGCTGACAGCAGTTTCTAGCAGATAACCAATCCTGGTTGGAACATGTCCATGCTCCCGAGTAAGCTGCTGAGCATGTAATTCAGTAAGGCCTTCATGGAGCCAGCTCACATAGCCAAGAACAGTTTCCCTTCCTTCTTCTCTAGACCACCTTATGCTGCGCCCGCCACCGAGCCATGCAGCATAATGCAATTGTTCATGAGCAATCAGCACTCTTCGGTCAGACTCATCATGCTCTTCAGAGCTTATCACAACATGACTTGTGCCACGAAAATAAAGGCCTCTTGAATCACGATAGGAAAATGCATCGTCTGTAAGATCAAAGAATTCTGGAGGTTCGGTAGTTAAAATCGGAGGAGTTCTTTCAAATCTCCCTCCAAGAGATGAACCTAAGTAGGATTCTGTTATCCATGTTTCTGAGATTTCTCTAGATAATTGCGCATTTGCTTCTGCAAGATCTGCATCAACAGAACGCACCGCAAGAGCTCGTGAACGTGCTGTTGGAGCAGGCCCGCGCTCAGCGAGAATAGCAGCGTGTGCATCTGCCATTCCTCTGCTATGGGATCTGGCATCTTCAGCTGATGCCAGGATCAACTGTGGAGCTTCATGAGAATAAGCCTCTGAGAGCACTATTCTTGGCTCAACTTCATCTAAACTATAAGTAATGATATCCTGAATAGACTCAAGTGCAGCTGAGACAGATCTTGCAGCATCAAGCACTCTTGGAACAACTGCAGGAACAGGCGCATCAACCACTCT
>JAHJDH010000023.1 GCA_018812625.1 Microcaldota archaeon | reverse complement strand
TTATTATTATATAAAAGTATAATTTTCAAAAACAGTTTTTCCACTTCTGATTACAGAATAAACCTTTCCAGTTAAAGTTTTTCCTTCAAATGGAGACCATTTGCATTTGGTTTCTAGTTCGGAGCCCTTAACTTTCCATTCTTTCTTAGGGTCCACAATAGTGATATCCCCATCAAAGCCTTCCTCGATTTTTCCCTTTCCAGGAATACCGAATATAGAAGCAGGGTTTTCACTCATTTTCTTGATTACTGAGGACCTGGTAAGAATCCCATTATTGCATGCAGTAAGCATCAAGGCAAGGCTGGTTTCAAGGCCAGGAAAGCCTGCTGCTCCCATTTCCTTGTCTGCTAGAGTGTGCGGAGCATGATCAGTTGCAATGCAGTCTGCCTCTTCAAATGCACTTAGAAGCATAAGTCGTTTTTGCTCGGATTTAAGAGGAGGATAAACTTTGTATTTTGTGCCAAGGGCAGGTAAATCCTTAGTTGAAAGGAAAAGGTAATGTGGCGCTACTTCTACTGTAACATTTGGAAATGGCCTTGCTAGTGCAAGTTCTTTTTTTGTTGCTGCATGAGCAAGATGGATCTTCCTTCCTTTGGATTTTGCAAGAGCAATTGCAGCTTTAATTGTCTTATAGGTTCGCGTTAAGTTTTCATCTTCATTTTCAGAATGATCACAAGCATGAAGCACTATAGGCTTATCTTTTGGAAAGATATCATAATGTTTTTCAAGAGAACCTGGATTTCGAAGAACCATATTCCCAGTAGTCTTGCCAAGATAGATTTTTAGCGAATCTGGATGTGCAAGTTTTACTTCTTCGAAATTATCGTCTGTTGCTCCAAAATGAAACAAGACATTGCAAAGAGCTTTTTTTGATAGTTCGCCTTTTTTCATTAGAGCCTCTGCAGTAGTTGTTGGAGGAGAATTATTTGGCATATCTATTACAGTAGTAAAACCACCGGCAATTGCAGCCTTGGAACCAGTCAAAAAATCTTCTTTTTCAGTAGCGCCAGGCTCCCTCAAATGAACATGAGGATCAATAAGGCCAGGCAGAACCAGCTTTCCAGCTGCATTAACAATTGACTCTCCAGAAATATTATTGCCTATTTTAACTATTTTGCCATCTTCGATGAGAATATCTTTTTGGACAAAATCGCCACGAAAAAAGACTTTCCCATCTTTGATGATCATACTACCCGGCCGCCTTCAGTAATGAAAACTATTATCCTTAGTATAATGAGGAGAATGCCGCGGTATATTTTGAGAACCATCTTGTTGAATGAATTGTTTCTATTGGAAATGGTTCCAAGAAGATCTTTGAATGCTTCTTTTTCTCCAGGCCCCATCTTGCTGTCAGTAACCTTTTTGTGTTCTTTGCCATCAATCACAGTAAGTTCCTCCTGTTTTCCGATCTGTTTTTTGGCCTGCTCATACCATGGAGGAAGAGAAGACCTTTTCTTTGCAATAGAAGAAACGAAATCTCCAAGAGTAAGTGATCTTTGCTTAACTTGTTTTTTAGCAATTTCAGCTGCTTGCTCTGCATCCATTCCGTCTGCAACCATTTTCTCAATCTTTTTCTCGATTCCTTTGAATGCTTCTCTCCATGGGATAGTTGCAGCATCATCCACAATTGCCTTGTGATCTGCAGAAGCATATCCCTTTGATGCAATACCCAGGATATTGAAGGGAATGAACATTGATAGTGGCCTTTTCTTTGAATGCATCTTCAAAATAGCAACTCTTGAGGCATAGTCTGGCTCTGGAACATATAGGGTTTTGCTGAAACGCCCTGATCTTCTAAGTGCCGGATCAACATCCCATGGTGCGTTTGTTGCTGCAATGATAAGGACGTTCTGGTTGTTTGCCTCAACACCATCCATCTCGTAAAGCATCTGGTTTACAGCCATCTTCATGTACTGCGCTCCTTCACCCTGGTCTCTTCTGCCACCGATAGCATCAACTTCATCGAAGAACAATATAACAGGTGAATTCTTCCTTGCAAGCTCAAAGACTTTGTGAATATTCTTTTCTGTATTTCCGACATACATGTCCAAAAGATCAGATAATTTTGCATTGATGAAACCAGCACCACATTCACCAGCTGCTGCCTTTACAATAAATGTCTTTCCGCAACCAGGAGGGCCATACATCAGAATACCCCCCCCACCGAGTTTACCGTATTTACGAGCAAGATCTGGATTTCTCATTGGATAAACAACAGCTTCGCGGATTTCTTCTTTCATCTTTTTCATACCAGCAACATCTTCAAACTTCATGTTTGGCTTTGTGAGCATTTTGATGTCTGCTGTTCCACCTTCGCCTCCTTTGCCATCCTTGCCATCCTGATCCTTCTTTGCCCGGGCACTCTCAAGATGTGTTTTTGCTTCTGTAAGCTCTGGGTTAAGTTCAAGTGCTTTTTCATAATCTGCAATAGCATTTGACATGGTTCCTGCATATTCATATGCAAGTCCACGAAGATGATATGCTTCTGCAAAATCTTCCTTGAGCTTGATAACTTTTGAAAAGTCCTCAACTGCTTTTTCATATTCTTCAATAGAGGCATACGAAAGACCCCTATTGTAGAATGCTTTGAGATAATTTGGATTTAGAGAAATGGCCTTGTCATAATCTTTTACTGCACTTTGGAAGTCCTGCTTCCTGTAAAATGCATCTCCACGGTTATTGTATATGATTGGATTCTGAGGATCCAGTTCCATGGACTTTGTATAGTCTGCAATGGATTTGTCAAAGTTTTTTAGCTGATAATAAGACAATGCTCTGTTGAAATATGCCTCTGAGAAAATAGGATTAAGTAAAATTGCCATGTTATAGTTTTCGATTGCTCGATCATAATCCCCTTTTTCATAGTAGTCATTACCCATCTGGTAATATGTTTTTGCGTCTGTAGGATTGGATTTTCGCTCAGCCATAATGGTCACTTATGATATACTGTTATTAGAGGTATGTTTTTAACCCTTGCAATCAGGCACTACAATTCACCACTGGCACTAATTCGCTCTTCAAGTCTCAAAAGCTGGTTGTATTTTGATGTGCGCTCTCCGCGGGCAGGTGCACCTGTTTTTATCTGGCCTGCATTTATTCCAACTGCAAAATCAGCGATAAATGAATCTTCAGTTTCACCAGATCTGTGACTGACAATGATGTTGAGCTTGTTTTCTCGACATAACCGAACTGCATCCATTGCCTCAGTAACTGTTCCGACCTGATTCACCTTAAGCAAAAGTGCTGAGATTGCATCTACTTCAATTGCCCGCCTAAGCCTCGCTACATTAGTTACGACCAGATCATCGCCAACAACCTGAATATTAGGAAGCTCTTTGTTCAAAGCTGAAAATGCCTGGAAACTTTCTTCGTAGAATGGATCTTCAATGCTGACAATAGGGTAAGCCTTCGCAAGATCAGTGTAATAATCAACAAGTTCATTTTCAGATAGTATTTTTCCATCTATTGAGTATTTTTCATTAGAATAAAATGATGAGGCAGCAGCATCAATTGCATAGCCGCATGATTTTTCATATCCAGCTTCTTCAACAGCAGCAGAAATTGCATCAAATGCTTCGTAGGTATTTCCAATCGAGGGTGCAAACCCCCCTTCATCTCCGACATTTCGTGCAGATGCCCCATACTTTTTGACAAGCATTGCCCCAAGAATATGGTAAATTTCACTAGCCATCCTAAGACGTTCTGAAAAGTTTTCTGCCTCTGGAATAATCATGAATTCTTGTATTGCCAGCTGATTTCCTGCGTGCTTCCCGCCGTTTATAATATTGAACATTGCATGAGGAATTTGAACTCCGCCGAAGTTTTCATGGAGCATTTTTCCTTTGGATGATGCTTCGAGCCGAAGTGCTGCAACAGAGGTTGCAACCATAGCATTTGCTCCAAGATTGCTTTTATTTTCTGTTCCATCAAGTGCTATGAGTTTCTTGTCAACTTCTCTTGAAGTGAGTTCATGGCCTATCAGAGCAGGTGCTATTATTGTGTTGACATTGTTTACTGCTTTTAGAACGCCTTTGCCCAGATACCGATGACCCCCATCACGAAGTTCAACAGCCTCATGGATACCTGTTGATGCTCCGCTTGGTGCAGCTGCGCTGCCCATTGCATTTTCAGTAAAAATATCCACTTCTACAGTCGGATTTCCCCTAGAATCAAGAATTTCTCTTGCCCAAAGAGCAGTAATTTTCATGACTTAATGTTAGAACAACACCCTTTTTTTATCTTACGCATTATATATTGTTTTTATGCTTCTTAAAAACGGGAAACGTCATGATGGGCCACAAGATGGACCGTATGCAGCACTAAAAAAACCTCTTATTGATACAATTCAAAAAATAACTAATGGAACCGTACTAAAACGATTAGAAGCAATAATGGACATTAGCCACAATTTCAAAGAAGGAAAAGTAACAACTGAGCAAGCCCGCGCAATACTAAAAGAAACTCTACATGATGATGAGCAAATAATCAGATGGAGTACTGTATATGCACTAGGGCATTTGGGAACTAGCGCACTTCCAGATCTTAGCGATGCTCTTGAGGATGAGTGTGTTGTGGTTCAAAGCATGAGTGCTGCTATGATATATAGCGCTCTCAAGGAATCTGAGATTCCGAATCGAACAGTACTCAATCCGTATTTGGACAAAACAGCAGAAAAACTAATTGGATGTCTTGGCTCAGGAGATAAATCTGTTGAAATGTATGCAACGCTTTCGCTTGGAGAAATTGCAAAACGCGATCCAGTTGGAGCACTAAAAACAATAGAAACTTGCTTAACATGTGATAGCGAAGCAAGAAACAGACTTGAGATAGTTGTAAAAATTGCCGAAGTAGTAATTGAAGATGCTGCAAGAGCAAACAAAGCATGATCAGTATGGAACTTGTTCTGGACAATAAGAAAATGGAAATGGAATACCAGGGAACCATAGAGCAACTGCTAAAAGAACTCAAAGTTATGCGAGAAGAGGTTGTGATAAAGGTAAATGGAGAACTTAGTGCAGAAACAACCGAAGTCGGCTCTGCAGATAAAGTCGAAATAATAAAGGTAGTTTTTGGTGGCTAATTGTTTTTGCGGAAAAGTTGCAGTAGTCTTTCTTCAATATTCCAAGAAACATCTTTGCAAAAAGCATTTTTTGCAGATGTTTGACAAGCGATTTAGAAAAACCATCCGCGAATTTTCAATGCTCAAGGCAGGAGACAGGATTGCAATAGGACTGTCTGGTGGAAAAGACAGCTGCGCACTCCTTCAGTCTATGGTGCAATTGAAAGAAAAACTTCCAATGGAACTTGTTGCAATCACAATTAATGAGGGAATTAAAGGATATAGAGAAAAGACACTCAAAACTGCAAAGCGCGAATGCGAAAAGCATGGTGTTGAGCATGTGGTTTTGAGTTTCAAAGAAGCAGCTGAAATGGACCTGGATGAGATTGTCAAAACAAAAAAAGATGGGGTGCCTTGCAGCCATTGTGGAGTTCTTCGAAGATATTTACTCAATAAAGGATCTCGCGAAGCAGGTGCAAACAAGCTTGCAACAGGACATAACCTTGATGATGTTGCACAAACAGTTTTCATGAACATCATGCGAAATGAACCAGCAAGGCTTGCAAGATATTTAGAGCCAATTAGCCAGAGCAGCAAGTTCATTCGAAGAATTAGACCATTCATGAGAACTCCGGAAAAAGAAATAGCAATATACTGCATGGTAAATGGAATTGAACTTGATAACATGGACTGCCCATATGCAGGTTTTGCATTCAGAGGACAGGTTAGAAAAATTCTCAATGAAACAGAAGAAAAATATCCAGGAACCAAGTTCAGGATTTTAAATAGTTTTATTGAAATGGAAGATGCACTTCGCGCAAAGTATTCAGTTAATGCCAAGCTTGAAAGCTGCAAAAGTTGCGGTGAACCCTGTTCTGATGAAGTTTGTATGTTTTGCAAAAAGGTGAAGGTACTTAAATAATTTTAATCCATGTCTTCTTATGGAGATTGTTTTTCTTGGAACAGGCGGCGGCAGAATTAACCTTATCAAACAGGTCAGGGCCACCGGCGGATTCCGGATAAATTCGAGATCTGCTAACATCCATGTTGATCCAGGCCCTGGTGCCCTGATCCAATCAGTAAAGAACAAGCAGGATCCGCTTAGTCTTGATTGCATTATTGTAACCCACAATCACACAGACCATGTAAATGACGCGCAAGTTCTAGTTGAGGGCATGAGCCATTATTGCTTGAAAAAAAATGGGATTGTGATATCAACTTCAAAAATGATTGAGGAAAACGGAATCAGCCCTTGGCATCTTGAGAAAGTGGATGAAGTGTATGAAGTTGAGTTTGGAGAAAAGAAAAAATTCACTACAAAAAAAGGAGAATTCGAAATTGAAATTATCAAGATGACTCATGATGAAGAACCTAATTTTGGTTTTATTATTGTTATGGATGGTAAAAAAATAGGATATATTTCAGATACTGAATTTGATGAAAGCTATGGAGAAGTATTTTCAGGATGCGAGGTTCTCATCGTGAATTGCATCAAGCCAGAGAATGATAAGTATCATGGCCACTTGACAAGCAGTGATGTTGCAAAGATTTTGAAAATAGCAAAACCAGCAAAAGCAGTGATAACACATCTTGGAATGAAGATGCTTCGAAACGGTCCAACAAAAGAAGCAGAAAAAATTGAAGAGCAAAGCAGCGTTCAAACAATTGCTGCAAAAGATGGAATGAAGATTAATGTTTGATTTTGTATGAAAGGGATCCCGTAGATGTGTGTAAGATCACAAAAAATCAAAAAAACAGGTAAAAACTACTATTTTTAAGGATTACTATACTCTAATAGTAATGGGAGGGGATAGTATGATACGAAATCAAGATAAAAAAACTGGACGGAACGCTGCTGAGAAGCCCAGTGAGATGAGTAGAAGAGCATTCTTCAGAGTAGGAGGAACTGCGCTTGCGATGGGTGCTGCAATCAGTGCAGGATTAGGAACTTTACTTACACCTAGAACTGCCCATGCCGCAGTAAGAAGAATCGGAGGAAGAAACATTTTGGTAGTTCCTCTTGAACGGGCACTATCTGCTATGGACAGTGACTCTGAGCAATACAGAGGTACAGAGCATCAGCCAACTGAAAGAGATCCAGAATATAGAAATGGATCAACAGTACCTAGAGATTCGTCATTTATTGTTGGATTAAACAATGAAACAGACACTAGAGGTTTAACAATAGTCATTCCAACACAGGCTGACCCAATGGGAGTAGACCTCAATGACTTTGTTAGTTTTATCAGGACAAACGTAGATCACCAGGTTAATAGAGTAAAACTTGTAATTGACAGGGGAACAATTGAAAGAGATGGAGAAACTGTCAATTATACAGATGTTCTTGTCATTCCAATAGACAGCCAGGGAAGGGCAACTACTCCAAGAGAAAATGGGGAATACCTTGTCTTTGGCGCATCAAAAACAGGAGATGAAGTTGGTGAGGCGAACATGTATGTTCTAAAAGAACCATCAAATGAACACACAATCCCTGTTGCTCCTCGAGCATAAAAATAAGCCTATTTTTTAATTTTTCTTCTTAAATTCTATTTATGGTAATCGGAAGAGCACGAGCAAGCGAAGAAGGAGAAGTTACACCAGGACCTCAAGTTATAGTAGCACAAGCAACTGAAATGGCAGTCCAGCAAATCAGAGACCAGATGCAGCAAGGTGCAATGCAGCCTTTGCAATATACTCCAATACCAGCTGATGCTGATCCACTTACAAGAAGAGAGATGGAAGACGCACGTCCTACTGACCTGAATGTTTTGATGGGTTTTGTAGCTAGGGAAGAGAGAGAAGGATTTAATGCAAGGCTCCAGAGCTCTGGAATCCAAAATAGTCCAGATGAACTTTGGGAAACTTTTACTACAAGATACCAGGAATGCAGAGAGACTGTTGAAGGTGGAGAGCAGGTAGAGGTTACTCCTGATGTTGCTTTTGGACAAAGTTCAGTAGAAGTAGAAAGAATGCGTGCACAAGCAAGAGATGAGGCAGTTGCAGCTCTCAAACAAGAAGAACTACCTGAAGAAGTTGTGCCACTTTTACCGGAACTCGTTGCTTTTGCTGCTCAAGATGATGAAGGAAGCAGGCAGGAATTTGATCAAAGAATCCAAGGAATAGATATTGATCCTCAGCAACTCTGGGATAGATGTATAAGAGAATTTCGTGTGAGATTAGGAGGCATTCAGCTAGAAGCTGGGGCTGGGATTATAGAAAACGCAGAGACTACGGAGGAAGAAGTCCCAGGACAGGAACTTATAGTTGAAGCAGGAAGAAATTATACTCGTGCAGCAGAAACAATAGAGGATACTGATGAGAGACGAGCATACGCTCGAGAGAGAGAAGGAGAAATTAAAGATAGGACTGAACAACTCCCCATAGAAAAACAAAGAAGACTCATTGATTACATGCGTGAATCAGGAGTATTTGATCCACAGATGCTTATGAATTGGGAGCTGCAATTAAACATACAAGAAGCTGCAGAAGAGCAGGATACAGAAACACCAGACATTGATATTCAAAGCCTGACTGACCCAGCAGGCTCAGCAACTAGAACTGCTGCTCAAGAAAGAGCTAGAGATGCGCTAGATAAACTAAGGAAAATGCAGCAGCAGGGAATGAGCGAGGGCGAAATTAGAGACACTGAATATTTTGCATATCTGGCAAGCATTGCTGGAAGTACTGAAGGAGCTATGATAGAACTTGGAAAGATGAGTGGAACTACCGGTGATGCAATCGCAAGTTCAATGATCACACAGGCAATGATGAGAAGACTTCTCAGAGCAGGTTATATGGATTTAACTCCACATAAAACTTCAGAAGATCGAATAGCATAATTTCTTTTTTCATTTATATTTCTCCTTCTTCATTCAATCTAATCAAACGACCAGAATCATCTGAAGACCCGGAAATTATTGAGCCATTGTCAGTAGTTGCAGTTATAGAATAACCATAATCAGAACTACCACCATCAAAAGTTTTTTCCCAGATGGTAGTGCCATCAGCATCAGTTCTAACGACTAGGATATCCTCATTTTTAGTCCCAACTGCCAGGATTGTTCCTGAAGCAGCTTCAACTACAGACCTAAAGGAGCAATCATCAAATGTTTTTGTCCAGATAGGAGAGCCTGCAGAATTGATTTTTATAAGAAGACCATTTCCATATGAATTAGCTCCAGCAAGCACAAAATTGCCATCCTGCAGTGCAGTTATGGCGAAAATATCAGATGTTGTCTGTCCAAAGTCACCATCCCAGAGAGGATCCCCATCCAGGTCTGTCCTAATTAGCATATTGTGCCTTGAATCTGTTTGAGATACTCCGGAAACAAGAAATTCATGATCTGATACTGCAACTCCCTGGCCAAAAGTATTTAGTCCGGCGTATATCTCACTTCGCCAGAGTTCTTCTCCGTTTAAATCAGTTTTTAGAAGAAGGATTCCGCCATCTGAAGAGCCTGCTATGATAAAACCATCAGATACTCTTTGAATTGCACTCGCAGTTGCAGATGGCAATGTTTTTGAGAAAAGAACTTCCCCGGAATCATCAAGAGACATCATTTGGGCATCGTAAGATGGACAGCATGATGGAGAAGTTGATTGCTCAACATTTCCAACAGCAATCAGTTCACCTCCCAAGCTAATAATGTTTTTGGCACTGTCTCTGCCATGAGTACTTGACTCCAGTGTATGTTCCCATAATATATTCCCTGAATTATCAAGTTTGGAGATGTGAAATCTTCCATTTTTTGATCCAGCAGCAATGAAACCATTTGATTGGACTGTTGAATAGAAATTAGCTTCGTATGTTTTGCTCCATGTTGTTTGAACGCCCAATACAGCTTCTATTGTTCTTCTGGCACTGATTCTTTTCCAGATTGTGCCTTGTGGAAGATCTGGATCATCATTGAGAACTATATCATCAGCATTATTCCGAAGCAATTGAAGAACTTCAGCATTTGTCAGATCAGGATTGACTGACCTGAGCAAGACAGCAAGGCCTGCTACCTGAGGCGCTGCATATGAAGTGCCGCCTACTAACCAGGGAGTTCCATTATAACTAAATGAGAGAAGATCTTGTGCCGGAGCAGTTAGTTCTAGACAATCCTCATCAGTTGAATGGTTTGAAGCTTGATTTTCAGTGAGATATCTTTTTTCGATACCCTCGCCCAGTGCATTTTGTTCTAATCGGGTTCCACCAACAGAAATAACTCCTTCTAGAGCAGCAGGAATAACTTTGCAAGCATCAGCATTATCATTACCTACTGCAGCAACAACAGCAATTCCTTTGCTTGTTAGTAGGGAAATGACAGGCTGACTAAAGCTGGAGATATCCGATACTGGATCAGTACCAAGACTGAGGTTAACTGTTGTTAGGTTAAGTTCTTCTGCAACTGTACTTACGTATACTAATGCTGAAATAACCCTGAAATTGTCTCCCATCAGAGGAAGAAGATAACTTGAAGGATCTGTATATAGATTATCTGAAAAGAATTTTAGAGGAAGAATCTTTGTGCTCCCTATTGCAGCAACACCATTAGTCAGCTCTCCATTGTTGGATGCTGCTGCAAATGCAGCAACTGCTGTTCCATGAGCATATTTGCCTGCACTAAACCCTTGGATTATGGATGGTGGAGCAAGTGAAACATCCCAATCGCCAAAGTCAAAATGATATGAGCTATCAGCATATGGAATATCAGAATTTTCAAGGTTGAATCCAACATCAATTACTGCTATAGTACTAGGTTGAAGAGAAATATCTGAGTTTTTTAGAAGATTGAGACCTCCAATTAAATCAATTTTTTCAGACCACCACAATCCATTGTCAAGACCAACCTCACCAGTTGTATATTCTTCATTATCCCAACTAGACTCAAAGTAATAATTCCGAGTAACTGTTCTGACTTTGGAATGACCAGCTATTGCATGAATTGCAGAATCAACATCAATAACCTCAACCTCAAATGAATTTAATTGAGGGATCTCTCCGGTTATTCTCCCATTGAAGTTTTTTGTCAGATCAAGGACTTCTTCATGAGATACTGGATCATGAAAGCTCATGATAAGTCTCTCTGCCATGTAATAGCTTCCATTTTCGTCCTGAAGTACTTGCCCAGAGTAAGGTTCTGCCCAAAGTCCAGTATCTTCTATTGGATGTCTTGGTTGTTCTTGCCTATTTGGATCAGAACAAGCTGCTATTGGAGCAACAGCAAGAGCAGTGGATAGGAACAGATATTTACTAAAGTCTCTGAGCTTGGCTGCTCCTTTTTTAGAATAATTAAGAACTTTCCTCCCCAGATATTTTGATATTTTCATCCCCATACTATCAGGATTAGACACATATATAAATGCTCTTACAGAGATAGAAAAAGTATATATTGGATTAAGATATATAAATTCTGATGTAGGTAACTGATTATGAGGGTTCTTGCTATCTTGAGTTTAATTGTTCTTTTTGTTAGTGGTTGCACCATTCCTTCTTATAGTCATGTTTGTCCAGATGGAGAGGTAGTTAGCCAGGAAAGTGAGTGTTTAGAATATAGCCCGAAGAGAATTGAAGCTGACCCTAATGAATATGAAAAAGTATTTTTAGAGAATAACCAAAGCAGTTATGTGAAAATTAATGGGGAGATTAAAACAGATATTGAAATAAATGAAGGAGAAGATGTATGGACAATGTATGGCTATCTTCATCCATATGAACCAGAAAGACATAGATATGTGAAGATAATTAATTCATCTGGAAATGTTTACACAGTTAATCTATCTGCACCTGCGATTCCGAGTAGTTTTTATTTTGGAGCAACAAAAAGGGTTGGTCAGACCCCAGAAAAGAGATTATTTAGTTATGAACTCACAGTAATAGGAGAAGTAGAAAATGAAACTATGGCACAGAACATAGCAGACAGCTTTATGAAATCAAAAATAGAGAAGACAATAAATAATTGGAGATCTACATCCAAACAAGTAGGGAATATGAGCGATACCTGGGATGTTTATCTGGAAACAAAATATACCTGGTGCCCCCCAGTAAGCATGGGAACAACTATTTTTGACCTGGATAACTGTGTTGATAATACTGTTACTGGACATTATATCATAGATAAAAAAACAGGGCAGATTATTGGATAAAACTTGCCGCTTTGCTGAAACAGGGTTTTTTAAAAACTAAAGAATAACTACTTCTTGATTTTTATGCTTCAAAAGAGATTTGATAGAAGTATTGAGGAGAAATGGCAGCAGTACTGGCAGGAGAACAAAACTTACCAGTTCGATGAAGAGGACAACACCAAAGAGATTTATTCTATTGATACCCCGCCGCCATTTACAAGCGGAGAGCTTCACATGGGCCATGTGCTCTCATACAGTTTCTTTGACTTTGCAGCAAGATACAAGCGAATGAGAGGATTCAATGTCTACTATCCGCAAGGATGGGATACACAGGGATTCCCGACAGAAGTCAAAGTTGAAAAAAAATACGGAAGACTTCCTCCAGCAGAATTCAGGGAAAAATGCGTGGAATGGACACATGACATGATTGCCAGAATGAAAAAACAAATGAACGAGATGGGATTTTCTGCTGACTGGAGATATGAATATCGGACAATGGATCCTGATTATCACAAAAAAGTCCAGATGTCATTAATCCAAATGTACGGGGACAAACTAGTCTACAGAGATAAATATCCTGTTTACTGGTGTACCAGATGCGGCTCTGCAGTTGCAAAGGCAGAACTTGATGATGAAGAAAAGAACGGAACACTTAATCACATTAAATTCACTGGTCCTGGTGGAGAAGAACTTATTATTGCAACAACAAGACCAGAAATGCTTGCTGCGTGCGGTGCAGTATTATACAATCCAGAAGATGAGAGATACAAAAACCTCAGCGGAAAAAAAATCACCACACCGCTTGGAGCCGAAGTTCCGGCATTTGCAGACAAGGAAGTGGACAAGGAATTTGGATCAGGACTTGTTATGGTCTGTACTTTTGGAGATAAGATGGATGTTGTATGGATGCATAGATACAAACTTCCGCTGGTTCAGGTTATTGATGCATATGGAAAGATGATCAATGCTGGAGAGCTTGATGGACTAAAGATAGTTGATGCTAAGAAAAAGATGCTTGAAATTCTCGGGGATAAGGTTGTCAAAAAAGAAGACTTGAAACAAACAGTTAAGGTCCATGACAGATGCAAAAGACCAGTTGAACTGATTCCTTCTCTTCAGTGGTTTGCAGACATTAGATCAACTGCAAAAGCAGTCAAGGAGATGGCGCATGAGATCAAATGGATTCCTGAATTTGGAATTACATACCTTATTGACTGGGTTGAAGGCGCTGAATGGGACTGGGTAATTTCAAGACAACGAGTTTTCGGAACACCTCTTCCATTTTACATTTGCGAGTGCGGAAAAACAGCTTCGGCAGATGAGCTTCCATTTTATCCGGAAAAAGCAGGGACAAAAAAATGCGAATGCGGAAAAGAAATGCAGCCAGAAACAAGCACATGCGACTGCTGGGTTGATTCAAGCATCAGCCCGTTGATTATTGCAGGCTGGCCAGATAAAGAAAAAATGAAGAAATTTTATCCGGTTTCACTAAGGCCCCAGGGAGTTGAAATTGTCAGGACCTGGGCATTTTATACGATATTCAGAAGTGGAGTTGCGCTAACAAAACAAAAGCCATTTGAGACAGTTCTCTTAAATGGAAACGTGCTTGCTACAGATGGCAAAAAAATGAGCAAAAGCCTTGGGAACATTATTTCCCCAGCAGAACTCCAAAAGGAGTATCCTGTTGATGCAATAAGACAATGGGCAGCTCTAAGCGGGGCTATGGCAAAGGACAGGCCATTTAGCTATGAAGATATAAAATACTCCAAAAGCTTCCTTGCAAAACTATGGAACGCAGCAAAATTTGTAGAAACTCTTGGAAATGCAGATGAGACTGAACTCACCACAATTGACAAGTGGATAATAGGAAGGCTAAATACTACGATAAAAAAAGCAACAGGAGCGATGGAGAAATATGAATATCATACAACAATTGGTGCTATTCAGAAATTCTTCTGGAATGACTTTTGCGATGACTACCTTGAGTATGTGAAGCACAGAGTATACAATGACGAACCATCAAAAAATGCAGCACTTTACTGCCTCAATAAGGTAATTTTAGAGACGCTGAAGATACTTGCTCCAATCACTCCACATATTAGTGAAGAAGTATACCAAATTTACAATCCAGGAAAAAGCATCCAGCATGAAAGCTGGCCAGAAGCTGGAGAGGAATACTTGGAAGAAGTTGAAAAAGTATCTACACTCAATGATGTTATTACACTAATTAGACAGTACAAGTCAAACAACAAACTAGCTCAAAATGCAGAGCTTGAGAAAGTTGTTGTTACAACTCCAAAAAAGATGGATGAGGAATTAGTAATAGAACTTGGAAAGATCAGCAAGATAAAAAATGTAGAAAATAAAGTTGGGGAGCTGTCAATTACTGTGGAATGATCTTTCCGACAACTCTTCCGCTAATTAGATGTTCTGCAGTGCTGCAAGTAGGCCCGAGTTCCGAAGCACATGAAACATATGTGATGTTTCCAGTAAACTTCTTGATATCTCCTTCTTTTACTTCGGGACCGCTGAGAGTTGCCTCAAAAGGAGGGATTGTATGTTCTCCACTATCAAGCTCAACATTTGTTGCAAAGCCAGAGAAGCTTTGAAGTCCGTCAGTAGTTTGAATATTTATTTCAATGATTTTGACCTTATATGGATACCCATTGAATATATCCATACCAAGTTTTGTTGAGCCTCCATCATTGTAAATGGCAAACTTACAAGGGAAATTGTTTCCAAAAGAACATTCTTCTGCAACAAGATAACTTGGTGATAGAATTCCGCTAGTTAAAAGCACTCCAACAACTATTACCAAAGCAAGAATCGCCCAGCCATAGGTCATCAAATATTCTACTGCTGCTTGTCCCTTCATAGTTAACATACCCCCATGCATCAATTAAATATCTTTCTGCACTGAAAGCTTCACAAGCCGTCCATCTATTTTGTATTCTTTTGGATCTTTTGCAGGGCCATAAACAACTGACGATGCATTAACTTCAGAAGCTATTTTTTTCTCGTTCTTTTTCACAATGGCCTCAATTTCGGCTTCTGTTTCAAGTGTGAATTTAATTTTGTCTGACTCTACTAGTCCGGCATCTTTTCTAAGTATCTGTACCCTTCTCTTAACCTCATTTACCATGCCTTCTTCATAAAGCTGTTCATCGATTTTTTTATCAATGTGAATTGTACCTTTCTCAAATTCAGAGCTGGAGAGCTCACCAGAGGGTTTTTCTTCCAGAGTTTTGAGCTCCTTAACATTTGTAAGGGAAAGAATGGTTTTCTCAAACGCATTTACAGCATCAATAACTTCATGAGATTTGGTCTCTACATAAAGAGTTCGAATGGGCCATCTGACCTTGATTCCGGCTTCTTGTCGAGCTAGCATAGCAGTTGATACAACTTCCTTAAGATTTTCTACCTGCTTTTCATAAAGAACATTGATGTCAGCTTCATTTGAAGATTCAAGTACCAGAAGGAATAGAGATTCTTCTCCTTCAAATTTCTTATAGAATCTCTGGTAAAGGCTTTCGCAAAGCAGTGGACAGATACAACTGAGCATTTTCAAAGATGAGAGCATCACATGATAAACAACATAGAGTGCAGCTTCGGCATTTTCACCTTTTGAAATTCTTTCTTTGGCTAGTTTCATGTAAAATCTGCTGATATCTTCGACGATAAATGAACGGAGTATTTTTGCTGCTTTGTTAAGTTCATACGTCTCAAATGAATTTCTAAATGATTTCAAAGTGGAATTAAGACGGCTGAGCATCCATTTATCAAGAGGCTCCAGCTCAACTTCCTCGATTTTTTTCTTTGGATAAAACCTTTCCAAAAACGAGATCATATTTGCAGCGATATTAAGATCAGACGATGCCTTTTTCATCTCAACCCAACTGAATTTGAGCTCATCCCATACAGTATTGCTAATGCTCCAAAGCCTGAAACTATCAGCACCATATTTTTCTAGAATCTGTTCGATCGGAATGAAGTTACCCAGTGATTTGCTCATCTTTTCTCCGTGCTCATCCACAAAGAATCCATGCATGAGCAAACGTTTGTATGGACAAGCCCCTTGCCTTACGACACCAGAGCCTAGAAGAGAATAGAACCATCCACGAATTTGATCTTGTCCTTCGAGGATCAGATCAGCACGCTCTCCATATTTCTTAGCCTCTTCTGGATTAAGAGATGCCCAAATGGCATTTCCAGAATCAAACCAAACATCAAGAACATCAGGAACACGCTTCATTTTCTTGCCGCATTCGCAGTCAAGTTCGACCTCATCGATATAGGGCCTGTGGAGTTCCTCTATTTTTGGAATCTCATCACGAGAACCTATTACTCGGATTTTTTCACATTCGCATTTCCAGATAGGTAGTGGGATACCCCAGTACCTCTGTCTTGAGATGCACCAGTCAGGAGCATTTGTAACAAACTCCTTGAATCGTTCTTTTGCAAAGCCAGGATGCCATTCTGTTTTATCAATTTCATTGAGCATCTGATCTTTTATTTTTGAAATTGAAACAAACCACTGGTTTGTTGTAAGGAAGATAAGAGGAGTTTTGCATCTCCAGCAATGAGGATATCTGTGTTTTATTCGAGCTTCATAGAGAAGGGTGCCATTGCTACGAAGCAATTCAATAATAGATGGGTTTGCTTCTCTAACATTTTGACCTGCAAATTCTCCAGCTTCTTCCGTATAATTTCCCTTGCCATTCACAGGACAAAACGCCTCAATGCCAAAACGCTTACCAATTATGAAATCCTCAGGACCATGGCCAGGTGCTGTATGAACCAAACCAGTTCCTTCTTCAAGAGTAACATATTCGTCGCTAAGAACAACCTTTCTATCATATTCTTTCTTGATTTTATCCTGGAAAGGGTGATCATATTGAAGATCATTTAGTTTTCGTCCTGGAAGCTCTTCAACAACAGTTGCACTAGCCTCAGTAAGTTCAAGAACATGATCAAGTCTTTCTTTTGCAATAATCCAAATCTCGTCGCCAACTTTAGCTTTAACATATGAATGAGTCGGATGTACCATAACTCCCATGTTTGCAGTAAGTGTCCATGGAGTTGTAGTCCAGACAATCAGATATTCATCCTTGTCTTTTACTTTAAATTTGATATATATACTTGGATCAGTTTCCTCATCATACTCAAGTTCATAATTTGCTATTGTTGTCTCGCATCGATAACAGTAAGGAAGAACATAGAAGCCCTGATGCATCAAGTCTTTTTCATGGGCCATCTTCAAAGTGCTCCAAGATGCATTGATGTAACTATCGTGATAAGTGATATAGGGAGTATCAAAGTCCATCCAAACTCCAAGGGATTGGAATTGTTCACCCATAATTCCGACATATTTTGTTGCGAACTCTTTGCATTTTTTAACAAACTTTCCAATGCCGTATTTTTCTATATCGTTTTTGTTTTTGAATTTCAACTGTTGTTCTACTTTGACTTCGATCGGAAGACCATGAGTATCATAACCCGCCTGAACTCGAACGTCCTTTCCGCAAATTCTTTGGTAACGGCAAACTGAATCTTTTAGAGTCTTGTTCCACCCAGTTCCTGGATGAATCTGGCCAGTGGCATAAGGAGGCCCATCACAAAAGTAAAAGGTCTCATTGCCATTATTCTTTTTCTTGGCTTTTTCGTAAATGTTTTTTTCTTTCCAAAATTCCAGCATTTCTTGTTCTAGTTTCTTGTGATCATACATATAGAAACCTCTAAATTAGAAGAATTTTACTAGAAATTAACCTAGCAAACTCTTTTTAAGAGAACATTTCTTTCGGATATATTATTTAAAACACTTTGTATCACTTATTACAATATGAAAACAAGACCAATAATGCGTAAGCTAAAACAAGGAGCAGCAGTTGCAGGTTTAACAGTCGCTGCTACAGCACTTCTTGCTTGCTCTCCCATGAGAGAAACAATTCGCACTCCTAATCATGCAGCTGTAGATCAACAAACACCTTCCGGAGTAATTGAACTTGGAGAAACCGAGGTCACACGAGCACCAACTAAAGAACAGGCAACAGTTCCTCGGGGCAATGATCATTTCGAAATGAATACTGCCATGAGAGATCTTGTTGAATCGCTTAGCGGAACTCCAGAACAGCAGGTTCAGGAACTTCATGCAATGATTAATTCAGGAGCAGCAGGAGGCCTTCCCGCAATAGACATGAGCGGACAACCGCCAAGAACTGCACAAGAGACATTTGCCAGTGGAGGAGATTGTACTGATCTTGCAAATGCACTTATTCCAATGCTGGAGCAAATCGGAATTGCAGGTGGAGCATTGATTGTACATTTTAGCAGTGCGCCAGAAGGCGTTTTTCACATGGTCCCATACGTCAGTATCGGAGGAAGAGAAATACTTGTTGATCTTCAAAGCAGCACTTTTGGAGCAACAGCTGATGGAACATATACAGTAGTTCATAGATTGACTTATGCTCAGGCAAGATACACTTATCATGTTGAGCAGGGAGACTATCATAGAGAAGCTGGGAGAATGCAACCAGCAATTGATGCATATAGAAGAGCACTTCAAATTTACGATAATGATGCTTTTGTTCATCACAATCTTTCAGTTTTGCTTGAGAGATCAGGCGACACAACTGGAGGAGCAACTCATTCCAGACGAGCAGCAGAAATTGATCCATCAAGATATGGCCAAGCAGAGGCCAGAGGCACATATAATGAAGAGATTAGACAGGCTTATGAAGCATATGAACAGCAAAGATGGACTGATTGTGCCAGGCACTTTAGAGCAGCACTTGCAACTGGAGAGCGAATAGATCCTACAGAAAGACAAACAATAACAGATTCTATAGGGATTTGTGAAAGAAATAGTGCGGCTACTGGCGAACAAAAATAAAAAGAAAAAAAATCAGAATACTTTTTCTCCAGTGTAAACCTTGATTCCCTGGGGAGTTACCTTGAATGGAACCAGATCTCTAGAGTGATCAGTACCTCTCATTTTGAAGATTTCAAGTGCTCGAACTCTCCTATCCTCGCGATCAAGATTATAGAGGTTGATGATACCATCCATAACAAAGTGTTCGATATCATACTTCATTTCATCACGCTTTGAAGTAGATGCTTCGACAGTAGTAATGGAAGTTACATCCAAATTTCGAAGAAGAGAAAGGAATTCGAAAAGAGTTTGCCTATATTCGATTTCAGTTGCAAATGACATTCTGATCATTGTGGCAGAATCAATTACTGCTCTTTTAATGCCGTTTGAAGTTATCCTGTCTTCTAGAATATTTGCAACATCCTCAAGATCAAGCTTATCTGGTTTTACAATCTCAAGGCTCTTATTTGCAATAAGATCAGTAGTATCACTAAGCATAGGAAAGGTACTTTTCATATTCTCAATAATATCTTCAGTTGTTTCTTCTAATGTAATATAAAGTCCAGGCTCTCCGAGCTTTGCCCCGCGGTATAGATATTCAAAACAAAATGATGTTTTACCTGCACCAGGTCCACCATAAAGCGCCACGTGCCGTCCTGCTGGGATACCGCCATTTAGCATATCGTCCATTCCTGCTATTCCTGTTTGCACTCGATCCATATTATCACAGATCACTTTCTCTCGGATAAAATTTATTAATATTGGTCAAGAACTAATAATGATGGAAAAGACAGATATATTGCCATGGACAGAGAAATACAGACCCAAGAATCTTGATGAAGTTGCCGGGCAGATCGAAACAGTAACTAGTCTCAAAGCATTTGTAAACGCAAAAAACATGCCGAATATGCTTTTTGCAGGGCCACCTGGAGTTGGAAAAACAACATGTTCACTGGCTCTTGCAAAGGAACTTTTTGGAGATTCAATTGCAGGAAATTTCTTAGAGCTCAATGCAAGCGATGAGCGCGGAATTGATGTTGTACGAGGCCGAATCAAAGATTTTGCAAGATCTGTTTCTCTTGGAGAAGCTCCATTTAAGCTGATTTTCTTAGATGAAGGAGATGCCCTGACTTCCGATGCGCAGCAGGCACTTAGAAGAACAATGGAATCAAACTCAAGAGTGACCAGGTTTATTATTTCAGCAAATTATTCTTCAAAAATTATTGAGCCTATTCAAAGCAGGTGTGCAGTATTCAGATTCATGCCACTTCAAGAAGAAGAAACAAAATCAGCACTTGAAAAGGTTGTCAAACTGGAAGGACTGAAATTGGATGAAAGTGCATATTCTGCAATTTACTATGTTTCTGAAGGAGATATGAGAAAAGCATTGAATATTCTGCAGGGGTGTGCCATGCATTCCAAGAACATTAATGAAAAGCTTGTTCACAAGATCAGCTCAAGAGCAATGCCTAAGGAAGTTAGAACAATGATCGAATGTGCTCTCAAAGGAAACTTCAATGATGCCAGGACAAACCTGGATACACTGATTATTTCATATGGACTTAGTGGAGAAGACATACTGACTCAGATATACCGCGAAGTACCAAAGCTGGAAATTGAAGAGAAAAAACGCATGAAGCTCATTGAGATCATAGGCGAATATAACTTCAGGTTAGTACAGGGTGCAAACGAACGAATTCAGCTCGAGGCTCTTTTAGCGCAGTTTGTAAGCGTGGAATAGATGCTAAAAATATTTTTTCTTGTTTTTCTAATTAATATTGCAAGTGCTGCAGTAGTTGCACCAACCATTTATGAGCAGCGGGATCTTGGAACCCCTTCACTTGAAGAATTTACATATTCTATTAGCGTGGATTGTACTTCTGCATCCATCAACCTTTATGTACTTGATGAAGAGTATAAACAAGTTGAAGATGCCAACACTTATCTAAAATACATAGATTTTGCACAGCCACTTATTTCGTCTGGTGAAACAGACAAAGCAGGATATATTTTGCACAAGCTTCCAGGAAATGTAAAACTGATGAGAGGATTCTTTATCCTTGTTATTCAAAAAAACGGATTTAGAAACAAGGAAATTCATTTTGATATTGGAAGATGTTACAATGATGAAGTGCCTCCAAACAAACCAGATCAAGAGAAGCTAGAGCCGGTTGTTCCGGAAGAGCCGGAAGTTGAAGAAACAGTTGTACCTGATGCTATAGAACCGAAAAACGAAACTGAAGAAATAGATAACACAACAAAATCAGAAGAAGATGAAGAAACGTCTCCAGTGGAATTGTGCCCAGGGATACTGGCCTTGCTTATAGTTTATAAATTCTTCAGAGGATGAATGATTCATGAAATATCTCATACTCTTATTATCTATATTGCTACTTGGATGTGTAGGCGAAAGCAGTGAAATAACTGAAAATACAACTGAAAACATAACAGAAAATATCACTGAAAATGAAACTGCTGAGCCAGAATGCGTCTGCACTCTTGAATTTGATCCAGTTTGTGGAGAAGACGAAGTAACCTACCAGAATAATTGCAGTGCAGAATGTGCTAACGTAAAAATCCAGTACAAAGGCAGATGCCAGGTAGAAGGAGCTGAAATTGAGGATCAAAGCTGCGTTGATAGTGATGGTGGAGTTGAGATTCATGAAAAGGGCACAGTTACTGCTTTTGGAGCAACATTTGTAGATAACTGCTCTGGCACACTTGTCAAGGAATATTATTGTGAAGCAAGAGAGGCAAAAAGTTCTTTGCATGCATGTCCAGACGATTTCAAATGCGTGGATGGAGAATGCATTCGTGGAAAAATAGAATGCACAGATACAGATGGCGGAAACGATATTTATGAGGCAGGAACAGTAACAATCCAAGGTCTGATAAAAGGGATATATTTAGACAAATGCATTGACCACACACTTTTGAAAGAGTATTACTGCGATAATGATGAGCTTACAATAAATGAAGTAGAATGCGAAATCGAGTGCAAACAAGCCAGATGCCTGCAGTAATAACATTAAAAACAAATAATGTCAAATGATTGATATGAAATTGTTTGTCATTGCACTGATTCTTGCCAGCATAAATATGGCATTTACAGTAAATCCGGATTTTATAGGAGTTCAGGATACAGGAAGCAAAAGCCTTCCAACAATGGATGTTGAACTTAGCATTGATTGTGAGACCAAAGACCTGACGGTAACAGCAACTTCTGAGGATGAACCTATTGATGGAGCATCCACTGTTATGTTTTATACTGATTATGGATACCAACCACTTCCAAATCCAGGAAAAACAGGCAGCGACGGATCGGTAACTATGACTGTTCCTGGAACAATAAACTTTCTAACAGGACTTTTCATATTAAGAGTTGATCATCAGGCATATCAGAGCAGAGAGATTGAATTTGCATATGAAAAATGCTTTGAAGATCCTCCACCTGAAGTAGAGCCAGAACCTGTAGTTGATGAGGAACCTGAAGAAGAGGTAACTCCTCCGGAAGAAACTGTTCCCGATGAAGAGACCAGTCCGACAGTAAATGAAAGCAAACCAGAAGTTATTGTTGAACCGGTAGAAGTTCCTGATGAAACAGAAGAAAGCACTGCAGCATGTCCAATAGGAATTCTTTTGCTGTCAATGCTTGCGATTAGAGTGATAAGATGAAGATATTACTTGCATTATTATTGATTTTTGGGATGAGCTACGCAGCCACGCTCATGACATTTGATGTGAAAACAGAGAATACATGTGATGAAAAAACGGAGATAACACGCGTTACAGTCACTAGCGGCAGTAATAAACCAGTAGAAAACGCATATGTAAAAGTTGAAGATATTGACCCGTGGAAGCAAAAAACAAGTGGGACAGTAGATAGCGATGGAGTATTTGAATTCGAAGGTTGCGGAGATACCTGGAATGTTACTGTAAGCTACGGTGGATATGAAACAAAAATAAAAACTATTGAACTTGGTAGCTGCGGCAGTTGTGTTGCTGCACCAGAACCCGAGCCTGAAGAAAATGAAACAGAAGCAGATCCACCTCCAGTTGAACCAGAAGAAGAGACAACAACTCCTCCAGTAGTAGATGCTCCAAAAGTAACGCCGCCACCAACAAACCCGAAACCAGAACTATACGAAACAGATGATGAAGAGCCAGAAGAAGAAACAACTAATGAGAAAAAACCACTTCCGTGTTGTGCATCAACTACAATTCTTTTGGGCTTAGTTGGACTTTTTGCAATTAGGTTGAAAGCATGAGAAGCGAAGAGGATTTCATAGGAAAGATAGACGTTCCAGATAATGCATATTATGGGATCTTCACCGTTAGGGCAGATAAAAATTTCAAATTAAGCAGCAGCAAAGTCCACATGGAATTGATCAGGGCGGTTATCTTGATCAAAAAATGTGCAGCACTTGCCAATATGGAACTTCAACGATTGCCAAAAAAAGAAGGAGATGCAATAGTGCAGGCAGCAGAAGAAGCACTTGCAGGG
The DNA here is from genome assembly GCA_018812625.1 of Microcaldota archaeon. Taxonomy (GTDB): domain Archaea; phylum Micrarchaeota; class Micrarchaeia; order Anstonellales; family Bilamarchaeaceae; genus Bilamarchaeum. The sequence goes on along the minus strand of JAHJDH010000023.1, from coordinate 34,020 downwards.
AAATTTGATAAAGAATTTATCCTTGATGCATTTCAAGCAGGGGCAGGAACACCGCTTCATATGAATGTAAATGAGGTTCTAGCAAACAGAGCAGAAGAAATTCTTGGCGGAGAACTTGGAAAGTACAGGATAATTCATCCAAACAATCATGTGAATATGTCTCAAAGCTCCAACAATGTAGTTCCTTCAGCAGTAAGAATTGCTGCAATAAAACTGTCAAAACCTTTGATTGAAGAAGCAAAGGCATTGCAAAAATCGTTTGAGAAAAAAGCAGCGAAATATTCTAAAACAATAAAAATTGGAAGAACCCACCTCCAGGATGCTGTTCCAATTACTTATGGCCAGACTTTTGCAGCATGGGCAAGTGCTCTTGAAAAAGATATCAGATCACTTGAATCTTCAGCAAAAGGACTGCAAGAGCTTGGAATTGGAGGAACTGCAGTAGGTTCAGGAATAACAGCACACCCAAAATTCAGAGAAAAGATAATTGAATTTTTGAACAATGATGTAAAGGTTGTGATGGCAAAAGATGCAATTGAATTGACCCAAAATATGAATGATCTTCTGGAATTTTCTGCATCAATGAGAAGATATGCTTCAACGATTTCAAGAATTGCAAATGATCTTCGCCTTCTTTCTTCAGGACCAAAGGCAGCAATTGCAGAAGTTATATTGCCAGAGGTTGAGCCAGGCTCATCAATTATGCCAGGAAAACTTAATCCGTCTGTTCCAGAAGCAGTAAACATGGTCAGCTTCCAGGTAGTTGCAAATGACCTGGCAGTAATGCTTGGAGCGCAATCAGGACAGCTTGAACTCAATTTCTGCGCGCCATTAATTGCACACAATATTATCCAAAGCGAGGAACTTCTTACTAATTGCAACAAAATGTTCGCAGAATGCATTGAGGGAACTAAAATTGACGAGAAGAAAACCAAAGAAAATTTTGACAGAACATTTGGCTATGCAACTGCGCTCAACCCATATTTAGGCTATTCTAGGGTTTCAAAGCTTGTGAGCGAAGCGTACCGTATGGGGGTAACACTTAAAGAACTTGTTGTGCAAAAAGGAATAATGAGCAATGAGGATCTTGAGCAGATTATCGCTACTGCAAATGGCCCATCTGAGATTGATCCAAAAATCAAAGAGCGAATAAAATGACAGATGTAAAGGAAAGTGAAGGATTCAAGAGCCTCTCCGAGCTTTTTGTCAAATTCAAAAAGTTTCATTTTGATCTTGCAAGAAAGGTTGATTATCCAAGCATTCCAAAATGGATAGATTTTGCAGATGGTAAAGTTGAAAAAGTTCTTGATGAAGAAAAGAGTATAGTAGACAACATCAAGGACATGTATATCATTTACATTCTTTGGACAGCGCTTTCAATTATTGGCCTATGGTATATGTGGGCAATATATGGAGCAATATTTGGAACGATATTCCTGGCCGTGTTCCTAAATCCAATTGCAATAATAGCCGCAGTAGTTATCATGGTCCTATTCCTGCTATCTCCAGTAATTGGATTATTGTGGAACAGCTCGCTCTACTATATAGTTGCCAGAGCTTTAGGTGGAAAGGGATCTTTCAGGCAAACAATGTCAATACTGGTAAATTCAACTGGTGCCTCCATGATCCTCTCTGCAGGAGTACTATTATCATATGCAATAATCATAGGATTTTTCATATCTCCTTTGATATATGCAGTATTGTTCTATGTGGTTTATTTGCAATACAAGGGAATCAAACATGTGCATAAACTCAGCAGAAACAGATCAATAGGCGTTATTGTAGGAAGCATGGTAGTGGGCTTTGTGCTTTATTTTGCATTAATATTGGGGATATATCTTGGTGCTATAGCGCTAATGGCAGGGGTACTATATGTCTGATCTTGATAAATATCTAAATAAATATACAGAATATGTGGATAAGGTAGCAGATTTCATCCCATACAAAGGGACAAAAGTTTGGAGGGAATTTTTCTTTAATCCAACCAAAACAGTCACTGGAAACATTGGCGGAATTGGAAATCGTGTAAAGGATCTTTATGTGATGCAGGTAATTGGACTTGTAATTGGTCTGCTTGCACTGATTCCATACGTTCTCATCTATGGAGCCACATTAGTATCAAATCCGATTGCAGGAGGTTTTGGAATAGGACTTATCGTTGGTTTGATGGTACTATTCTTCATCCTAGGACCAATTATCTCACTTCTGTATTCAATGATTGAATATGCAGTAGCAAAGATTCTTGGTGGAAAGGCAGAAGCCACAGCCCATGTCAATGCATCGATCCTGCCAACTCTGGCAACATTCTTGATCGTGCTTCCGCTCAGTATTTTAATTATTCCAATAAGATGGCTGGCCATTATCCCGCTGGTAAACTGCTGCGTTGCAATAATTACTCTTCCAGTATCACTTGTAACTATGTTTGTGAATCTTTATGGGATATACCTCAAATATCTTGCATTTAAAGAGGTTCATAAGCTCACAGCCATAAGAACAATTGCAGTGATATTTGCTCCAATAATAATTCTCATTGGACTAATTATTGCAGCATACTTCGTTTTCGCTGCAGCAATTATTGGTGGTGGGCTTGGGAGTTCTCTTTTGCAATCTGGAGCACTAACTGGATAACTCTTTGATATAAGCGTGGATTTTTCCCACCACTTTTTTATCAAAAGCATCTGGAACTATTTTTTCTTTTGTTGGACTTCCTACAGAATCAGCAATGGCCTTTGCAGCTGCAATTTTCATTTCATTGGTTATTTTTCTAATTCGAAGATCCAGCAGCGCTTTTAGAAAACCAGGAAAACAAAGTGAGTTATTGATCTGGTTTGGATAGTCGCTTCTTCCAGTTCCAAAAACATCGATTTCAAGTTCTTTTGCCTGCTCACGTGAAATTTCAGAAATAGGATTTGAGAGGGCAAAAACAATATTTGGCTTGTTCATTGATTTTATAGTTTCAAGAGGCAGTGAACCTGGCATAGCAGCTGAAATGATAACATCTGCCCCACTAAACTCGTTAATTTTGCCAGAGAAATTAGAAGAATTGAGATTTGCAAGCTCAAGCTTGTGTTCACTAAGATTATCCCGAGTCTTGTGGATTGCACTCTTGCTGTCAAATACAACTAAATCAGTGAACCCAGCTGCATGAAACAATTTTGCAATTGCATATCCAGCACTTCCAGCTCCTATAATTCCTATTTTGACATGCGACTTCCCAACCACTTTAAGTGCATTGTAAAGGCCAGCTAGAGCAACTGTTGCTGTTCCGTGCTGATCATCATGGAAAACAGGTATATCAAGAGCTTCGGTAAGTCTTTTTTCAATTCTGAAAACCTTGGGAGTTTCTATATCCTCAAGATTGATTGCACCAAAAGTAGGGGCAATTGCTTTTACTGCACTCACAATCTCATCCTCATCCTTGGTGCCAAGGCAAATGGGAATTGCATCAATACCTGCAAACTGCTGCATGATAAGGGCCTTTCCCTCCATAACAGGAAGAGCAGCTTCAGGGCCAATATCTCCAAGGCCAAGAACACGCGTTCCATCTGTAACGATTGCAACAGTATTGCCCTTGAAAGTATAGTCGTATACAAGCTCCTTGTTTTTTGCAATTTCAAGGCAAGGCTCTGCAACACCAGGAGTATAGAGAGTAGAAAGATCTTCAATTGTCTTTAGCTCTGCCTTTGGCGCAATAAAAATTTTCCCTCGTAGTTTCTTGTGAATTTCAATAGAATCCATGATCTAACCCAAAAAGTTTCTCTTCCAGGCAGCTTCCCTGATGCCTTCCATCAACATAGCCGGATTTCCAGATTTGAAATTTTCGTAAACATTAGTAGTGATTTCACGATACTCTTCATCAGGTTCAAAGTCAATCCAGCCTAGAACCTTGGAAATTCCATCCTGAACAGTCTTTGGCATCTGGCCTAGATTAGTTTTGTTAAGGTAGTGTGCAGCATCCTGAAGATCCTCATCAAGCTTAACATACAAGTTGTGCAGCTGGTCAAACTCTTTTTCATTTAATGCAGAGAGGCCAAGCAATTCTGCTGGAATTCCAAGAGAATAGAAAGCAGCACAGAATTTGATTGCTCGCGGAAGCTTGATTCCTTTTAGAGACCTGGAATAGCCAAATAGTCCAATATGCAGTTTTCTTGCCCGCCTGTTTGGAACAAATGCAGAAATTGCATTGATCAGATCAGCCATTTCTTTTATCTGGCCCTGGTAGACAATGCGCATTTTTTCTATGAGCTTCAGTGCATTTTTCTCATCAATATCAAGAGGAGCTGATCTGTGCCTGTGATTGAGCATGTCAACAGCATTTGCAACATCCCTGAAGGGATGATCGTATTTGAATGATGATTGCATTGAAAATGTTTGGACACTTGGGTATTCCTCTCCGCAATTGTTGACTTTATTAGGAGTAAAGTTTCCACGGAAGGGAGAGCCGCCAACTCCCAATATTGGAAAAATAGGCGTGCTTGTTTTTTCCTCAAGATTATGTAAACGCTGAAGGGCAATTTTTGATAGCAGAACTGCACTTGCAGAGCCATAATTAAGTGCAGGATCACTTCGAGCAAGGAAAACCCTCTGATATTCCAGAGATTTACCCTCAAGATATTTCTCCACAATCATATCGCATTTTGAAAGTGAGTTTAAATCCTCAAAAAGTGGGATTACATTGATTTTTTCAGGCTGAAAATCACCAACCCATTCTTTTACTGATATTTGCTCATTTCCAAGTTTGGTTTCTTTTTTGCCGATAATTATCTGCTCATAATAATTTCTCACCCTCTCAAGCTCAAGATGAGAAGTCGTCATTGGCAAAATAACTTCAAAAATTGGAGCATTATCAAATCCAGCTGCTTTTGCAACATCAAATGCCCTAGGGATACTGTGCAGAGTCTCAAGCAAAATCTTTCCCTGATCTTTTTCAACTGAGGGGTTTGGAACCCGATATGTAAGGTAAAAATCTTTTCCGATTGGTTTTTTGGAGAAAAAATCCATGTGTTTTGACAAGAGTTTCTCCACGACCTGATTGTCTACTGCTTTCCCTTCACTGTCCCACATCTGTTCGCTGCAGCCGAGCTGTGAAAATACAAAAAAAGCCTCTTTTACTTCAGTCTCACCGGCAAGAACATCTGAATCAGAAAAAAATGGCGAAAAAACATTATCCGGATGTTGAGTACTCATACATTTAGGAACTTCTCTCATAAAATGTCTCCGAACCACATCTAAGTGTTCACTTTAAATAATTTACTTCCGTGAAGGTTTTAAGGTGAGAGGTTTGATAGAAAGTCTCAAAAGATCATTTAATGTAGTTTCAAAACAGCCATTCCTATTTGTCTGGAGTTCGTTATTATACGTATTCATGTTTCTTTTGTTTAGTTTGGCTGCAATAGGATTGTTTTTGTTGTATTTCCTGTTCTTGTCCATTTTCGGACAGGAATTAAACTTTGAATCAATTGCAACAATGGGAGTTATTGGAATAATTGGAATTTTGGTTGTTTTCTTCATAAATGGATTGAATATGGCACTTTCAATGGCATATAATTCTGGAATCAAACGAGAAAAAATAAGCCTTACAAAATTCTATTCATATGCAGTTGACAGAGCACCAACATCTCTCGGGATTTTACTTATCCGAGAATTACTATGGCTCCTTCTGGTTGGCCCATTTATTGCTCTTTACATGGTATATCTTGAGCCATACCAGTACATGGATGCACTTCTTGCCATATATGCAATTTTCATAACTTTCATCATACATATGCTATTTACACCATCATTCATTCTAGCAGGATCATTTGGAACAAGCATATACAGCTCAATTAGATTGGGCTTTGAATTTCTAAGAAAAAGACATGTGTTCTTCGTAGGACAATACATTCTGTTTGCATTTGTATGGCTTATGAATTTCGTACCATTCATACAGATTGCAACGATATTCTTTGCATACCCGCTATCATACACATCCATGATATTCATGATCAAAAATGCAGTGAAAATACCTACAGATGGAGATGAAGACTAATGGACAGAGTATATGAAAGTGAAGTTTCGAAAAAAGCAGAACTTACAAAGATTCTAGAGGCAGACCCATATGCAGAGGATGCTTTTGCCAGAGTTGGTTATAAAATGAAGGATGGCACTGCTGTTGGAGAAGATAAAGAAAAAGTCTACATTTATGTCAGTGCATCTGAAGAATTCATAAAAAAAGCAGATGAAAAACTTGGCGATCTGGCCAAGCCTGCATCAGACGAGGTTGCAAAAAGAGTAATCGAAAAAATAGAGGAAGAAGAAAGCACGGTTGCAGCTGGCGTAAGCATGTTCGGTGATTAAATAGTAAATTTGAATTCATTAAGCGATATAGAATTCTGTAAATGGCACATAAAAAAATGGGAAAAGAAAAAAACCAAATTGAAGATCTATCCTGAACTCAGTCTGACAGAAGGTGAAAAGGTGATTGCTGGTCCTTTGCCAGTTTTTATTAAAAAAAATCCTTCAAACAAAACATCTGCTATGAATAGGTATGGATATGCATATAGTGCTACTGACACCATAGTGACGAATAAAAGAATTGCTTTGGGATATGTTGCAATACTATCAGGAAAAGAAGTCTTTGGAGAGCACAATTATTGGTTTCCACAGATTAAAGAGATTCCAAAAACCAAATCAAAAATAGGAATACTGGGAAAAGTCATAGTTAGAGATATTATATTGGACAAAATAGAGGTTGGAAAGGATATGTATGGAGAATTTGTTAGGGCAGAGTTCAAATACTCGCTATCAAAAAACGAGACTTTCATTTATTTCCAATCCCGCAAGGTTAAGGATTTAATCTTTCTCTGATTTTACAGTTTATGGAAGAAAAAAAAGGAGTCGCCTCAAGAGGAGTTCCATCATCAGAATCCATTTACCTGCCACGCCATGACAGTCCTGAGCTTCGAACTTTCCAAGATAAGCATGAGGGCATCACCAGAAATGCGTGGTCACTTGAGGAAGTTGCTAATTTTGTATTTTCAAAAAAATACCAGCCAAAATATTTTGAGATTGCACTTGGATTTTTGACACTTTTAAGTAAAGAGATCAGCATTGGTGGAGAAGAGATTTCAGAATACGTAAAAGGCAATGGAATATCCAAAGCAACATTCTACAATAGGGTTTTACCAAGACTCAAACGTGTTGGTATGGTAAAAGTTGAGCGAGAAACACTAGTTAATATTGAGAGTAAAAGAAAATACAGACCAATGAGGATATCTCTAAGCAAAACATTTGGAAACTACTTTATGAAAATTGGAGATTCCTGGCTTGCAATAGTAGATGATGCAAGAAGTAAAAAAGAAAAAAAAGAACAGACTAAGCTCTAGTCTAGTTGGATAAGCATCCGATATAGGCCGCCATCATGGAAGTACAGGTCCACCTGATAATCCTGGCCGTTATATTCGAATTTATCTCCATCTTCTAGCCTATAGTCATCATTGTCAAGTTCAAAGCGAATCTCTCCATCTCCAAGATCTATATCGATCAGATCGGCATATTCACCAAGTATAAAGAATGAATAGCCATCGAGGTTAAGACCTGAAGACTCAGTATCCAGATAAGGATGGAAGTACATGTCAAATTCTTCATACACCACTTCATCATCCGGACAGGATGAACCGAGCCATACCAGCTCTTCGCCTTCTGCTGAATAGACCTCTATTACTTTGAAATCATCCAAAATGATATCAGCATAATCATCTGCATCGTTTACAGCGTCGACTTCAACATCACCGGTGTTTTCTCCGCAAAGATCATTTTCGCTGACTCCTTCTTCCAGATCCTCTTCGCACTCCTCGTCATTGTCGTCGAACTTTTCATAGTCCTGGAAAATCCTGACTGTTGCTTGGGTTCCTGAAACACTGACAAGCCTCATGATAAGATCATCATCAAGCTCTACAATATCTCCGACATATAATCTGAGGGTCTCTGAACTGTAATCTTCAATATCATATATTGAATCTTTGATGTCAATCTGGTCAATGTCCTGTGTACAATCAAGCTCTTTGCATTCGCCAAATTTACATTCATAGCCAAAGCCACATGCTATTTTCTCAGTCTGATATGCATCCCCAGAACAATAATACTCAAGAACAGATGTATCGCTGTAACAGGAGTCCTGGTATTCGTGATCAGGAGTCTTGAGCGTTCCTTTGGTGAATTTGTCCTTTCCGCCATCAGAATCAGAACAAGGAGCTATTTCAACGCAGGCTCCATCAACACATTCGAAATCAGAAGCACACGATATTTTTTTACTACTAATCTTATCTCCTGAACAATAATACTCAGTTACTGCAGTAACCCCAGAACATTTATCATCAGATGATTGAGAACCTTTAGTAACAGTTCCAGCTTCAAGCTCATCCTCTCCACCATCTGAATCAGTGCAAGGATATTCTACGCAAGCTCCATCAACACATTGTTGGCCAAGACTGCAGTCTACTGTTTTTGAAGTAACCACGCTGCCATCACAATAATATTCTGTCACTGCACCGGCAGATTTGCATTCATCAGTGCTCGTTTTTCCAGATGCACTGGCAGTTCCTTTTTCAAGTGGTTTGATTCCGCCATCAGAGTCATCGCATGGGGAAACAGAACACTTCCCGGATTCGCATACATAACCAAGTGGGCATGGAATCGCCATTGACGAGATCGAGTTGCCTTCACAATAATATTCAGTTACTGTAAGCTTGTCTTTACAGGAATCTGTATTTGAAGAGCCTTCTGCAGATGTACGTCCAACAGCAAGAGTATCCTTTCCGCCATCAGAGTCATCGCAGATTGAAGCTCTGCAAGGACCCTCGTAATCAACCTTAACATTTGATTTGTCAGCAAGGCATTGATTATCATAGGTCTTTCCGTCTACACCGCAGACATAGTCCTTGGTATCTGGACAGTTTGTTCCGCCTAAACAGCCGGCAGATAAAACCATCAATCCGATAAATAGAATAAATAGCAATTTCATAGGAAATAAAAGGAAGAAAAACAATATATTACTTTCTTCTTTTTTGAATGGAGTAAACAAGCTAGATCAGGATTAAACTTACAAAAAGTTATTGGGAGAGGCTGGTTGGAATGGTACTTGAAAAAGTAATTATAGCAGTCCCATTTCTTCCTCTTTCGGCTTTAATCGAATAGGAATGTATGAATTCGCCTACCTTAACTTCTCTCCCATAATGAACCTTCCAAAGATCATTTGGATTAGTTTCTCTTGGAATTAATGTTTGCACAAACTGTGGTGAAAGTAATACGCCATCATCTTCAATTTTTGCAACTCCCCATCCAATAAAACCATCTTCACCAGGAATGTCCCTTGTCTTAAGGGCGTCTCCTTCCTTAACTCTCTTAGTGGTAGTTTTCACAGTTGCATTAAAGCAATTGTCTGCGATACAAACTCTCTTTGTTTGAACGTCTGTTGTGTTAATATTTTGAATATTTGGACTGCAAGCAGTAAGAATACTAATGCCAGCAGCAAGAACTGCTGCCCTAAAAGGAATAGAATTAGGTTTCTTCATTTTTTGTTGCATCCAATTTCCCTCAGCTATTTCTTCTTTTTCTTTTGGACCTTTTTCCTTGCTCTAACCTTAGCGCTGGCTGCTTTTGTTGCATCAGTACGTTTTGATTTTCGAGTATTCTTTGAATCTTGCGAAAGTTTATCCCGCTCGGATTGTTTTTCTGCAACAACACGTTTTGTTCTTGCAGTTCTCTTCTTAGCATTGGTTAGAACAGTTCCATAATCATCCGAATCAGACACATCACCCTGAAGCTTTCGCATCATTTCTTTGCTCTCAGTAACAAGCTCTGTTATTCTTTGTTTTGATGCAGAAATCTTCTCTTCAATGCTTTTTTCGCTTGATAGTGCATCTTCAAGGCCTGTTTCGTATGCATCTGTCAGATCTGATAGTTCATTGAGATATTTCTTTATGTAGAGGGACTCAGAAGATTCTCTAAGAGATACAAGCTCATCATCACTCTGGGAAACATAATCCTCAATTGCCTGAATTTTTGCCTCATAATCCCTAATATATTCAACAACATAATGCTCTACTTTTGCAATGTCATCAAGCTCTGCCTCAAGAGATTCAAGCTCCTCTCCATGAGATGCAACGACATCTTTGATTGAGTCTCTCATTTCAATTACATGGGATTTTGCTTCATCTGCAGATTCCAGATCTGAAGAAAGTGAAGACATTGCAGAATTGATCTCATCAATCTTTTCCTGAGTTTCAGTTACAGTTTTTCTTAATTGTTGAGACCGGATATCTAGTGAGTCACTGATTTTCTCAAGTTCAACCAATCTTTGAGATTGTTCTTCGATTGAGGAATTAAGATCTCCAATTCTTTCTTTGACCACATCTCTTGATAGAGTTACGCCTGAGATATATTCATCTGTCTTTTTTCTTGTTCTCTCAAGAGCAGCTCTGCTCTCATCTTTTAATTGGTCCATTGCTTGCTGGACTTTTTCTACCTCATCAACTTTATCTGGAAGCTCAAGAACATGTTCTTTGATCTGTGCAAGTCGGCTCTGTTTTTCAATAATTTTTTCAGTTAAAACAACAAGATCTGCTTGCATCCTTCCCTCAAGAGAAGCAATTTTTTCTCGGTAGAGGCTATCTTTTTCTTTTGTGAGAAGATGTATGGCTGCTTTTTCTTTATTAATTTCTTGCATATAAGTTCCCATAAGCTCTCTAATGTCAGATGCAGCAACTTTTTCTGATTGAATTGTTGGTTGGAGTGTTTCTTCTGGAGCATCATATGCAACTGATGGCTCTTCTGGTTCTTCAGTAGGCTCAGCATCAGTAATTTTACTAAAGTCAATTTCGTGATCAGTATCTTCAGATTCATCCTCTTCGAGACTTGTAATAAGCTCGGAAGTAGCTTTTTCAACTTCAGGCTCGTCACCAGTTCTTCTTTTTGCAAGATATTCGCTGAGCATTTCTTCAGGATCAATTTCTTCAGGTTCGCTCACAGGTTCTGAATCAACATCTTCAACTTCAGTAGTATTTTCAGATTGATTAGTTTTCTCTGTAGTTTCATCTGTTTCTTCAAGAGGCATGGAATGAGTAAACTCATTTTCATCGCGTTTTTCTGGCTCTGGAGTTTCAGGTAGATCTGGCTCTTCCTGACCTGGAACATCCTCAGAAACAGGATGATATGTCTCATATTGTTCGTATGGAACTTCCTGAGGATCATCTTTTACATATTCGGCGGTTTCCACCTCGCCCTGCCAATGGATAAAGGTCCCCCTAAGTCCATATTCAACAGAGATATATCCCTCATCTTCAAGAACAGAAATCCATTTGTCCATATTTTTCTTATCAATACCGCTTACTTTGCGAAGTTCAGTAAGAGAAATTTTCTTCCTCTCCGCAATGGCTCTGATAAGACTGTCTACATCGGTACTGATTAGTGGTTCGTCAACTGAAATTTTATTTGAAGTCAAAATATTCACCCTCCCTGGCGTAAGATATAGTAATTTATGTAAGGAAAAGTTTAAAAAGAGATAACCACAAGCAAACACAAAAAACAATTATAAAAAAAAGATTATTTCTTCTCTACAACAATTTTATAGCTGCCAGAAAGTTTACGGGTTGCCCTCGTAAATGCAGTTCTTGCATGTTCTAGGTTTGAAGAATATGTATAGAGAGTATATAATTTTGTTCCATTTGCAAGTCTAGCTGCTCTATCAGTAGGTCTTCCAAATGATGCTCGCATACCTTTCTGAAGACGATCTGCACCTGCTCCTGAAATCATCTTGTTTTCACGAATAACATGATGAGGGAACACATTAACAACAAAATAATAAGCTCCTGGCATATGTACCTCGACAAACTTGTTTGTTGTCTGTCTTGCACTCTCAATTGCATTGTCCCTGATGATTATTGGACTTTGACTAACTAAGTGCACAACAGTATCAAAATCATCTTTCATAGCGCCCATCCTAAACTGATGAAGGTCTGGATGTGGCATAGCCTTGATATAAGATCTTCTAGGTTTACTTCTAGAAAACCTTGTCCAAGCTACTTTATCAGCATCTCTAACTGCTCTTCCAGGTCTAATTGACATAAATATCACCAAATAAACAGAAATTAAGTTTACTAATAGTATTTCGAGGGGTTTTAAATGCTATTGGAAAAATTTCACGGATGAAATTGTCCAAGATCATTACCTCACTAACATTTTACTATTCTTAAAATCACCATAATTACGATCTTCTGCAAGAGGCAGGTCAAACTCATATTCGCAATTGCTCCTGATTCCCTCGAGGATATAAGGTTCTATGGAAATGCCGACTTTCTTTGCAAAATCTGCTTGTCTTCTGCAAGGACCATCACCACATATTCCTTTAATTTCAAGAACCTCCTGTGCGCCGCCTTTGAAAAGTCTGCTCCTAACTCTAAGTGAAGTTGCTGATTCACCTAAAAATTGTTTGATTTTTGAGAGCATTGGACGAACCTTGTTCCTGTAGATTGACCAGGATGCCCAGGTAAATCCAGATTTAGTAAGTTCTTTTGATGCGCAATCACGAAATACTGATGGATCTTCTTCCCGCATCTTAAATGAACGAAGTTGTTTTGCTGATGGCCTGTGACTGATATATCCATCAGTATCAAGAACCATTTTATCTGAAGAAACAACATCCAGCTCTGCCTCTTCTGCCGTTCTTGGATCAATTGATCTGGCAACTGGGAGCTGTTCTGTTGGAGTAACTGGACGTACTTTTCGCAGAGGGGTTCTCTTTGGATGGGAAATTTTTTCTCTAGGGGTTTCTGCAGGTGTAGGTTCGCTTTTAACAGGACGCGGACCAATTCCGGAATCTGCTGGGACATGAGCAGAGGTAGCATCAATAACTGGAACAAATGTAGAAATCTGCATTTTGCAGCCAGATTCTGTTGGGATTATTTTTGTTGAAAATTGGATACCTGGCAGTGATTTGCTTTCCCAGCTTTGGAGTTCTAAGTCATGAGCACATCTGCTTCCAGATGTCCCGCAAAACCAAGCAATGCCTCCAGTCTTTACATGACCAGATTTACTGATTTGAACAAAAGACCTGGCCTCAACAGGAGTATCCAGGGAAGCTCCAAGAAGCCTTCTGGTTTTTGAATGATCTTGTTTGAGAACTGCGCTCTCAAAAGTAGTTGCGACTTTTTGTCCTGCTCTGCTATACACAACAGAAGTTGGGCATGTTTGCCCAAATGAAGTTGTAGAAAATAATAATCCAGCAGCAAGAACAGCAGCAGTTGCAAACTTCTTCATTGCAGACGTTCTATTTTGATTTTGCAATCTAGATAATTTCATAAAATCACTTGTTACCCCCTAAGGTATTACATGTCTTTTAGAACAAATATTTATAAAATGAGGTAAAAGATGATAAGAGAAAAAACGCCGAGACCAAGAAATAAGATTTCTTGAACGTCGATTTTTGAGTAGAAAAAACGCCGAGAGAGAGATTTGAACTCCCAATCCCAAAGGGAGTGCTTTTCGAGAGCACCGCACTACCGGGTTTCACGCCTCGCAGAAGTTATCTAGCAAGGCTTTATGCGATCTCGGCATAAGTAAAATAACAACGAGATGGAAAGAATATTAAAGCTAATTTGCTTTTATCCTTTATGATAGTTCTTAATCTTAAAACATATCAAGCCAGTATTGAAAAGGCACTGCTTTTGACAGATATTGCAGGAGAGGTAGTTGCTGAAACTGGAGTTCGAATTGTTGTATGTCCTCCAATAATTCATCTGAGTAGTGCAGCTGAGAGATTTTCAAACACATTTGCACAGCATGTGGATGATGTAGGCTATGGAGCATATACAGGATCAGTTTCAGCTGAAATGTTAAAGCTCGTAAATGCAAAAGGATCTCTAGTAAATCATTCAGAAAAAAGAATCGGTTCTGAAGAAAAAATCAAAGCAATAATCAATAAGCTTCATGAGAATAACCTGGAGAGTTTGGTGTGCGCTGCAAGCACTGAAGAGGCTTCTTCATTTGCACATTATGCACCAACATTTATTGCAGTAGAGCCACCAGAGCTTATTGGAAGCGGGATAAGTGTTTCAAAAGCAAATCCAGATATTGTAACAAATTCAGTAAAAGCAGTAAAAGAAGTAGATCATAAGGTCATCGTACTTTGTGGAGCGGGAGTTAGCAATAAAGAAGATATCAGTAAATCATTAGAACTTGGTTCGCAAGGAGTTTTGCTTGCAAGTGCATTTGTCAAAGCAGCGGATCCAAAAGAATTTCTGAGCGATCTTGCATCGGTTTTCTAAGCATTTAAAAAACCACATACACAACAAAGAATATTGCGCGGTTGTAGTCTAATCTGGTTAGGACCTAGGGTTTCCAACCCTATGATCCGGGTTCAAATCCCGGCGACCGCAATCATCGGTTTTCTTTTTTCATCTGTTTTCTTTTTAAAAGTATAAAAAATACATACTTTTGTTTTGAAAAGGGGGAAAAGTCACAACTGAGTTTATAAACAGATTATAAAATGTGTGAAATGGTGTTTTTCAGAGAAGTATTATAAACGAGAGACACCATTACTTTACAGATGCAAAAACGAATTGTAACCCCCAGTCTAAGGCCTAAAAAATTAGTGGCAGTTGAACCTAAAGCTGAGGGAATAATTAAGCCAGAGATCACATTGCACAATCTACCAGGACTAAAGGTAGATGTAACTCCAGATTTTCATGCAGCAACTACAGTCCACAGGATAGGAAGAATGGTTAGTGAAGATTTTCCAACAATAGGAAATTATGTTGCCAGGTTAATGGAAGAATTTAATAGCGTAAATTTCTGTACGATTTTTAGAGTTCCTAAAAATACAAGGCCATGTGGGCTGCTTGAACACAGGTTAACAGTATCTAAATGCGAACAGGGCTTTTGTATTGATGAATCAACTGAAGGAATGGAACAACATGGGATAGTTAGGGGAGCTCTTGAAAAAACATTTTTAGAGCGAGCTCCAGTGATATTTGATTGGGATCTTGGAATAAAGGTTATATTCGGAGATCTGGATATGTATAGTGATAGGTGTGATGTTTATCCATTAAGTAAACAAGATCGCTCTGGAAGCTTAACAGTTATGCCATTTTATTACAGAGATCCAGTACATCCTTCAGGAATGGTTGTTTTTGAAGGAGACCTTACATGCAAGGATTCTGAGCTTAAAGGATTTGCAAAAACATACTGGAGCGCAAAGGCAGTTGTTGATGCAGCTGCACAGATTTCATTCCAGCTAACACATAAATTTGATGCAATAACAGTCCTGACAAAATTTGCAGACTTTGAAGTTGATTTCAAAAAAGGAATCATAAATCTCATGGAAAAGGATATAGAAAGCCTTCATTTGATTTTGATTGATGCTGATGACTTTAAACGGATCAATGATACATATGGACATAACACAGGAAATAGAGCACTTCGTGCCATTGCAGAAAAAATCAACATGTCTGTTAGATCAAGCGATCTTGTTGCAAGATGGGGCGGAGAAGAATTTGCAGTTATTGTAAGGGATGTTTCAAGGGAAAAAGCACTGGAGATTGCAGAGAGAATTAGAGAAAATGTCTCACAAATTGAAATTGGAGATACAGGAATTACTTGTAGTATTGGAGTTTCTGATGTTGGTGATATTGCAGATAAAGTTGCGATAGAAATTGCACCAGCAGAAAGACAGCAAGTAATATACGATCAGGCATTTTCACTTTCGGATTCCAGATTAAAACAAGCAAAAAGAAAAGGCAAAAACAGGGTAGTATCTGAAGGACGTGCATCTGCATAGCCCACCTAATTTTATAAATTCAACCAAGCACATTTTCACATAATGCCTCTGTAGCTCAGTAAGCTTTTTAGGAAAAACCTTAACCAAAAACCACTCACTAAAAAGTTTGAGCAATGGTAGAGCGACTCTCTCGTACCAACTTTTAGGAAAAGTTGGATCAAAACCAGCTTCCTAAAAAAGCGAGAAAGGAGTAGGCCGGGGGTTCAAATCCCTCCTGAGGCTTTCATATTTCCTTTTTTATTTTTTCAATGCAATGAGTACGAATCTCTTCTGCTTCCTTTGTCACGTGTAATGTAATGAGGCTCAGTACCTCTCTTGCAGAATCAGCATCGATTACATAAGAGATTAGCTTATTCATGGCTCGCGTTCTCAAAACCGCTGATCCTGATTTGAGATCTTTGACTGTGCGTGGTGATGCGGGATTTATTTTAGTAACATAATCAGTGGAGGTAGTTGTTGGTTTTAGCATATACCTGCAACCCTGTGAACGAACGACGCAGTTTGCTTCAAAGAGAAACTGACTTTTGATTTCAGCAAGGAATTGTTCGTCCTGTTCTGTTGATGCAGACAAAAGCTTCAGGAGTGGAACTACCAGATGAGAACGGCCCCTATCCATATAGGATTCTGCTTCCAAGAGCGCGATTACACTTTTCCTTAGTTCTGCATTCTGCTCGCTATCAAGGCATTTGACAACGCCACCAAGCACAGTGTTCAGATAGTCTCCTTTGTTAGTAGCCTGAGCAAAGCAATCCAGTAAAGTGAAAATAACGTTTGGATCTTTTTCGCCCTCAAAAGCACCAAGGGCAATTCTGACAAGCTCTCTGAGATCTTTCTCACCAGCTGTCGCTTCAATCATTGTGTTAAGGTGTGTGCAAGCTCTCCAGCGTTCTGTAGAGTCCTCGCTCTCAAGACCCCTTTTTATTGTGAGAAGTTTGGCCGCCCTCATCTCCGGAATTGTATCATGAAGTGGTTTCTGCCTTCCAGACAGGCCATCCTTGGTCACAACTGGCATTGCAGGCCTTGTTGGAGATTCACGAAACCCTGGAGGACTTGAATCTAACTTTCTACCTATGCGGACATTTTTTGGACGATCTGGGATTGGACTTCGTCCGCCCATGTGACGAAATTTCGAGCTGCTCCTTCGCATACATATGTAAAATATTAGAAGTAGTTAAAAATGAATCTTTAGGTAAACTACCTCTAGGAAATGTAACCTCAACAAAAAATTTAGAAAAATAAGAAAAGAAAAAAATTATCCAAGAATTCTGGAAAGTTCTCCTTCAAAAACTTCTGGACTTGAAACGAGTTTGTGTGCTTTCTTTCTCGTATCCTGATATTTGGAAAGTCTTGAA
Source organism: Microcaldota archaeon (assembly GCA_018812625.1). Classification (GTDB taxonomy): domain Archaea; phylum Micrarchaeota; class Micrarchaeia; order Anstonellales; family Bilamarchaeaceae; genus Bilamarchaeum. The sequence continues at coordinate 16,857 of JAHJDH010000023.1, read as the reverse complement.
ACAGATTTCAATGATTCCACATCATCCTGAAGTTTGTCAAGTGCAAGATCTCTTGAATCCTTGAATCTTGCTTTAGTTGCAACTGACAAAAGCGCAGAACTTTGGCCAACAAGCCTTTCTACTGCAATAGATCTGCAGTCCTGATAAGGCGAGAGCATTGCAACTTCAGTTAGCATATCCGGATCGTCAATTTCATAGACAATGTCTGAGAGCAGCATAAGTGCAGTTGATTTTGCATCCTTATACTTTGACTCATAGACAATCGTTCTAAGTGCCCAAGGATGTTCAGAAAGCCTGCCTACTGCGAGATATCTCGTATCCTCGTTATTTGAGAATTTAGCAAGTTCAACAAGAGCATCAGTATCATCAATCTCATCGACGTAATCAGATAATCTTGCCGCAGCAGATTTCTTAACATCAAGATGTTTTGATGAAATTACCAGCGAGGACAATGAAGCTGAATTGGACAATTTACTTACTGCTTGAGTTCGCATGTTACGATAAGCAGAATCTTCAGCAACTTTTTGAAGTGCAGTTTGATTATCAGCGATTTTTTCCATTGCAGATTCACGAGAATCCTTATGAGGAGACTTGGAAGCAACTTCTGCAAGTGCAGCTCCATCAGAAATCAAGTTAACTGCATCTCCCCTCGTGTCTTTGAAAAGAGAAGAGCATGAAACTTCTGTAAGAGAAGAGTTGTTGGATGAAAGATCATCAAGCGCAGAAGACCGGGTATCTGAAAACTGACAGAACTTTGCTATCTCAACAAGTGCGTCCGCATCATAGGTAAGATGTGAAATTGCAGCTAGTCTAACGAACTGAAAATTCGAAAAACATGCAAGCTCAACAAGTACTCTTGCTCTTCCTTGCAAACGATCAACTGCCTTTAGCATTGAAAGTCGATCACCACTTGTGAGAAGCTTTGCAAGGTGTGCGAAACTGTATCTATCTGGAGACTTTTTATGGGAAGCAAGTTTTTTTGTTGGTTTTTTTACGACTTTTTTCGTTTTCCTCCCTTTTTTTGTCTCTTTAGATTCTAATTTAAACTGGGTTTTGTGGGATTTGGTTGCCATGCATAAGTTTTCTCCGATAGATATAAAAAGGATTCTGCACTTTTTCGGGAAAAATGCGCTTTTTGAGCAAAATTTGAATAAAAATCTGCTATTACTAATGTTCTTATTAGTAGGAAAAAATGGGGGAACCAAGATTTGAACTCGGATCACCAGCTCCCAAAGCTGGTAGCATACCAGATTAGCACATTCCCCCTAAATTGATACATTTAGGACTATTTTTTTGAAAAGATGCGTTCAAATTTCTTTGAGAGATGTTCTTTTATGTGTTTGGTTTTTTTACAAGCACATGCGTTGTGCCAAATTTCTTAATAAAAAAACCATATCGAGCATATAGATCTATTGCCGGATTCATTACTTTGACTTTTAGAAATATTGGACGTTCAATCTCAGAGAGCATTTCCATAGTGTGTTCAATGAGCAGCGTTCCAACTCCCTGGCCTCTCATGGACTTTTCTACCCCGATTCCCTGGAGTATTACGCGCTCACCATCATCGATAATATGAGCAAAGCCCACCAGTTTTTCGTCTTCTTCGGCAAGAAGAATTGTGTCATCGTCAGTTATTTGTACCATTGCACGTGGAAAGATAGTTCTGATGAATTGTTTTGCAAGATCTAATTCTGAAGATCTTAGCATTCGGATATTAATCATCGCCTCACTGTAAAAACTTAGGATATACGTGTTTATATCCTATTTCTTTTTCTGCTTTTTATACTGCGCCATGATTTGGGCGTATCGTGCATCAAAATCTTCGTGGAGTTTTTTGCCAATTTGGTTCTTGGTAAAAGCATCTGCTTTTGCTGCTAGGCATAATTTGTTTGCAAGCGTTCTTGCAATTTTTCCACGCACTTTCTTTGGAGATGCAGAGATTCTTGCATGCTGAAAGATTATACCGTGTTTTGGAGGTGGAATTCGTTTGTTTTTCAGATGTTTAAAGAGAGCTTTTTCGGCTCCAATAACCTGAATTGCACTAGCAGGAAGAAGTGCTAATTTTGAAATGGAACCGACATGAGAAACAAGTTTTGCTGCAACTTCTGGTCCTCCGACCTCAGAAAGATTTGGACAAAGTTCAAGTGCCAATGTTTTCTGATATGTTTCAAAACGATCCCTAAGCTTCCCGAGATGAACGATTGACTGTGCAAGTGACTGGCATTCTGCCACATCAGCTGCTGGAAGTTTGACTCCCATACTTGTCTCGGATTTTTTAGATAGTTCTGTTGCCTTATTCTGGCCAAAGAGTGTAGATAGTTCTTTAGTGTCAAAATTATCCCGATCTATAAGAAGAACTGCATTAGAAAATTTCAGCTTGTCAACTTCCAGAAGCTCTGGGAAATAGACCCCATACCAGTCCTCAAGCCTCTCGGCAAGAAGATTTATGGTCTTATCAAGATCCTCGATAGACTTGGTAACACTGCCAAGAAGCATGTCTCTGCTTTTGAGTGCTTCGGTTATGCTTTCCTTTGATTTTTTTAGAAACTTATCTCTTTTGCCTTTCATGAATAAAACCAACATTAAGAATTATCAGATAAAAAATAAGATTAAAGAAATTAAAAAGGTTAGTAATAACTGTAATTTGTCCAGTCTATGCAATTTGCCTTGCGATACTCTTCAGAAATGTTATTACAAACATCAACTACATATGGATATCCAGTTGCATAATCATAATAGCAATCGTCTTTCTCTTCAGTTGTGCCCAATTGATTGCAAATGGATGGACTGTTCTTGTTTTTCGCAACTGCGCCATAACAACTGGCTTTGCTATAATAGTAGTCATATCCAGTTAGTTTATCACAATAACTCAAATCACCCGTGTCTGAAGCAGCCTCATAATAGCAGTATTCGCTTTCATCGCCTTTTCCAGAGAACATTCCGCAAACACTCCAGTCAGAGATGTAATATGCATTGTAATAGACATAGTCATACAAGCAGTCATCCATTTTCGGAATTGATTTGATGTTCTGGCAGATAGAAGGATCATCTAATTCAGTAGAAAGATGGGAGAAACAATCATATCTGGACAAAACTGAAAGGTTGTTGCACAATGCCATATCATCATTGTAAAGAGCAAGTTCAACACCACAGCGGGCTGCAGTATAATCGCTATATGAATCAGAATTGTGTATCATTTTACAGTATGTGATATTATTGCGGTTAAGCGCAAGATCATAATAGCATATATCCCGATCGCTATCGCCATAATAGTCAGAAGATGATGATGCATCTTGACATTCTTTCAGATCAAGATCAACCTTTGGACAACTAGCCAGATCGCTCACAATTGTTGAACCATCAGGACAGAGATATTGCTGCTGGTTATTGGTCATATTGACACATCCAAATAGTAATGCCATGGTCGCAAGACCCAATAAAATAACACTCTTCATACTAACTTTTACGATACCACGCCTATTTAAAGATATTTTCGAAAAATATTTCAGAAATTTGCCTAATTTTTAAATTTATTTTGGAAGCGCAAACATGTATAAATTATTCACATGTAAGTAATTGGTATGACAGACGTAGAAAAACAAATAAAAGACACAGTCAAAAATGGCGGAGTCTTGGCCATGCTCTATTTTGACATTCATGCTAAAAGCAAAGAATTGGTACAGGAACTGGGAACAGGATTCATCAACAATATGATCCAAAAACAGGGAGTGGTAATGGCTCTTGGGGAGATTGATGAGCCTGTTGGCGGCGAGGAAGGCAAGAACTGGTCAAGCTGCATTTCACTAAAGATATTAACAAGAGATTTCAAAGCTCTTAGTGCAATCTGCATGGCCCACAGTCCATTTACAATTGAGATTCTTCGTCCAGATGAGATCGTGCTCCCGTTGAATGAGGCGCATGATTTGCTTGGAACAATGTCAGCTACCACCGCAGAATACAAAAGATACATACTGACTAAATTGGCAAAGCCTGGAGAAATGGCAAGTATTGAAGAAAATCTCATGCAAAGAGCAAAAATGGGTAAGAAAATTTTAGGTGATAAAAAATGAGACTTATAAAAAGCGGCATTCCTGGATTGGATAAAATACTTGGCGGGGGATTTCTTGAAGGATCCATTGTAACCCTTAGCGGACCTACTGGATCTGGAAAAAGTACTATGGCACTCCAATTTATTCTTGAGTCTGAAGCACCAGGACTATATATTTCAATTGAAGAGAGCAAAAAGGATTTCTTCTTTCACATGAGCGGATATAAATGGGATCTGCAGGAAGCAGAACAAAACAGAAGGCTCATTATTCTGGATTACCCGATTTACGAGGTCGATCAGGTCCTCAACCAGTACAGTGCAATTCAGGAGATCATACAGACAACCGGAGTAAAGAGGGTTGTCATTGATTCGATTATGCCGATTGCACTTCATTTCCCAAACGAGGATGAGAGGAAAAAGGGATTTCTCAAACTCATAGACAATATGAGAAAATGGGGGGTCACTACACTCATTGTTGCACAGGATCGCGCTTCTGAAAATGTGAAGAGGCTTCCATATACAAATTTTGAAATTGAGAATTATACTGATGGCTGGATTAATCTGTATTACCAGTATGATGAGAAAAAAGAGGAGAGATACAGGTCGGTTGAAGTATTGAAGATGAAGGGAATAGAGCACTCGACAAGAAATTATCCTTCTCAAATGGATACAAATGGATGGATTGTTTTCAGTGATGGACCGCCAGATTCAAGCCTGAATAAACCAAAAACAATTGCAGAAAAAACAGTTAAAAAAACTCCAGCAAAAGCAGCAGCCAAAAAATCCCCCAGTAAAAAAGATGACAGAGTAGTAAAAGAAGTGACAAAAAAAGCTGTAAAAAAATTACTTAAGAGAAAAACTCTTGGAATAAGAAGACGGGACTAGATATACTCTATCCCTTCAAAACATTTCTTGTAGAGATTCCATATTGCAGAGAGCAACCTGCTATCTTTTGGGGGCAAGTTCTCAAGATATCTGTTGATATAAGATGGTGGATCGTCATCTTTAGAATTTTTGGAATATAGATCCAGGCCTTCTTTTGTGAATGCTCCCTGAGTAACATACATAAGATATAACTCTGGGACGAATTCTTTGAGAGATGAGAGACAATGGCCCCTTCGCTCATGAGAACCATGCAGGTAGTCAACGCCAAAGATTCCATTAGTCTTGTGCAGTTTTTTTCTAGCTTCATCAAGTACCTCAAGATATTGTTTAGGCAGGGTTCTGATAAATGAATGGCCAATCTCGTGGAGCATAAGAGCATAGAGATTTCTCAAGGGCCCCCTTGTTGCGAAAGTAAAGAGATGCACTTCAGGATCCTGATACCTTGAGAATTTGGCTGCTCCTCCACCCCACCCACCTAGTCTGAATCTTGTAAAATGATCATGACCAAAGTGGCTTACTGGAAGAATAGAAAGCACTCTTAGGATTTCACGAGTCACATCATGGTTCATAAGCGCAGCAGGACTACCACCCCGGCCAACAAGTTCCACCCCACGGCTTGCAAGAAAGAGTTCAAGTTCATCCCGAGCCCTGGCAGATTCAATCTTATCAGTTATTTCATGATACTGGCCTTTTGAAAGTTCAAGGAAACTACGAATTAGTTTCGGATCAGCAGCAGCAGGGTCTTCAAACACGGTTCCCGCCCCACCACTGACCCATTGCTTGATTATTGGCGCCCGATCAGGATAACGCGCTTCAATTCTAGAGCCTAAACGCATCATGCCTTCGACTCTTGGATTCCCATGTTTCGAAAACCATGGACGTTGGAGTTGGCGGAGACTAGGGGGAATGATTTGGAATTTATTCATGTGATAAATTGTGTATAAATGTATTTATAAACATACATTAATAATTGGAGATTTTACCCCAGACTTTTTCCTTTGTTTTCAGTTGAGAATATATGATAATTCGCTTCCCAAGTTTTGAAAATTTTTGAATGGAAAAATCATCCGCATTTTCAATAATTACATCATGAAAACCATCAAGACTTCCGGAATAATCCGACTTGATTTTTGCAACAAGAAGATTTTTCTCAGAATATTTTGAAACAACCGCCTCAGGAGGAAAAACAACCCTGCAGCGAAGAGAAAGTAGTTTTTTGATCATATCATCTTTGGAAAAACCTTCAACCTGGACATTGATAAAACAGGTAAGAGTATCATAAACATCAAGGTTTGTTGAGCTGCCAGATAGCGCATCTTCATCCACAATATGAATTAGTTTGAATCCGTCGTCTTTGATTTTCTTTGCAATATCAACTGCACTACCAAGAAATCGAAGCACGCCTCCAGTTCGTGAAAACGCCTGCTTGTCCTTAACGATAATCTGCGCGATTTTAATCATAGCATCTTCCCGATAATTTCTTCAATAGTCAGTTTTTCTTCTTCTCCAGAAGACATGTCCCTTAGAGTAAGTTTGCCGCTCTCAAGCTCTTTTTCACCAATGATTATCATGTATTTTATAGAAAGAGAATTGACAAGATCAAATTGTTTTCTGATATTTCTTCCAATTAAATCAGTCTCGCATGAAAGCCCAGCTTCTCGAAGTTTGGCAGCAACTGCAAGAACATCTCCATAGAATTTGGGATTGATTGCAGCTACAAAAAGCTTTGTTCTGGTTTTTTGTTTTTCTTTGGTTTGCTCAAGAATCAAAGTAATCAGGCGCTCAAGCCCAACTGAAATCCCAACTGCAGGATTATCCTGACCATAAACTCCAAGAAGCTCGTCATAACGGCCACCAGCAAGACATGTTCCGATATCATCGCTGAGCTTAACTTCGAAAACAGGGCCAGTGTAATACCCAAGGCCGCGAACAAGGAACAGGTCGACTTCTATTTCAAAATCACATAAGGAAAGTATTTCTTCAAGTTCTTTTGCACCTTCTTCAGAATAAGTAGAAGCAAGCTTTAGCTTTTCTGCATTGCTCCCTTTTGTCTGGACAATTTGCAAAAACTCATCAGTCTTATCTTCAAGAAGTTCACGAAGCAGCTTTTCAACTTCGCTGCTTCCGATCTTATCAAGCTTATCAAGAATCCTGAAGACTTCGGCCTTCTTCTCTTTTGGAACCCCTATTTTTGCTGCAATTCCATCAAGGATCTTTCTGTTGTTTAGGAGAATTCTTGGTTTGTTAAAGCCAAAGCTTTTGCAAAGCCTTGATGCAAGTGTCAAAAGTTCTGCTTCGCAGCGCATTGAGCTACTTCCAATAATATCAACATCCGCCTGAGTAAACTGCCTAAAGCGACCACGCTGGGGCTCTTCCCTTCTCCAGACATTATCAATTGCATATCTCTTGAATGGCTTAGGCTCATCGCATGCAGCAGCATATCTTGCAAGAGGAACAGTAAGGTCAAAACGAAGACCATATTCACCCCCGTCGATTACGAAAATCTGCTTGGAGACTTCGGCGCCTGCTTTGGCCTGAAGTGTCTTTAGATATTCCATTGCAGGGGTATCTATGGGCCTGTAGCCAAAGCTGCGGAAGATATCCCTGATTTTATCTACAACTTCCTCGCGAATTATCATATCTTGTGGTGGAATGTCTCGCATTCCTTTTGGAGTAAGCTTCATATATTCCCTCTTTGATAAATTGTGCTTTTAAAATAGTCAATAGCAGCCTTTGCAATAACATCAGTGGTATCTATTGTCTGCAGACCTGAAATTTCATCAGAAATTACTAGTGGCAAATCAGTACATGCCAAAAGAATTGCTTCTGCGCTTTTTTCTTTCAGGGAATATGCTACATCCTCAAGAAGTTTTTTTGGTTTTTCCTTTTCTCCAGAGAGGATTTGCCGGATTGCCCGCGTGAGCAGGATCTGATCGTTTGGATCAGGCTCAATTATTGATAACCCCGATTCTGCAAATGCTTTTTGGAAATATCCTTTTTGGATAGTCACTTCTGTTGCAAGAATGCCCCAGTTTTGAATATTGGTTTTTTTGGCTTCAAGAAGTGTTTCTTCAACTATTGACAGGACAGTAAAATCTTTCCGAAGCTCTGGAACAAATCCCTGCATTGAATTGCATGGGATTATGGAAAAGTCTGCTCCGGCATCGTCGAGTTTTTTGATTCCGGATTTCAAAGCCTCAAGAACTTCCGGATCATTGTCTTGATTTTCCACTACATCAGGAACAGGCATGCTATAGATAAGAATTGGCGGAAAATCCCTGTCGAGTTGTGCGCCATACTCCTTCTGGCAGTAGATTATCATTTTCCGGTAAGTATCGACAGTGCTTTCCGGCCCCATGCCACCAAGTATGCCTATCATAATGTTATACCCCCTTTCTTCAATTCAGCTTGCAATGGACGAATGAGATATGCCCAAAGGCACTCTGATACTATCGGAGCAAGTCTGGTTAAACGATCGGTTCCCATCATCTCAAAACTTTGGATAACTGAAAGTCCATCAGAGACTTGCTTGTTCCCAAATTTAACTGGGGCAGAACTTGAAAGTGCTGCTGCCTCAACTGCAAGAGCAGATAACCGCACAAAACAGTTTAGGACACCTGAAAAGAGAATTGGTTGCCCGCTGGCCCTTTGGGCAAGCTTGGATATTTTCGCATTGAGATCCTGTTTTGAATCAGATACAAAAATCCGTTCTTCTCCGTCTTTTCCGATGTAAGGCGTAATTGGCTTAGTGCAATTTGGTCTGTTCCTAAAATCAACTGGCTGCTGCAGCTGGACAATATCCATAAACCCATCAATAAAACTATCATACTCCTGCTCTGCCCCAGGCCCTATTTTTGCATCAACTCCAAAATACTTTTTTAGATATGATGCTTCTGCAACTTCAAAAAGACGATATAACCTGGGAGCTGGAATCGGCTCTAGAGCAGATCGAAGTTTTGGAGAAACTGCTTGACAGATCTCATATTCAAAGGAATCAAAAACAGTAGAGAATAATGGCCCAGACCTTGTTTGATCAATTATTCCATCAACGGATTTTAGGCAATCAACTTCTGCCCAGTATTCGGGATAGTACCAAAGATCAGCTGTTCCAAGAATAGTAATCGGAACATCAAAAACAGCGCTTGTTTGTTTTAGCATCTTGATCTTTTGCTCTTCAGATTTGGACAATTCTTCTCGGGATCTTCCGTTTAGCTGTGCATATCTCCCGGCAACAAAAATCAAAAGCTTCGCTTCTGCTCCAAGAGATTTTAATTTTGAGAGCAGCATCAGCACATCGAACTGATCAAGCGGCTCTGAAAACCGCGATGCACTAATTCCATAATAAAATTTAGATGGACATTCAACACTAATTTTAGTGGTCAGACCAAATTTTCGCATGCCTTCAACAAGCAATTCCCGATTCATATTCCTTTTGGGGATGAAGTAGATCCCTTCCTAATTTCAATTGACAGTTCATAGTTTACACCTCGTTGTTTTTTTGATTAGAAATTGACTAGAAAATTGATAGCTATTGACTCTTGGTTGAACTGGAGAGTTGCTTCGAAGGAGCATTTCCATGAAGTAAATCCCTTCCACTATCCATCATTTTCACCATTAACACACAAATTATAACTTTCCTAATATTTAAATGTTTGTAACAATTAGAGAATTTATGGATTTTATTTCTGTCCAAGAGATGAGAAAACTTGAAGAAAAAGCATTTGCAAGAGGAGTTAGTATTCTTGAGCTTATGGAAGAGGCAGGAAAAAATTGTGCAATGATAATAGAATCAAAACTTGGAACAGGAAAAAAGATTATAGTGTTCACAGGCCCAGGAAATAACGGGGGAGATGGCCTTGTTGCTGCAAGGTATCTAAGGCAAAAAAACCAGGTAAAAATTATCCTGGTTAAAGATCCAAAAACAGATGCCTCAAGAAAAAACCTTGAGCAGGTAAAAAACAGTGTGGGGCTTATAGCACAAATAGAAGAAGCAGATATCATTATCGATGCAATGCTTGGTTTTGGTGCAAGGGGAGCTTTGAGAGGAGAAATCAAAGATACCTGCAAGATGATAAACAAAATGAAAGGCTTCAAAGTAGCTATTGATATGCCAACTGGATTAGATGCAGACAGCGGTGAAGTTGATCCGGATGTAATAATATCCGATGCAACTATTTGCCTTCATAAATGCAAAGTCGGAGTTGCAAAGGCAGGAAAAGAGATTGTAGGAGAGCTTTGGATTGTGCCAATTGGCCTGTAGGAAAAGCCTCAAGAGATAAAAAAGTTTCATCTGAACTATAATTCAAATGGCAGAGTTCCTCAAGAAATTAACAGCAGTAATGTTTTATGCAGCGCTTCCCATGCTTATCCCAATTGTATATAGTTTGTACGTCGGTGATGGAGCATGGATACCGATTTTAATTACTGCAATCTTGCTCGCATTTCCTGCAATTCCGCACTTGGTTGCGTCTCTTTTTGAAAACATTACAAACTTCCTCAAATCACTGGTGAATCCAGATACCCCATTCAATTCATCATTTATGATTATAATGAAGGAAATGCGAAAGGAAGTTGATACTCTTACTCTTGGCCAGATATTAACCCTCACTTCAGTAGCATGGATAATAGTTCCTCTGATTTCAACAATTCCATATGTATATTATGGGATTCCGCTTGTTGATGCGTTTTTTGAGAGCATGTCTGGATGGACTTCCACAGGGCTTTCAGCACTCCCTTCACTTAAGGGACTTCCTGATAGCATGATATTCTTCAGAAGCATAACCCAATGGGTTGGCGGACTTGGGATAGTTGTCCTTATCTTGACAGTAGTTCGAGGAAAGGAAGCAACGAGTTTCCTGAAAGCTGAAGGCAGGGCAATGACAGAAGTTGGAATTGGAGAAACTGTTGGAATTATTTTCAAAACATACGCATTTCTGACAATATTTGGAATTGCACTCTTGTTTTTCCTGGGAATTGATCTTTTTGAAGCAGTTAACCTAGCATTTGCAGGCATTTCAAATGGAGGGTTTTTCCCATTTGATGACTTTGCATTTACAGATTTGCAAAAATTTGCTCTTGCAATTTTGATGTTTGCTGGAGCAACCAGCTTTATTTTCTACAGGAACATTTGGGAGGGAATACCAAAGAAATCAATCTTTGATGAAGAATTTTTGCTCTATGTCTTGATTACAATTGTTGCAATAGGCCTTATCACATATATGGGAGGAGAAGAGTTCTACAACACAGTACTCAATACAATATCAGCTATTGCATGCGGAGGATTTGCAATTGGAGATCTTTCCATAATTCATAGCTTCTCATTGTATCTTTTGATCCTTCTGATGCTCACTGGAGGAATGGTAGGCTCCACTACTGGAGGACTAAAGCTTTGGAGAATTTTGGTCATTTTCAAGGCAATTGGAAAACACATAAAAAGCGCATTTCTTCCATCTGGATCAGTACAAGTTGTAAAAATCAACGGAGGAGCAATAGATGAACATATGATCGTTGAAAGTGCAACTTTTGTCTTTACATACATATTTTTGTTCCTGTTTGCATCAGGCGCATTCATGATCGCAAATTATTCCCTTGAAGAATCATTGTTTATGGTGGCATCTGCTCTTGGCAATGTTGGGCTTTCAACAGTAGATGTTCCAGAAATCGGACAAATGGGAAAGGCATTTTTAATCTTGCTAATGTATCTTGGTAGAATAGAAATATTCCCAAGTTTGGCGTTGCTAAGCTATATTGTAAGGAGATGACTATGAAAGTTATAGTTTTTGGTGGGGGGAAAGTTGGAACTGCCCTTCTTCGATCTTTAGGAAAAAAACACAAGATAACGATAATTGATCAGGACAGGGAAAGATGCGATTATCTTGCAGGAGAATTTAACGTACATGTAGTTTTCGGTGATGCAACAGACCCAGGACTTCTCGAAGAATTAAAAGTGGGAGAGGCAGACTATGTTTTTGCAGTAACTGGCAGCGAAGAAACCAACTTTCTTGTTTCAGTTTATGCAAAGCACATCAATGCAAAAAAAGTCATCTCAAGAGCCTCAGAAGTTAAATATTCAAGTTTGATGGAAAGGCTTGGTGTTGAGCCTCTTGTTCCAGAATTAACTCTTGCCAGAGAGCTTGCAAACATGGTTCAAAATCCTCTTATATCACTTATGCTGGATCCTAGCGACTCGAATATCGAGATGGTTGAAAAAGAGGTAAATGGGAGCATGATAAAAAAGACTGTCCAGGAAATTCAGGAAAAAAATGATTATACGATAATCTCTGTTTTCTATGAGGGAAAGTTCCTTTTCCCAAGCAGTGATTTTGTGCTTGATGAGGGAATGAAGATCGTTGTAGTAAAACACAACGTTTAATTTCCTTCTTATACAAAGGTCATCTTACAATAGCCCCGTCGTCTAGAAATTTTACAATGGCAGGTTTAACACTATATTGAACCTGAATATAGACAATGGTCAAGGATGCGAGGTTCTGGTCCTTGCGACAGCGGTTCGAATCCGCTCGGGGCTATTTAATAATTATGGCAAACAGACTATTTTTCATGGATATCAAAAAAGAGATGAAAAGCGCCTTCGAAGCTTCAATTCCAAGTAACATCATACTAACCATTATGATAATCACAACTTTCATGATAGTAAATTTGACCGATCTCACAATCATATCAGAAATTCCAGGCATACTCTTTGATTTAATTTATTTTGCCATGTTCCTTTATGCAGGCTTTAGAGCAACTTACAATGGAAAAGGATCAAAAATAACTGCTGGACTTGCAGGCAGCACTTCGGCAGCAGTGATCGGAATGTTGAATCTTGTATCGCTCACGGTTATAATGATTTTTCTGATGGGAACAGACTCAGAAATCATACCTGAAGAGCTGGTATCAAAATTCGGCGGAGAAGCTGTTGCTGGTGGGCTTGTACTTCTAATTGCAATCATGGTCTTGGCAATAATCATGATAATATCTGTAATAATCAATTTTGCAGTAGGTATGCTTGGTGGCTTTGTTGGGGAAAAATTACGGAGTAAAAAGAAATAGAAAAATTACAGAATTTTACTGTTAAACGCCCACAGATAACCACATTCACCTCGAAGTCTAATATGTTTAAGAAGATTGCCTATCATGGTATAGGAAATGAGTCCTCCGAGTTCTAAATCTGAAGGCCTAGACTCAGAAGAATGGGAGTGGATTGCAAATACACTCGCCAATATGGATTGTGGAGTCGATGCCAAATGTGCGAAGACCAGAAGGCTTCGGGCAGAACTTGGACTGATAAGGCAAATTTTGAGCAGTGAAGTAAAAGGATGGAATGGAAACGATTCGATGGACTTGTCATTTTTCATGGGATCATTTAAGGCAATCAAAAAAATGGAAACGAGATTCGCTTCTTTGGGTATTAAAAAAACAGAGTTCTTAATATTCCTTGAATTAGTACTGAAAAGATTCGAAAAACAAAAGCTTTTGGTAAAAAAACCATTAGCAACGATTTCGGAATTCAAAAAAATGAAGGGAGTTGTGGAAAATGAAGAGGAGCATTTATGAAGAGCCTTTGAAAATTGAACTAGTTGATGATGTAATTTTCGTCAATGGAACTCAGCACCCAAGAGATATCAGAACATATGAACAAATGAGAGATGTTGCAAGAGAAGAGCTTTTAGAAAAAGGAGAGCTCTACTACATGTACAGGGACATCTACAAGAAAGACGATATCAGATTTGACATTACAGTGATTCCGCAAAAAAAACTTGGAATAGAATACGCAAAAACTCATGGGCACTACCACCCAAAAAACGAAGAGGGGGTGGAATATGCTGAGATATATCAGATCTTGCAGGGAAAGGCAATGTTTATTTTGCAAAAAAGAAACAACAATGATACAGTAGATGTAATTATCATTGATGCAAAAGAAAAAGATATTGTTCTCATTCCGCCTGGATACGGGCATGTTTCAATAAACAAGGGAGAGGAAACACTTGTTCTATCAAACCTAGTTTATGATAAGTTTACATCGGTTTACGGGGATTATAAGACAAACAAAGGAGCTGCTTATTACTACGTAGAAGAACATGAGATTGTGCAGAACACGAACTATCTTGTGAACAAAAATGAAAGATTTTCTCCAGAACAGATGAACAAAAAATTTGGAGTTGGATTCACAGATCTTCTCTCTGAATTTATAGCAGAGCCAAGTAAATTCGAATTTTTGAAAAAGCCAGAAATGCTATAGTTCAACTATGGCGATTTTCTTTACTTTTCCTTGAGCCATATGCATTGCACCACCGCCTGAGCCTCCTAATTTTACAATTACTTTATCAAGCAGGGATTTGGCACTAATTGTGGAAGACTTTCCAGTAGCGCAAATCAGATTGCCCGAGTTATTGATAATGCACACCGCAGCATGATCTGTCTGTGCTATTTTTCCAGCAAGTCTGCGAAGAGAATCAGGATCAAGATCAAGAAGTTTCATAACTGGTTCTCTGTGAGCTGAAATTTCTTTTGCTTCTTCCTGAATAAGAAGTTCGCTGAGGCTTGAGAGTTTCTTTTTCTGTTCCTTCCATTCATTAAAGAAACGCTCTGATGTTTTCACAAGTTCGGATTCCTGAACGCTTAAAACAGAAGATGCATCACGAATTAGTTTTTCTTTTTCCTGAGTATATTGAATCGCAGGGATACCACATTTGAATGTAATTCTCTCAACTCCGTCATGAACACCCTCTCGCTTGACAATCTTGAAACATCCGATCTGTCCGGTGCTCTCAAGCATAGTATGTGTACCGCCACATGCTTCAACATCAATATTCCCCACACTGACTACTCGAAGTTCTTTTCCAGGAACAGCACCACCCTGATAAAGTGAAAATCCATATTTGGATTCTGCGACATTCCTTGGAAGCACTTCTGTCTTAATGGGAAGATTCTGCATAATGAATACGTTTGCCTGCTGTTCAATTTGTGCAAGTTCTTCAGGGGTAATCCTTGCATAGTGCGTAACGTCTAAATGAGCCTTGTGTTCATCCTTGTTTGATCCGCCCTGCCATATGTGAGGACCAAGAATAGACCTGCAAGCAGCATTTAGGATATGCGCTCCTGTATGATGACGGACTATTGCAAGACGCCTCTCCAGGTCAACAGAACATTTGACATTATCGCCTGGTTTGAATTTAGACGGATTCCCAACATCATGAAGCATAACTCCAGCTTGTTTTGTTACCTGTTTGACTTTTACTCCACTTATAGTACCAGTATCAGACACCTGGCCTCCACCTTCTGGATAAAATGCACTCTGATCAAGAACAACATATTTTCCTTTGACAACGCTCAGCACCTTGGCAGTGAAATCCTTATCCCTTGAATAATAAAGAGGCCTGGTTTTTGGAAGTTTTGAAATATCAGTATACAAAATTTTCACAGATGGAGCTTTGCTTGGAGAAGCGCTCTTGCCCTCACCTTCCCGAACAAGATCATAAAAGTTTCCTGGAATCTCAACAGTGACATTGTTTTCATCTGCAACTTCGAGTATTGATTCTGGCGAAATACCTTCACTTTTGTAGAGGGTAACAAGATCATCTGTACTGATAGTTTTTGAACGTTTGACCATATTTGTTATGATGCTTCGAGCCTTCTGCTTGGTTGCTTTGTAGCGCTTTTCTTCCTCGGCAATAACATCAATTGTTGTTTGAACTCCGCCTTTTAGATGAGGGAACATATATTCAAGATAATCTGCATGCGCTTCAATTATTTTTGCATAATCAAGATCATATGAATACCTTTCTGAGAATCCGAATACTCTCCTCAGAACCATTCGAAGGTTATAGCCGCCACCTGAATTGCTTGGAAGCATGCCGTCAGTTACAGTGAATAGAAGAGTTTTGAGATGATCAGCAGAAGCATAGAGAGCTTGAAGCGGCTCAAGAGATTCAAAAAGCTCGCTTTTGCTGATTCCAAGCATACCTGCAATTCTCTCTTTTTCCTTTTCAAGATCAGGAACCTCATCCTCATTCAGGCTTCCGGAAATTTTTGCAAATTTCAAAAAGAGATCCTTATCAACTCCGATTCCGGTTCGCTTTTTCATTCCTTGAATAACAGGACCGAAAACAACTTCGTAGCTTGTAGGCTCGCCCGAAGTAATCCATGCAAGCCTGCTAAGGCCTGCTCCCATATCAATTACTTTTGTTGGAAGTTCTTTGGGACCGCTTGGAGTTGATTCGTATTGCATGAAAACACAATTGCCAAGTTCGAGTCCACGCACAAAGTATTCTATGCAAGGGCCAAAATTTCCTCCGCCAGCCCATACATCTTCCTGGAATATGATCTCATCATGAGGAATTCCGAGGATTTTCAAATAATTAAGATCATGTTGAAGTGCCTCTTCCTTCCAATAGAAATCGCCAGTTTTTTTTGTATTGAAAGCATGCTGACCAATCATAACAAAATTAGTATAATGCCTTCCGCTTACTCCGACATTGCTAAGATCAGAAAATCTAATGCATGGCTGTGGAACAATTAATGGATTTGATGGAGGCTCAAGCTCGCCATTGACAACATATGGCTGGAAATCATTGATAGATGCGATAGTAAAGTAAAGATCATCCCTCCACCTTGCAACAGTTGGATAGGGAGTTACATAGCCATGACCATTTTTAGTGAAATATTTCTCAATTGCCTTCCAGGTTTCAATATAGCCAAGTTTCTTTTTTACCGGACTATCTCCGATAAATTGGTATCCGATGCATGATGCATCTCCGCATTGCTCACGTTCGTTCTGACTCCAAAAAATCCGGTTGCAACTTTTGCATTGTCTTCGCGAGAAGCCTTCCTGCTCAAGGATATTAAGCTTGTAATGCTTCTTCCAGTCCTTTGCAAATTGTTTTCGAAGTACGTCTTTATCTATATCCATTAATACACCAATG
>JAHJDH010000022.1 GCA_018812625.1 Microcaldota archaeon | reverse complement strand
TATATTTTTTATTTTATTTTTATGAGAAAACAAAAATTGCAAAATAAAAAAGGAAAAAAAGAAAACTATTTTTTCATGCCTGCAACAAAGGCACCGATTGCACCTAGTATAAGACCGGCAACAGTTCCAATGAAGATACCGATTATGATACCAATGATTCCGCCAACTCCGCCCAATGCTGCATTAGTAACATCTCCACCAGCAACAACATTAGCACCGAATCCGATCATGTTGAATACGAAACTAACTATTCCGCCAACTAATGCTCCTGCAAAGCCTGCAAGACCACCGGTAAGGACACCACCTACAAGGTCTAGCTTATGTTCCTTTACTGCGGCATAACCAGACCAAGCAAGAACTGCTATATTTGCTATGGCAATTGGAATTCCCAAACAACATAGCAAAAAGTTCAATACAGGAATAGCCCCGACAACTGTTGAACCAACTGAAATTGCAATAAGAATCCCAGCAGGAATCATAGCTGCTTTAATGACTTTTTTAATATCCATAATAAATCACGGGATTTAGATGGAAGAGAAAGATTATAAACTTCATGAAATAGTCGACTTGGAGACGGCAATAAACGAACCTGATAAAACTAGAGAAAATCAGATAGTCCCATCTGCTTGATCTTATCATCCTCAAAAATACTTTTGATCTCGCGCTCGAGAAGATCCAGCCTTTGTTTGAGATAGATAGGCAGATCATATTTTTGAACAATGGCCCGTGAGATTTTCAAATACTTTTCAATTCCCCCTTTATTGATAGTAAGAAGAAGATTGCCACCACACCTATTGCACTTTCCGGCAAGAGGAACTCTGCGGTATATTGTATTGCATGAAACGCACCTAAAAGTCTGCCTGGAATAGGATCTGAGATTACCATATAAATCTGGAATAAAGTGACTTAGAATAAGACGCTCTGCAGCATCACTGCTATCAACTGAACGAAGACGCTCTTGAAGTGCAAATTGAGCTTCGATCTTTTCAGGAATTGACTGCAATTCAACATAAGCAGTTCTGACATTTCCAACATCAAGAGTTCCTCCAGTATGAGTTATTGGAATCTCGTATTGTTCATCAGTTCCAAGGACATCTTTGACAGTCTTGATTTTCACAGAGCTAAGAGATGAATTTTTAGCAGCAGCTTCATAGAATTCAAGCGGATAGCTTGAAACAAATTCAACATTGTGCGCCTCATCATCAACTTCCTTAGGATTGATTTCAATTGAAAGAACAAGAGGTGCGTCCATTGTACCTCCTCTTCTTGTATCTAAAAATTGGCGCGAGAAATTCAGAAGCGCGTCCATAAGAAGCATAAGGCAATCCTCATCACCGTCACAATTTCTTCGTTTTGCAGTATGGAAATAAGGATGAGCATATCCAACATGAGCATTGGTAAATCCAACAATGCGACTTAGCGCGCCAGCACTTGTATGCGGAGATAAACCAACAGTAAGATGCCCTATCAGATCGTCTTTGGTCTTTACATTGTAGAAAGGCTTCATACCATATAGATTAACCAAAAGATCATCTATGAATGCAGAAACCCGGACAAAATAATCTGCCCCGGAATTTGCAAGTAAAAGGTCTTGATGCCGAAGAGCAACTGTCTGATCCCCACGCTCAAGTTTGTTTCCAAGATAATCAGTTTTGTATCCAAGTTCGATCAGTTTGGAAACAGAGACTCCAACTTCATCAGGAGTAAAATGAGTAAGCGCTACATCTGTTGCATCAAAACGGCAGGTCCCGTCACGGAAAACATAAACATCATGCTTTGCACGTAAAAATCCTTTTTCAAGGCGCTCTGGAATTCGAAGAGCATTGGAAAGGCCTTTTACTCCTTTGACCTCAGATACATTAACTCCAAGCTTTTCCCGAGCTGAATCGTAGAGTTCAATGATATTCACCGGACGCTTATCATAAGATATAAGTTTGCGATCCTCTGGTGGCTCTCCTTTCACAACAAGACCAGAATCAGCATAAAGGCGCTCTAAATCTGCCTTGGATCCGCAAACATGACACTTTTTGTAAAAGCATAGTGCATTACAATTTTGGCATCTTGTTCGGATAACTTCCAGGTTGATATTTTTTTCTCCGCTGGCATTTTGAAGAGTGCGGTATTGTTTTGTGATGCTCCTGTTCTTGAAAGAACCAGTAGGGAAAAGAGCATGTGGAGATCCATCCATTTTCCTCTCTTTGGCTTTTTCTGGCCTTCCCATCTTTGCACCAATATATGTGGGAGACTTGGCCCTAATAGTAATTCCAGAAAGTTCATTAACTAAATCAAGCGGGGGTTTATCAGCACTCCAAGCTTTTTCAAATGCAGAAATATCAATTTTGTTTTCTGCAAGTATACCGAGTGATGAAAGTAATGCAAATGCATTATCCGAATCAATAATAACATGGCCCTCATGAACACGATGTTCTAAAATCAATTCTTCGAGAACTGTTTTGGCATCTGAAATTGGCACTGAAAACTCTCGAATCTGACCATTTTCCACATGCAAAGTTCCATGCGCTAACCATTTTGCAAGATCACGAATCTGTTGTGATGAAATATCATGCCAATGATAAGTAAAATCTGGATGAAGAGGCACGGAATGTTTTGCTGAAAATTCAAACATTGACCGGGCATTTACTTCAGGTGGCGCGTTTCCTTTGAGTTCAAGCTCCCACCACTCCAAGCAGTATCCGCATGGGATAAGAGGATGATTTGATTTGAGAAAATCACCATAAGGACAGAGCATATCGCCAAGGAAAAGAATCTTCTCGACTTCATCTTTGATTTTATAGGATTCTTCAAGTGTTCTGACTTTCATCACTCTTCCGCATTTCAATTTCACTGCAGGAGGCTCAAGAGTTTCAAGTGCCGTAACAACACATCCCTTCCCAGGCCTCTCAATTTTCATATGAGTTCCATATGCAAGAAAATTATCCAGAAGAGTCATTGTTGCCGGATGGATAGTTTTTCCCATGAGTCCGCTGCTTTTACACCTGCCATAGCGAAGCCTGAATCCACCTTTGGCAGATGGATGACTGAAAACAGGACGACCGGCAACCAAGCCTTCAAGAAAACTTGGATCGGGTTTGACTTCAATTTTATCTGCTTTTTTCTTGATCTTTATAATCTTCTCGAGCCAGTTCCAGTTAAGTTCAAGTTTTCTTGTATATTTCAAAACCTTGGCGGCCTTTAGGGCAACACCTTCGCAGAATACAAGAGGAACTCCGCCACGAACTCTGTTTGTTTCAACCCCAGGAACATCACGATATGCAGAAATCTCGATTTCTTCTGTAGGATCTCCGTCAATACAAATAGGAATGTTTTCTGCAATTATTTTCATGTTTTCCTCAGATGGAAGATACTGAAGGTGAACACAACGGTTTTCATACGTTAAAATTTCTTCAATATAACGAAGAACCTGAGAATCAGTAGCTCTATAATCTCCAACTCCGCAAGTACGGCGTGCAATATCTGCAAGAAGAAGGCTCAGAGCAGCTGCAGTGCCTCCAGCACTTCGAATTGGACCTGCATAATAAACAGCAACATAATCACTGCCATCTGGATTTGTTTTTATCTTGACTTTTGAGATACCTTCAGTTGGAGCAACAAGAACACCTTCGGTAAGAATGCCAAGCCCAGTCCTAACTGCCTGTTCAATAAGCTTCTCTTTGGTTCCTTTAATTACATCTCCAGAGGCTATACGGTGAGCAACTTCAAATGCTATTTTTTCTCTGGGCATTCCGCCCTGCTCAAGAGACCTGATAAGTTCAGAAATTCCAGGGGGACCAACAATACCTTCAACTCGGGCCGCGACATCCTTTGCTATTTTTACCTCGATTTCTGGGACAGGATCAAACCCCTTTGAACGGGCTTCTGATGCCAGAGAGTAGGCCTTTTGTAACTCATTTTTTAATAAAGAGAAATATTCCTCGCTCATAGACCTGCCAGTATGGAATTTAAATGTAAGTAAATTAAATAACTTCTAACAAACCTTTAATCATAGGATTTGTTTTTAGAATGCCGAGGTAGCTCAGTAAGCTTTTGGAAACAACAATGAACTAAGTTCATTGTGCCTATTGAAACGAACTCTCGTTTCAATCGGGAAGCTTGACCAAAACTGTCATGCTAAAAGTTTGAGCAACTGGTTAGAGTGCACGACTCATAGGTGCAAATCCGATGAGTTATGAGGCAGTTTGCCGATGATAACTACTGTACTCGAGAAATCGTGAGGTCGGGGATTCAACTTCCCCCCTCGGCACTATTTTCTAAGGTGAAAAAATGAGCATTTGTGAAAGTTGTGGTATGCCAATGGAAAAAGAATCAGACTTTGGAGGAGAGTCCAAAGACAATAAATACTGTGTTCACTGCACAAATGAAGCTGGGAACCTTTTACCAAAAGAAACAGTTAGGAAAAATATGATTAATTTCTTTATGAAAATGAAAAACACTGATCAAGAAACTGCAGAGCGGTTTGTTGACGATCATATGTCTAAAATGCCTGCTTGGAAATAGCAAGTTGTTATTTTTTTCTAATTTTGTGTATCTTGTTTTTAGAGGATAAAGTTTATCTTTTTAATAATTAGACTTGTAGACTTTGTGGGATGACCATGAGCGAAGAAAATATTCAAATTCCGATAAATGAAATAAATGTTCCAAGAGAGGTACCTGCTCTTTCTGAAAATGAAAAAATCAAAAAAGGCATTTGTCCATGTTGCGATGGCAATCTCGTATTCCAAGAAGGATGCAAGATGTGCTACGGATGTGGATGGGGCGGATGCTCATAATGCCCTAAAACCAGCTTAAGCTGGCCTATATTTTAATTTTAAAAAGTTTCTAAAACCTTTTCATCCAATTCTTGATAATTGAATTCTCTAAACTACTATTTTTTAGAGTAAAGTTTGGGCCCATAGCTCAGTAGCAGAGCACTCGCCTTGCACGCGAGGGGCCGGGGGTGCGAGTCCCCCTGGGTCCATTTTCTAATTCTTGATAGTTAGGATAGATAGTACCATTTACAAACACTTATAAAAACAAATGGGGATAATATGTTTATGAATACTACTTCAATAAGACCAAAAAAGGAAGAAGATGGCGATAAGGCCAAATCAATGAGTACTAAAGCTCCACTAACTGAGAGGATTATGAAAAAGGCAGCAGTAGCAGTAATTGCAACTGCCTGTGCATTTGCTCCAGTATCTTGTCTTTTAGATACAAGTGGAACTAGGAGTGGAACACCTACGGATGCTGGACATGATGCGGATGTAGAATTAGATGCAGACCATGATACGGATAGTGATATTGCTGATGCTGACACTACAGACGGCGATGTTCTTGATGGAGATGTTTTAGACGCAGATATAGCTGATTCTGATACCAGCGACGGTGATGTTTCAGATGCTGATGTTCTTGATGGAGATGTTGATGATGGCGGGATCACAGATGCTGATGTTTCTGACGGCGACTTGGCAGATAGTGATGTTGAAGAAGATGCTGGGCCAACAGCTTGTCCAGGAGTTAGCAATGATTCTATTGTTTCTGAGAGTGTAGATGTTGGAGATTCAGTAACAGTTGGCGGATACTCACTGACATATGTTGGCCAGGTTGCTGGAACTGATAATATTTACATTAATGTTCATTGTGCTGCAACAGGAGATGAAGTTGAAATGGGCATAGTTGTTCCTCTTTATGGAAGTGAAACAGCACATGCTCCTTTGGATGGCAAAGATATTGAAATAACAAACCATTCAAGCTCGGATGCAAGAACAAGAATCAGTGCAACTGTAAGTGACAGTTAGAATCTGATGCGCCAGAGAATTGAACGTATTTAAATGTTGGTATCCCCCTAGGAGGATACAGCATCTGATTTTTTCAAATAATAACGTCAGTGATTATAGATCTAGAATTACAATAAACATCTTAAGTTTCCACATACGAACACTTATATATGAGAAATGAGAATGTAAGTTTATGGATACTATTTCGATTAGACCAAAAAAGGAAGAGGATGGCGATAAGACCAAATCAATGAGTACTAAAGCTCCACTAACTGAGAGGATTATGAAAAAGGCAGCAGTAGTTGCACTTTCCGTAGGACTTGTAGTTGGTTTGGCAGCATGTAGTCCAAAGCAACGTGAAAGGTTTGAAAACGATGCTGGTGCAGATGCAGAGATGGTAGATGCAGCAGATGGAGATGTTGTTGATGCTGATTCTGATGTTTTAGATGGAGACATTTCTGATGGAGATATAACTGATGCTGATGATGGCGGCGCTGCAGACGCAGATATGGTTGATGGTGACTCTGATGTTCTAGACGGGGACGTTGACGAAGATGGTGGAGTTACTGATGGAGATGTTGATGAAGATGCAGATATACTAGGCTGTCCAGGAGTTAGCAATGATTCTATTGTTTCTGAGAGTGTAGATGTTGGAGATTCAGTAACAGTTGGAGGATATTCGCTAATATATGTTGGCCAGGTTGCTGGAACTGATGATATTTACATTGATGTGCGCTGTGCTGCAACAGGAGAAGAAGTTGAAACTAATGTTGTTGTTGCTCTATATGGAAGCGAAACAGCACATGCTCCACTTGATGGAAAGAATATTGAAATAACAAACCATTCAAGCTCTGATGCAAGAACAAGAATCAGTGCAACTGTAAGTGATAGCTAAATCAGAGGTTAATTTTATGAATGTCATTTCAACAAAAACAGAAAGAAAGGAAGATGGAGAGAAGGCAGGATCAATTAAAACTAAAGCTCCGCTCACTGAGAGGATTATGAAAAAGGCTGCAACAACTGCATTGGTAGTTGGAATTGCACTTGGCTCTACTGCATGTAATTTAATTTGTCCTTTTGATGTTAGCCAGCTTCGCAGTTCTGAACAGGATGGAGATGTTACTGATAGTGATGTTGATGCTGGACATGATACAGATGTTGTTGATTCTGACGTTAGAGATTCTGATATTGTTGATGGAGATACTTCGGATGCTGAAGTTTTAGATGGAGACATTACTGATTCTGATTTAGATGTTGCTGACAGTGATGTTGTTGATTCTGATGTTGAAGAAGATGCTGATACAGATGTAGCTGATGGAGATATTACTGATTCTGATGTTTTAGATGGGGATGTTTCTGACGGCGACTTGGCAGATAGTGATGTTGAAGAAGATGCTGGGCCAACAGCTTGTCCAGGAGTTAGCAATGGTTCTATTGTTTCTGAGAGTGTAGATGTTGGAGATTCAGTAACAGTTGGAGGATATTCGCTAACGTATGTTGGCCAGGTTGCTGGAACTGATGATATTTACATTGATGTGCACTGCGCTGCAACAGGAGATGAAGTTGAAATGGGCATAGTTGTTCCTCTTTATGGAAATGAAACAGCTTCTGCGCCTTTGGATGGAAAAAATATTGAGATAACAAATCATTCAAGCTCGGATGCAAGAACAAGAATCAGTGCAACTGTAAGTGATTCGTAGCTCACGTTGTCTTTTATTTTTTTCATTCTTATCTTCTTTTAGATGAACACAAAAACAGAAGGAGTAGTTCAAATTTTTCTTTCAGTACTAATTGTAGTACTCATAATCATCTTCTCAGGAGAAATAGAAAAATTAAGTGCGTTTGGATATGTTGGAGCTTTTTTAATTGCAATGTTAGGTTCGGCAACAATAGTTCTTCCTTCACCTGCGTTTGCAGCAATAATTGCAATGGCAGCCTATTTTGACCCAGTGCTTCTGGGAATAGTAGCTGGAGTTGGTTCTGGAGTTGGTGAGCTGACAGGATATGTTGCAGGAAAGGGAGCTCGCGATATCCTAAATAGTCGCATAAAAGAATCTAAAAGAATTGAGGATTTTGTTCGAAAATACAATGTAATTGCAGTGTTCATCTTGGCATTCATTCCAAATCCGCTCTTCGATGCCGCTGGCCTAGTTGCAGGCGGATTGAAGATAAAATGGTGGAAATTTCTAATTGCATGCATCGCAGGACGTGTTTTGAGATATGTAATTCTGGCAGTTTTGGGGCATTGGACTCTTGAAGTACTAACTTAAAGTTACACTAACAATAACTATAAAAACATAACATTGCATAAGACAGATTATGACAAAAACAAGAGTACTGCTAGCCTTTGGAAGGCACGGCAATATTGGCAGAGGCAAAGCTCCAATGGTTGGCAATGTAAGATTCTTCCAAAATTCTGCATGTGATTTTGTTGAAAAGAACCCGCACAAAAAAATAGTTGTTATCCACGAAGAGGGCCCTGGGCTTGGAGGAGTATCATCAGCCAACATATCCAGATTAACAGATGTCTGGACTGCACTTCAGGCATTTAAAGGATTCAAAAGGGAAAGAGAAAATTTGATTGCTGATATAGAGCCTAAAAGAGCATATATGGAAAGCGTAATGAATGCAGCGCTCCAAGACCAAATCAAAGGTAGATGTGGAGCTGAAAGCATAAGCGATCCTTTTGGTATGGTTGATTTTGCACGGGAGATCCATGAGGATATGACGGTCTTGGTAGAGCCGCAGACTGGAGAAGCTTATTATCTTGGAGTATTGTATGGGATACTTGAAAAAGCACTATCAATCAGGAGATATGAAAACGGCAGTGAGTGGTCTGCAAAAGACGTCGATATAATGGTTGATTTGCTCAAGGTTTTTGCAGAACTAAGCGTTCATAGAGACAGGAATGTAGTAGGGCAAATTGAAACAATCGCAGATATGCAGCCAGATGCACTTTTCATTGTGCCAAGAGGCTATGGACATAGGCATATGGCAGAAAATATTGATGGAAGCAGGTTTGATGTTGCAGTACAAAAAGAGGAAGGAGTTTACCTTGGTTTTTCAGATGATGTTCTTTCCATGAGCTATTCTGGAGATCTGGAAGAGCCGGAATTGAGAAGACATGCTATGCTCAACCTTGATTATGAAAAAGAGATGGAAAAACTGTGGGGAAGTTTCCTCCAGAAAGTAAAGAAGATATTAACAACGCAGGAAGAATTCGATCCATGGTTTGATATAGAGAAAGGGATAACATCTGCGCTCAATGATATATCAAAACGAGCACGCGAATTTGCTCTTGGTAATGAGAAAAAATAGCGGGGGGTGGATTTGAACCACCGATCTCTGGGTTATGAGCCCAGCGGGAACTCCAAGCTCCCCATAGGGCAAATCCTAATATAAAAGTAGAATTTGTTACCCCGCTTTGCTTGGAGATTTATCCCAAGATAAATTGCTCTAACTCTTTAGATGTTAGAACATTGATATTATCCGGCAATAGCCTTTTATACCTATCACGCAGGTGAGCTTTAGTAACTAGGATTAATGAATGATTGGGAAACTGATTGTTTAGGTAGATAAATTTTTTTGTTAATTTTTTGCATTTTTGATTTACTTTATCCCAGTAAGTTGCCTCTATGATTAAAGGCGGATCATCAATCATGAAATCAATAGAATAAAATCCATTTAGACCAGGATTTTTTATCCGTGATTCATAATCATATAAAAGTCCCATATTCAAAAGCAAACGAGCCACTGTTATTTCAAGAGAATTATACATTTTTTCTCCATTTGGGCCATTGAGTTTCCGACCAGTTTTTTGTAAACCTTTTATAGACCAACAAGTTCGAGCAGCACGCAACCTAGGATCAAATATACCTTTCTTAGAACTTTGCAAAATGCAAGCAGCTTTGGAACATCTTTTAGACCAGCCTTGTGAGAAAGTTGGGTTTTGAAGTAATTGTTTAATACGCAAATTGCCTTTAAGAGAAGCCAGTTTGGCTTTTTTCTGCCAAGACTTAGAGAACTGGGAATCTTGAAGTTTTTTGCGAATGGCAATACTAACAGAAGCAGACATTTTCTTGGAATAGTTGGCCTTGAAAGAAGGATTTTTTAACTTAAGAGAAACTTTGCGTGCGCCTATCTGATATGCAGTTTTTAGATATAAGTCATCTGGCATTGCATGTCTTAGAAGGAGTTTTATATCGGATGGAGCCAAACCAGAATAATTGGCAATTTCTTTTGCAGATATGAGATTTAAATAATCTAAAATTATATTATATGCATCAATATCCATAATAAAAAGAGTTCAAAATATCATATAAAACAAAACTAGGTGCGCATTTCCGCAGAAAATAAAAGGAAAAAAAATTATTTCTTTTTCTTGGTTTTTGTTAGTCTTGGAACTTCTTCATCCTCAGGCTCATCAAATTCCTCAGGCTCTGAGTATTCAGGCTCTGGAACTTCTTGAACTTTAGATTTTTCAGTAGACATTTTCTTGACGACTCTATGGACCATTTCACGTTCCATCTCTTCGACTTTCTTAAGCTCTTCTTCGTGCCTTCCCTTGTGATAATGATATCCACCAAGGAACATCAAGAAAGATAGTATGATCAAAAGAAGCGGAAGTCCTATGTATAGCGAAGGAAGTACCACTGTGGTTAGATCATTTTTCAGTTTATTAAACTGAGAAGGTGGAGCAACTCCACATTGTTGAAGTTTGGAAAAGTCATTAGTTGTTACAAAGTCAACAATAGCTGTCATCATTTCGCTAGCATAAGAAATTATTACATATGCTGAGCCGACTATCATTAAAGCCCCAAGGACTACGAATAGATATCCCACTAGTTTTGATTTGTTCATATGAACACCCATTAACTATCATATTAAGGTAAAATAAATCCTTCGGTTATCTTTTCCTTTGTTTTCAAGCTTGAGAATCTCTATTTTTCCGACTTCTTTTAGGTTTTTCACGTGGGTTCCACCATCAGCCTGAATATCGATTCCAGGAATTTCTACAATACGAAGAACACTAATAGATGGGGGAAGAGCACCTGCAAGTTTTACTATATCAGGAATTTTCATTGCCTCTTCGCGAGGAAGTGGAAAAATTTTTAGCTCGATATCTTTTTCCAGCTCTGTATTTGCAAATTTGACAATTTCCTCAAACTTTGTCCGGTCAAAATCTTGCATCTTAAAATCAAACCGTGTTTTTTCAACTTCCAGCTGATTTCCGGTAATCAAAGAATTGGCATGTTTGCACATTGTAGCGGCAAGAACATGCGCTGCAGTATGCATTTGCATAAGTCTATATCGCCTGCTCCAATCAAGTTTGCAAATAACAGAATCTCCAACTGATAAACCAGTGCGATCAAGTTCATGATTAATCTGTCCATCGCGCTTGATGACATTTAGCACTTTGTACTCGGTTCCATCAGAATGAGTTATGGTTCCTTGGTCAGAAGGTTGTCCCCCTCCACGAGGATAAAATATTGTCTGATCAAGAACAACAGAATTATTTGAAATAGATTTTACATTTGCAGTGCATTGCTTGCAATAGCTGTCTTCAAGAAACAAAATTTCGGTCATATTTATAAATACTGGAAAAGATTATTTAACAGGTAGATACTTATGGTAGGAAGACCAAACAGGCAAGTAGTTGAAGACCCTATAGTAGGACAAGTGATGCAGCCCCAACCTGAGAGCAGATTGGCAAGTATGGTTCCAGTTAGAGAACATGTTGAAACTGCACAGAGAAATGCAGATGTTGCATTCAGATCAGTTCTTGGAAACATGCTGGATAATCCGGACTGCAGAAGAACAATGAAAGGTGAAGGATACCAACTTTTGGATCTGTTCAATAGAGAAGATATTTTTGAGAACTGTACTGTCCAGTTTGCATATAATCAAAGACAAAGTATATACAGCATTCAAGCTACGCTCGATGGAAGGCCAAGAATAATAACCATGAGAGTAGGAGATAGGTTTTCAGAAGTTTCACTTGCAGACTTAAGTGGGAATATACTTGAGGTTGTTCGTGAAGAGAACGAAAAAGGAATAACAATGAGCAGAACTGGTTAACATGAATCTCTCAAAAATTAATGCTGCAAAAGCAGCCCTAGATTATGTAAAGGATGGAATGTGCATTGGACTTGGCAGTGGAAGCACAGTAAAGGAATTCATCAGATTGCTTGGAGAGAAAGTGAAGGCAGGATTGAAGATAACTTGCGTGACAACTTCGTTTGATTCAAGAATGCTTGCTGCTGAAAATGGAATTTCAGTAACTGAACCAGATTCAATTGGAGAGATTGATCTTGCAGTTGATGGTGCTGATAAAGTAACTAAAACAGCTCTGCTCAAAGGTGGAGGCGGAGCACTGACTAGAGAGAAAATAGTTGATTACAATGCAAAAAGATTCATTGTAATTGTTGATGAGAGCAAAGTTATTGAAGGACAGCTTGAAGGAGATGTAAATTTAGAAGTACTGCCTTTTGCAGCACCTCTTATTATGCGCAAACTAAAGCAATATAATCCAAAAATCAGGATGTCAAAGGCAAAACTAGGACCGGTTATCAGCGACAATGGATGTTTTATCATTGATTGTAATATGATGAAAATCGAAAATCCAAAAGAATTGGAGCGAGAGCTCAAGAATATGCCTGGAATTATTGAAAATGGAATTTTTACGCAATTTGACCAGATAATTGTCGGAAATGAAAATGGATTTAGAATTCTCTAGCACTACCATAGATTTTTAAACACAATTCATAGTATTATTAAGTATGGTAACTAATGGTAGTAGAAGAATGGATGTTAAGGATGGAAGAAGCAGATCAAAAACGATCGCAAAGGCTATTTCTGCAGTTGTAATGATTGAAGCAATTATGACAGGTGCTGCTTGTAGCAAAGATTTCGCATCTTTTGGAGGCGGAGGAACAGCCGGAACAACTAGTGTTGGTGGACAAGCAGGTTCTGCTGGGTTTGGCGGTGAAGGCGCACATGCAGGAGAAGGTGGTGTTGGCGGACAAGGAGGTGTCGCTGGATTTGGAGGCGAAGGCGCACATGCAGGAGCTGCCGGGTTTGGTGGTGCAGGTGGAGAAACTAACTGCCCTACAGCATTCAATGATTCTATATTAAGTCAAGATATAAACCTCAATGTGGCAACTCCCGTTGGAGGATATGATTTCACATATACTGGAGAAAGCGGCACGGGTGCTATCATAAATATTGATTGTGCCAGCAACAACGCAGTTGTAGGAACTTATGATTGTGCACTCTATAATGTAACAACAATTGCAGCGCCTGACAAACAGATTGATGTTGAAGTTCATTCAGTATCAGCATCAAAAACAAGAGTAAGTATTACAGTTTACTGATTTACAATTGTCAGTGTTTAGAATCTAGTTTTTTCAAATTCTTTTTTTATTTTGATTTTTTTATTTACTGACAATAATGGAAAAAATAGAAAGAAAAAGAATTGATTATTGGCTATGCTCTAGCTTGAGCATAATCATTGCGCCTTTTGTGTTTCCAACAGCGCCAGCTTCGACTTCAAGCCGCCCTGAATCGCCATCAAGAACACTGCTAGTTTTAAGCGAGCCTCCTGCGTAAAAGTTTCCGCTAAGACTATCGTCTGGTCCACGAACAAGAGGATAGTAGAACTCACCGCCTCCGATAACAGAAGGAACGATTGTCCCGAATTCCCAGATAGGAATTCCGGCAAGTCCGCGCATGTAGAGGTTGTCGCTTCCTAGTTCAGCAGCACCTGCAAAGTCAGCTGACGGTAACGGACTCATGGTTCTAAGCCATAGAGCATTCACTTCAAGCCATGGATTGGAATTGTCACCAGGTATCCACCCTACTGGAAGCATACCAAATAGACTTCCTTTTACTGGATTGAAAGGATTGTTGACTACGCTTGCATCAAGAGCCAGGTTGTGCTTTAATCTGTAGCCTGCCTGACCTCCAATTTCAAACTGATCATCAACTTCTCTCACACCATTAGGAGAACTATTACCTGCAAACAAAACAGTAGTTGAAATCATTCCACGATATCCTGCATTTGCCAGTGCATATGCATAGTGTCCGCTGTTTCCATATGCAAGTCCCAAACTTGCATCAAAGGAAAAACTTCTGAAGATAGTTTGTGTAGTATCAGAATCAAGTTTCAATGCATAGGAAGATGACATTCCACCTGCAACAATTGCCCAGTTGTCATCGAACCATCCATTTACTCTGCTTTCCCAGTAGTTCATATCACCAATATTATCTGGAGTGTTAAGCCAAACTCTTTCTGCATCGAATAATACTACTGGTTTATCATATTCTTTTGAAGGAGTTTCTTTCACCGTTACGGTTTTAGCAGGCTCTGGTGCTGTTGGTGTTTTTATTACACGTCTTGCTGGGGGTTCAACTGGCGGTTTTTCTACCACCACTGCTTCCACACTTACAAGTTCAAAAAATCCGTTTGGAGACAGAACAGAAAATCTGTGCTTTCCTTCTCCAACTTCTTTAGTGAATTCTATTGGAGTTCCAATAACAAAATTCACTGTGTCAACATAATCCCCCTTAGCGGTATAAGGAGATATTCGTGTTTCCATCTTAGTAGTCTGTGTTTGTTGATCATCTCCCATAGGTTCAGATTCACCTACACTACCAAAGGAATACAGCAGATCCCGTTCATAGGTTTCCTTTCCTTCTGAGAACTCTTCACGCTTTACAACTGGATAGAATCTTACTGTGAATCTTGCTGGTCCTTCGACCTCAAGTGCAGGATCACCGATCTGATCGCTTCCTTCTATGAAGTATTTTGTGTAAACTTTGATGGATTTTTCTCCAGCTGTCATGGTAAGCTCATTGCCGCGTACAGTATGTTCTGCCTTGGGGCTATCCTGCTGAGCAGGCTGTGGCTGTGCATTTGCTGATCGCTCAAGCATTGGAGCAAATAAAACAAATGTAGAAACAGCAGCAGCAAGCGCCTTAGATGATTTGTGAGCAGCACGCTCTCCAGCAGACCTTCTAACTAATTCCCTTTGATTAGATGATTGTGTCATGGAAGAACATTAATTAAAACTCTTTAAAAAGGTGTTGTTTTGTGCAATATCCTGTCTTCGTAGATCATAATGCCAAGAACATGAAAAAGTGGTAAAAGCCGGGAAAGAGGTCTTTTAAAGACTTTCTAACATAAAATGTAACATGCATAAACCTAAAGCAGGCGAACTACCAGTTAAAAATAAGCCGCCTGTCAGAAAGAAAGTATCAGAAAAAGTTCTTATTGATAGAGCAACTGACAGCCAAGACACTAGTATTGGCATTGCTGCTGATTATAAGCCCAAAGAGCCGATTGTTGAAAGTCTTGAAGCAACAAAAGTAGGAATGTTAGATACATTACATGCTAGTTCACCTGTCAGTTATTTAGGAGACAGTCTTGTTGATGATGAAGAGGAAGTTCCAACTAGTCCAAAACTAGATGTTTCAAAGCTAAGAGCCAAACACGTAATTAAACCAAAACCAGGAGCAATTTCACAAGATGAGGACACAGTACCAGCATTAGAGATAGGAGTAGAAGGAACTGGATTAGAAGTTTCAGCTTTAGAGGAAGAAGAAATTCTGAAGATAGCAGAACATGAATCAGATTTGGAATCAAATGGTACAATAAAGAAAATTAAGGATCTTGGCTATCAGAATATTCATGTACTTGGCAAAGGCGGAATGGGAATAGTCTACACTGCATTTGATAGCAACCTCGAGCGGGAAGTAGTTATCAAAGTAATGTTGGACGAGCTCAAAGGAAAAGAAGCCCAGGCACGTTTCATGCAGGAAGCAAAGGCTGCTGCAAGGATTCGCCATCCAAACATTGTTGAAATTTATAATTATGCTCAATTCTCAGATGGATCTGAATGTTATATAGTAATGGAGCACCTGCACGGAAAAAGCCTTGAGCAGATATTGGGAGAAGAAGGACCCATGAACTGCGAACGTGCAAGAGGAATATTCAGACAGATCTGCGCAGGGCTTGCAGAAGCACATAAAAATGGAGTATTGCATCGTGACATAAAACCAGACAACATATTCATCACAACAGTAGATGGAAATGACCATGTCAAGATTATTGATTTTGGAGTTGCAAAAGTACAGAGTACCAAGGATGAGTTCAAGACGCAGGCAGGAGGTATAGTTGGAACGCCTGAATACATGGCTCCAGAGCAGGCATTTGGTACTAAAGGTCTTGATGCAAGAGCTGACATTTATTCAGCAGGAGCAGTAATGTATCATGCTATGACTGGTGTTGATCCATTTGATACTGCATCTCATAGTTCAAATGCATCTTTATTCAGAGCAGTCCTTAACGACATTCCAATTTCTCCGAGAAAAAGGGCACCTGCAGCCAATATACCTGAAGATTTTGAAGCAGTAATAATGCGCTGCCTTGCAAAGGAGCCGCAGGAAAGATTCGCAAGTGCAAATGATCTTAAGAATGCAATTGATAGTGCACGTGGTCAGTCTGGAATTGCTCCAGGACCTATTTCAGGACAAAGTCAAGTTGGTCATAGCGCAGTTGATTATAGAGCACATGCAGCAAATGGAAAAATGCATTCAGAAAAAGGAAAAACAGGACTAAATATGGTAGGTCCTAATCCCAGAGAAATGTTGCGCAGAAAAAACAAAAGACTTTTCTGGGGAGTTACTGGTGCGATTGTTCTAGGTGGGGTCTCTACAGCTGGCACCGTAGTTTTGATGGATAGGGATCAGCAAGGAACTGTACAAGTCCAAAAAGGGAACATAAGAGAGCCTCTTGTAGAAGAACCAAAAGCACCACATACCAATACTGCAGATTCGGCAGACATAGCCAAAACCGCAGAACCAAAAGTACAAGAGCACGAAATAATATTCAAGCTTGATACAAATAATGTTGAGGTTCTTGTTGGTAATGATAGTATATGCCAGCCAACGAAATCAAGGGAATGCTCAACAAAACTCCTGGAAGGAAATGAAAAGGTAACATTCACTTTCAAAAAGAAAGGCTATAAAGAAACAACTATTGAGGTTGTTCCAAACAGCAAACAGACAATCAAAGTTGTAATGAAGCCAATCATAAGAGGACCAGTCAAGCCCAGAATACCAAAAATAACATCAGAAGACTGAACGCTTTCAGAACGATATTTCATAGTGATAGTAATAATGAAACAAATATTCAAAGCGGAAAGAGAGAAAAATTGTTTCCAAAAGCAAATAAATATACTTTTAAACACAATGTTTCAAGTATCAATGGATGGTTAATGATGATTAACAAAAAATTAAGTGTCGGGAATTTAGGAAGAAATTTTAGTGGGAATACTCCATTGCAGCAAAGGAACAAGTTTCTTGCAATGGGAGCAGTAGCACTACTTACAGGATCAATCGCAACAGCCATTTCTGCTTGTGATGATCATACTACTTTAGGAATACCGTTAAACACCGGAGGAAAAGCAGGCTCT
>JAHJDH010000021.1 GCA_018812625.1 Microcaldota archaeon | reverse complement strand
TGGTTTTGCTCATCTTGTTTTTCAAAATGCAGCAATTCATCACGAGTCCTTCACTGATCATCTTCCAAATATAAACCGGATACTCAAACCAGAAATGCCTTTCATAAGCGGGGATTGGCATGAAGGTAGCTATGAAACTCCAGCTAGGATCTACTGGATATATCTGACACTCCAGGAGCCTTTTGATAGTCTTCTTGCTTCTGAAGTTTTTGATTTCACAAAAGGCATTGCTCCCTACCGGCCGCAACCTGAAAGGCCTGAACTTAGGGAATTTAGAAAAATGTTCTCTCTTGGTGCTCAAAAGCTGGCACATGCTTTTGATAATTATTCAGAAAGTGAGCGGAAAGCAAATGTTGGGGGTATGAGGTATTGGCTTGAAGTTGCTAAAATCCTCCAAGAAAAAGGCAAAAAATCTTCCGAAGTTCTTATTCAGGCTCATGAGAGGGTTACGCCTAGGGTAACTGCTCTAAAGAATGCAGGTTTTTGCTTTGATGCAGAAAGCCGGGGAAAGTATGTCGAAGTAATAAAACATAAAGGATTTGGAGAACTTGGCGCCGTAATGGTTATGAAAAAGCGCAGCGAACCTTCTCGTTCTATCAGGAGATAATCTTTTTTTACCAAATTCTAAGTCCGCCGCTTGTTAATATCAAATACAGAAGGTAAATCGGAGCACAGCATACCAAACCCAGATAATCCCAGACCTCAAAGCCCCTCATACATATTTCTCCAACATATCCGGTTGCAGTTCCAGCATCGCAGCTGAAATGAATTATAAGAAGAGCAAGTACTATGGACAGGAGCCAGGTAAAACTGCCACCAAAGTTTACAACTGTTTGATTATTGTTCTTTGGTCCTATGTTGATGTCTGTCATGTATGGTACAAAAGACTCAAAAATTAATAAATGTTGTTACTTCTTTTTTCATCTCAAAACAAAAGCTATATTTATGTACGCTGTATGGCTTTTTCATAGTGTTTCTATGATCAAGGATGTTTTGGAAAAATCTGGAAAAAAAGTTGTACTGCTTGGAAATGAAGCAGTTGCCCGTGGTGCAGTTGAAGCTGGCATAGGCGTTGTTGCATCTTACCCAGGTACACCTAGTTCTGAAGTTCCAATTACTTTATCTGCAATTGCAAAAAAATGCAATTTTTTCTTTGAATATTCCACAAATGAAAAAGTGGCCTTTGAAACTGCTGCAGGTGCTGCCTGGTCTGGAGTTCGGGCACTTACGACCATGAAACATTTTGGACTTAATGTTGCCAGTGATTCTGTTTCTCCAGTAGCATATGCAGGAGTGAAAGGTGGATTTGTCGTAATGGTAGTAGATGATCCATATGGTTGGAGCTCAGCCCAATCAGAGCAAGATACAAGGCATTATGCCAGAATGGTCAAAATGCCTGTAATTGAGCCTAGCAATCCACAAGAATGTTTAGACCTAACAAAACTATCATTTGATCTTTCAGAAGAATTTGAAATTCCATTTTTCCTTAGAACTACTACAAAGGTAAGTCATTCAATTGGGACTGTAAAACTGGGAAAAATAAAGAAGCCAAAAACAAAGGGCAAGTTCATCAAGGATCCATCTCGGTATTACAGCCTAAGACCAAATCTTCAAGAATTACACAAGAAGATCGATGCTAAACTAAAAAACATAGAAAAAAAATATGGACTTAAACTAAATAAAATATTCGAAGGAAAGGGCAAAATTGGAGTGATTGCTTCTGGAGTATCCTATGAGTATGCCAGGGAAATCTTCAACTTGCTTGGAATAAATCCTCCTTTAGCAAAGCTTACCCTTACCTATCCAACTCCTGAAAACATCATAAAAAAATTCATTAAAGATAAAACTACTGTTCTTGTTTTGGAAGAGCTTGATCCAATAATAGAAAATGAAGTTAGGGCACTAGCAAAAGATGCCAACTCCAAACTCATCATCCACGGCAAAGATTTTCTTCCAACGTATGGAGAATACAATGTAGCTACTCTAATGCCCGTATTTGAGAAACTTTTCAAGAAAAGCTATGGATTTGATTTTGCAAAACATAAGAAAAAAACAGATCTCTCAATTAAGGGAGTTCCATTCAGGAATCCGCTATTCTGTCCTGGATGCTCACATCGATCCATTTTCTATGCAGTAAAAAAAGTCTATGGGGAAAAAACAATATTTGCCGGTGATATAGGCTGCTATGTCCTTGGAATTTTTGAACCTTTCAAAATGCAGGATTTTGTAGTTAGTATGGGTGCGAGTCTTGGGATCTCTCATGGAATTAGCAGGGTTAGTGATCAGGAAATTGTCGTTTTTATAGGAGATTCAACATTTTTCCATGCTGGAATGCCTGCTCTTGCAAACCTTAAGTTTAATGATGGTAAAACTCCCCTGGTTGTCATAATGGATAATTCATTTACTTCAATGACTGGTCATCAACCAAATCCAGGAACTGGTATCACGGCCATGGGAGAGATTGTGACTCCAATAAGCATTGAAGAAGTAGTAACAGCAATGGGCGCCGAAGTTCGAGTAGTAAATGCATTTAATCAAAAACAAATGACTGATGCTCTCAATGAACTTCGAAAAATGGATGGACTTCGAGTTCTAATAACTAAAGGCGAGTGCAGATTAGTTACAAAAAGAAAACTTAGAAGTAGGGGACTTTCATTTACAACTTTCTATATTGATCAGGAAAAATGCACAAAATGCGGAATATGTACGGACAAATTCTCATGTCCTGCAATCAGAACAAAGAAAGTAGGAAAAGAGACTGTCTATTATATAGAGCCTCATTTCTGTTGGGGTTGCAGCGTATGCCTTCAAATCTGTCCTCATGGCGCCATTAAGGCAAATACAAAAGCGGTGAAAAAATAATGTTTGATCTTATGCTAACTGGAGTTGGTGGTGAGGGGGTATTAACCGCAGGAACAATTCTTGCTAGAGCAGCACAAAATGAGGGCAATTTTGTCCGTGGTGTTCAATTGCATGGACTTGCCCAGCGTGGCGGTAGCATTCCAACATTTGTTCGCTATGGAAAAAAGATTCATTCTCCTGCAATTACTCCTGCAAATGCAAATCTTATCATTGCATTTGAACCTCTTGAAGCACTCCGGGCAACTTATTATGCCAACAGGAAAAAAACAATATTCATTCTCAATAATTGGCCTCATGTTCCAATAAACTCAAATATAGCCAAGGTTCCTTACCCTGATATCAATGAAATTAAAAAACGCATAATGCCATTTGCGAAGAATGTGCTTGTTTTTGAGACCCACAAGCTTTCTTTAGAAAAATTTGGCACATCAATTCTTGGAAATACTATGCTTATCGGAGCTGCAATTGGGTGCGGAGCACTTCCACTAAAAGAAAGAACTGTTAGAGATGCAATAAAATCAACTATCTCACGTCAACTTGATTCGAATTTAACTGCTTTTGATATTGGAGTAAAAATGGGAAGAGAATCCAAATTCTAAAAATGTTGCTTTTTATAAAATTACCCCTCTTAATCTTACCAGACGGTGAACGAATGGCACATAGTAAAAAAGATTTATCTAGAAAAAAAGCAAACCTAAAGGCAAGATTGGCAGAACTTGAGAAGAAAGCAAAACTGGATCCTCTAAAGAGGGACAAAAATCTCCATTCTGAGATTGAAGATCTAAAGAAAAAAATAGAAGATAAATAATTTATTCTGATGTTTCAGCTTTTGGACCAAATCCGTCTGGATGTTCTGGACATTGGCAGTTGCCCTGCATTTTACCGTGCATAGGGTGTCCAAATTTTCCAAAGTGGCCTTCTGGAAGCAATTCCCTCATATCATCGCGCAATTCTTTGACTTTTTCAAAGTCGCCAGATTCCATCGCTTCATGAATTTCTTCTTTAAGCTCCATTAATTGAGCCTTTTCCTCTTCAGTAAGCTCTGGTCTTTCTCCAGCAAACATTGGGCCCATACCAACTCCATACTCCTCATGAATTGCTTTCAAGGCTTCAAAATCTTTATTCTCAAATGCTTCATTGATCTCT
Source organism: Microcaldota archaeon (assembly GCA_018812625.1). Lineage (GTDB taxonomy): Archaea > Micrarchaeota > Micrarchaeia > Anstonellales > Bilamarchaeaceae > Bilamarchaeum. Next base: position 15,053 of record JAHJDH010000021.1, on the reverse strand, counting down.
GCCTTTACTTCTTCAGTAAGCTCTGGTCTTTCTCCTTCAAAACCATCATGCACCATTGCTCCATTCCAAGCAAAACTCATGCCCACAATGGCAAGAAGAGCAAAAATTCCAACTATTATTTTGTTTTTCATTTGTCTATCACCAAGTAAGCTGGCTCTTGCTGCTTATTAATAGATTTACCGAAATAACCCCCAAATTACCCCGTAATCTTACCTTGAACTTACCCAAACAAGGATAGCAAGTGCAATAGTAGCAAAAACATACGGAACTAATTGGAACAGTCCTCTTCCACCATAAACTCCTAGGAACATATGGAGTGGAGGGTTTGCTGCTATTGCAAACAGCATGAATGAAAAGACTGCAAGTAGGACTCCTATCGTGAATCTGCTTTTCAACTCGAGGTAATCTTTTAGGTATGTGAAGAGCAGATATACTGATAATGCAATCATCAAAAATGAAATTGCAGTATGGGCCAGAAATATGTCATTGGCAAGTTCCATGGGTCCGTCTCTTGGGCCAAGTTGCCTGAATGGCACTACAAAGTCTACAACAATGAAAATAGAGATTGAGAGAAACACTGCAAGCATGGTCCCTATTATTGCCTTCAACGTAATATTATTTTCCTTTTTTCTCATCACAATTACCTCGCAATACTTCTTTTAAATAATCATTGTCCTCCCATTCAGCGCTGATAAAATATATTGATCCATATTTCTTTTTGGGAGTTTCTAAAATTTCATTTTCAATCAAAAGCTCAACATGTCCCTGGACTGTTTTATAATCAAGACTCAGGGAATTTGATAGCTGATTCAAATTCATTGGTTTTTTGTCAATGGTTTTGAGGATTCTGACTCTGGTTGGCCCTCCTCTTGATGCATTGAGAAGCCAGTATAGTAAGCGTGTTTTAGAGTCCATTTATTTTCCACATCTAAGATATTAGGCTAAATTTAACTTGCAAACTTATAAGTTTTCACCTGTCTTCCATTTCTTATCATTATAACAAGGCCAACTGTCATTACGCCTGCAGCAAGAAGCGGAAGACTTCCAGGAACGAAATAATTTATCATGAATCCACCTGCAAGTGGTCCAAGAATCTGTGCAAAGCTTCCAAGGGAATCTGATACCCCAAGAATTGCACCTTGCTCCTTTTCAGAAACTTGTCTTGATATCTCTCCGGTTAATATTGGTCTTGAGGTTCCTGCTCCAAATGAAAATAATGTTATGCTGACTATAAACATCCATAATTCAGTTACAAATGCGGTCAGTGTAAGTCCAATAATTAGTGCTACTACTGATATAAACTGGAGTTTTTTCTCACCACAGAAATCAATTAATCTAGGAAGAAGTATTCCTCGTAGGATTATTGCATTTAGTCCAATATATGCTAACACCATTCCAATTCCAGCAGGACCAAGTCCAAGCTGCTTTTCTGAATATAGTGCCATCATGCTAACAAAAATCATATGTGCAAGTATGAAAGTAAAGAATACCAAGAGCTTTGATGATATTATCTTGTTTGAAAAAAATCTTCTGAATTGACTGAAATCCAAAATCTTTATCTTGATTTTTCCCTCCTTCTTTCTCTTGACTGTTTCAGGTAAGAACATCACAGTCAGAAAAATAGTGAGGGCAGATACTCCAGCAGCTGCAAAGCTTGGAAGGCTATAGCTAAATTCTGCAAGATATCCGCCAATTCCAGGTCCGATTAGAAAACCAACACCGAAGGCAGCTCCAATTATCCCAAAAACTTTACTCCTGTCTTTTTTTGATGAGATGTCGCTTAGATATGCCTGGGCAATTGTAAAATTGCTTCCAAATAATCCATCAATAGCTCTTGATAGGAAAATTAAAACAAGAGTATTTGCAAAACCAAGAACAACAAATCCAACAAATGTTGATAGCTGGGATATTATCAAGAGCGGGCGCCTTCCATAATGGTCGCTTAATCTTCCCATAATTGGCGCAGAGAAAAATTGGAAAAATGAAAATGAAGTGAAAATAAGTCCAATAACAAGTGGACTTGCTCCAAGGTCCTGGGCATATAATGGCAGAAACGGCAATATCAGTGAGAATCCAAGAACTTCAGTTACCATAATCAAGAATATAACTAGGTATTCTCGTCTAAAATCCATAAAATCAAATATCGCCAATTATCTATTTCCAGATTCAACTTATTAATTTGCTCTTTTTTTCTGAAAAAAATATAGATTTAAACATGCATTATCAAACAAAAGTTGATGAATAAAAAACTCGAAGCAGCTATCCCTATTCTTTTTATGGCATCTCCACTGATGCTTGGATTGCTATTTGTAGAACTTTACAAACCTTTATTTCCATTTAACATAATCATCCCGACTGTAGGTGGGGGCATCATGAATTTTTGTTTTTGGGCATTTTACAATTCTATCATCAAACCAGTGCCAATTTTGAGTAAAACTATTTTGGGAAACAACCGAACAATGTTTCTTCTCTCAAGCACTCTGCACTGGGTTACAATAGCCCTGCTGCTTATTTTTGATTTTAGCTGGGTTTTCGGTTTATTCTAAAATCTTAGACAATGCATTTTTTTGGCGGTTTCTTAAGGAGTATTTCCAAAAGTTTGATCGCATCCTTAATATCTGTCATATCTACTATCCCAAATGATGTATGGAGGTTCCTAACAGCAACTCCTACAACTGAGGTTGGTATGCCTTCTTTTGAAAATGCAATACTCTGGGCATCTGTAGTACCAACATCACTTACACTGTATTGTAGATTTATTCTGTTTTTCTTTGCAATATCCTTGAGCCAATTGTTTATGCATCTATTCCCAAGCATATCCGCATCTTTTATTGTTATGTAAGGGCCGTTACCTACCTTTACTGTCTTCTTATTTGCATCTGTTACGTCTATGACAATCGCCCAGTCTGGCGATAGCTGATAAGCTGAAATTTTTGCACCATATAATCCAATTTCTTCTTGAACTGTGAACACATAATATATGTCTTCCTTAGAATTTTTCAAAAGTTTTGCAAGCTCAAGAAGCATGTAGCATCCAACTCTATTGTCAACTGCCTTTCCAAGAACAATATTGCTGCTACCAAGAGTACAATAATCGCATTGAGCAAAAGATACGTATGATCCAATATTAACGCCTTTTTTTAACAGTTCTTTTTTGGTTAGGCCAGTATCTATAAAGAGATTTTCTAATGTGGGGATATCTTCAACATAAATTCCGTGACTCATTTCTTGAGTTGTTATGACACCCATAACTTTGTTTTCAATTGATACTTTTTGTCCAATTAATGAAAGCGGCTCTATCCCGCCTATTGTGTGCAGGCTAATCCTACCATCATTTTCCTTTTCTCCTATTTCGCTGACTACAAGACCGACCTCGTCCATATGTGCAGCTAACATGACTGAGCTTCCGCGGCCTTTTTTATGTGCAATCAAATTTCCAAGTTTATCTACTTCGATGTCAGTCACATATTTTTTGATCTCTTTTTCTATTACATTGCGAACTTCCATCTCTTTTCCACTGATTCCGTCGGAATCAATCAATTTTTGCAATAATCCAGTATTCATACTATCATCTCAGGAATGAACCTCTCCACAGTTCAGGTATTTACAAATATTTCCGGTATGCTTTACTTTTTTCTTTTCCTGCATATGCAATGCAGAATCAAGCACCTCTAAAAATTCATGGATTTCTTCACTTCCAACAATATATGATGGAATTACTCTAATTCCACGATTTCCAGTTCCAAGAACCACTACTCCCCGTTTGAGCATTTCCAGTATCATTGAATTTCGTGTTTTCTTGTCAACCACGTCAAATGCAAGCATCAATCCGATTCCCCTTACATTACTCATAACTCTATGTTCCTTTGCAATTTCCACCAGTCCTTTTTTCAGTAGCACTCCCATATGTCTGACATTCTCTAGCAGCTTTCTTTTTTTGATGGTTTTAATCGTCTGCAATCCAATTGCCAGATCAATTATGCTTCCTCCTCCCCATGTACTTGAAATTGCTCCAGGATCAACCTCGAATTTTTTCTTGTTTGCAATTGCTGCACCAATTTGCAATGCCTTTGCACTGCTCATGATATCAGGAACAATTCCGAAATTTTCATATGCCCACCATTTTCCTGTCCTGCCAAGTCCTGCCTGAACCTCATCACATATGAGCGGAATATCATATTGTTTTGTTGTCTTTCGAAGGTCCTTCATCATCTTTGGATCCGCTACCCTGTATCCTCCTTCGCCTTGTATTGCTTCAACTATGACAAATCCAATTTTTTCAGATCCTCCCTCCTGATCAATCAATCTTATCAATTTCTCCTGGGAGCTTGTATCAAAAGGTAAACGTTTTGTTGGAATTTCCAGGATATTCTTTTTGTGAACTGATTTTGAATTAGTCATGGATAGTGCTCCAAGAGTTCTTCCATGGAATGCCGATTCAAAAGAAACTCCATATTTTGCGCTGCTCCTGCTTCGAAGTGCTAATTTTATGCAATTTTCAACTGCCTCTGCTCCAGAATTCACCAGCATTGCCGAATCAAGATTTCCAGGTGTGATTTTTATTAATTCTTCAAGCATCTCTAAATGTTCAGGCACAGTAAAATCCTGACCAGCGAGTTTTACTGGTGAAAAAGTTCCCAGTCCTTCCAAAACCAATGATATATCTGGATGGTTGTATCCAAGTGGGTTCGTGCATATCTGTGATCCAAAATCAAGATATCTATTGCCATCTATATCATCAAAATAGCATCCATATCCCCCTCTGCTTTGAACAAACGGATATGGGCTGTTCCAGCCAATATTAAGCTTTTTTATTTTATCCAAGTAAACTTTAGATTTTTTTCCTGGAATATTTGTTACTATTTTTATCCCCACATCAATCACCTATTTATTGTCTATCTGAGCTCTTTGAAGAGTTCCAGAATAATCAACATAAACCGTTTTTATTTCTGAAAATTCATCTATACCATGAATTCCTCCTTCTCTTGTATTTCCTGTCTTTTTTATCCCTCCAAATGGAAGGTGTACCTCTGCTCCGATAGTACTTGAATTAACATATGTAATGCCAGTTTCAATATCTTCAATTGCCTTGAATGAATTCTTTATGTTCTGAGTGTATATGGAAGAGCTAAGTCCATAGTCGACATCATTCATAGTTTTTATTGCTTCATCTATGTTACTTATTTCAATTATGACAACCGTTGGTCCGAATATTTCTTCGCGGGCTATTCTCATGTTTTTCTTAACATTAGTAAATAATGTGGGCTGGTAGAAAAATCCAGTTCGCTGTCCATATTTCCCCCCACAGAGTAGTTTGGCACCTTCAGAGAGTCCTATTTTTGTATAGCTATGTGTTTTTTCTAGCGTGCTTTGGTTAATGAGAGGTCCAACATCTGTTTTTGGATCAAGCCCGCTACCTAATCTTAATTTTTTGATTCGCGCAATTAGTTTTTTTTCGAGTTGTTTTTTCACTTTCGTGTGGACTATTACCCGGGAAGCCGCCGTACATCTTTGTCCTGTGGTCCCATACCCGCCCCAGATAATTCCATCAACCGCAAGATCCAGATCAGCATCATCCATGACAATTATGCCATTCTTACCTCCAAGCTCAAGCCCAACTTTTTTTATTCCTGCATTCTTGAGTATGTATTCTCCGGTTGGAACTGACCCTGTAAATGAAATTCCAAACACCTTGTTGCTTTGAATTATTTCGTCTCCAACAGTAGCTCCTGGACCTGTTACAAAATTTACGACATCTCTAGGAACTCCTGCCTCATACAAAATTTCAACTAAAGTGATAGCGCAAAGAGGCGTGTCGCTAGATGGTTTAAACACAATGCCATTTCCGCATATCAATGCTGCTGATAATTTCCATGCTGGAATTGCAAATGGAAAATTCCATGGAGTTATCAAACCAACAACCCCAAGAGGCCTTCTTATTGTCATGCAGAATTTTTCGCTCAACTCAGATGTTGTTGTATGACCAAATAATCTTCTTCCTTCTCCTGCCATATATTCAAAAACGTCGATTGCTTCCTGGACATCCCCAAGAGCTTCTGGAAGAACTTTCCCCATCTCCATTACTAATAATTTTGCAAGTTCTTTCTTTCTTTTTTTGAGTATTACAGCAACGTTAAAGAGAATATCTCCTCTCTTTGGAGCAGGTACGTTGCTCCATTTTTTGAATCCAATTTCTGCGGCTTTTATTGCACTAGTTGCATCCTTTCTCGTTCCTTCCTGGAATTTTGCTAGTGCTTTTCCTGTTGCAGGATTTATTGTTTCAAATGTTTTGCCAGAAGAAGATTTTCTGCTTTTGCCTCCGATATAAATAGGATATTCCTTCATATTATTCGAACCTCTAGCAATCCTCTCCCTATCAATGATTATAATTGTATGTTGATCCCCAATCCTATGCAAACTTCCACAAAATAATCATAATGGTATCTATTAATCTTGCTGCACTTCCACAAATGAAAAATCCAAGAAAAAAAGCTAATCTTTTTTGACAAAAGCTTCTTCCAAGTCCTTTGTCAATCTAAGAACATTTGTTTTTCCTATTTGTTCTTTTTCTATGACTCCTCTTTTGATTAATCTCTCAATAACCCGATGAGCCTTTACCTTTCCAACGCCTTCAATTCTGGAGAGCTCAGATTGAAGAACCTTGCCTTTGTTCTCAACAATTTTGGCAATGACCTTTCTTTCACTTGGCTGGAGCAAAGATAGCCATGCTTTTTTGTCATCTTTCTGTGGTATGGGAACTTCAATTTTCCTCTCAAAATAGAAATATGAAGTAACAACTCCAATGAGAAAACCGAAAAGAAGTATGGCTGGGATATTATTGATTACACTTTCAAGATATTCCTCGTGCTGGCAGTTGCCATCTACGATACATATTGATGGTGTTCCCTGTTCAACGAACTTTGGCACATAGAAAATTATCATAATAAAAATCGCAATAGTAACAAGACCTGCTAAAGCTTTCTTATTTTTCTCCATGATGTGTTGTAAATTACCTAAATTTTATAAAGTAAATGGCTTGGTTTCAAAAAGTGAAACTATGGTTTCGCTAGTTATTATATATGGTTTCAGTTCTGCCAACAAGTGGTGAAATTATGAACGATGTTCAAAATGATGGAAAAATAACAATTCGAAAAAATACCATATATGGTATAGCGATAGCAGGTTTTGCTATCTTGATTGTTTTATATGTACTTAGCCCAGGATTTGGAAATTCTGCTGCAGTGGACAGTCCGCAGGCCGGACAACCAACTGCTGTAGAACAACCAACTACTCCAGTTCCCTCCAATACTCAAAATTCAGGAAGCAATGGAATCGTATCTCTGATGGATGATGATATGAAAAAAGGATCTGATTCAGCGCCTTTGGTACTAGTTGAATTCTCAGACTTTGAATGTCCTTTTTGCGGAAGATTCTCATCACAAACTCTTCCTTCGATAGTTAATGATTATGTTGATAGTGGAAAACTGCAGATAGTTTATCGTGACTTTCCACTGAGTTTCCATCCAACTGCTCAAAAGGCAGCCGAAGCAACTGAGTGTGCAGATGATCAAGGCAAAGGCTGGGAGATGCATGATATGATATATGCTAATCAAGGACAGGTTGGATCAACTCAATCTGCTGCAGTATCCACATTCAAATCCTGGGCAGTTGATCTAAGTCTGGATTCTGCTGCCTTTGATAGTTGTCTTGATTCTGGAAAATATGAATCCGAAGTTCTATCTGATGCAAGTGATGGTGTTGCTATTGGAGTTAGAGGCACCCCGGCATTTCGCCTTGGAAGACGTGATGGAGATCAAATCGTTGAAATAAGCGGTGCTCAACCTTACGAGGTTTTTCAGGCAAATATAGAACAACTATTGCAATAAGAGGTGATATCTATGATTAAAATTCTTTTATCCATTTTTTCAATTCTTCTGCTCTTTGGTTGTACCTCAAACCACGTCTCCAATGTTCCTACCGATTCCGTTCCACAAACTGGATCTTCTGACAGTGTTGCTATTTCATTATCGGATGTTACAGAAACAGTCAAACACTATCAGTTTGATGCAAATGGGGTTATTGTGGAATATTTCGCTGTTAAAGGTTCTGACGGTGTAGTTCGAACTGCGTTTGATGCATGTGAGGTCTGCTACAAGGCGAAAAAAGGCTATACTCAAGTTGGAACTGATGTTCGATGTAATAACTGCGGATTAAGTTTCAATATTGATGAACTTGGAACTGCAAATCGCGGTACTGGTTGCTGGCCAGCGTATCTTCCAAACGAAGTTAGTGGGGATGAGGTTTTGATTAAGAAATCTGATCTAGAATCAGGGGCGTATCTCTTCAGCTAATGGTGCTTGAATGAAAACCATAAAACTCAAAACCAAAGGAATGGAATGCCATTCCTGTGCGCAGTCTATCGAGGCTACAATCAAAAAGCTTGATGGGGTTTCTCATGTCAAATCTAATTATCAAAATGAAATGACCGAGATCCTATTTGATGAGAGTAAAATTGATGAAGAAGTTTTCATCACTAAGATCAAAGATCTGGGCTTTACTATGGGTGATGATTCCTCAATCCATTCAAAGTTTGGCAGTTTTGCAATAGCCCTTGGAATCATTACCATTCTTGCCAGTGTTTATCTTCTAATTAGAAATGACATTAATTTTGATTTTAACAACATAAGCATGGAAACCGGATTTGCAACTCTCTTTATTCTGGGATTCTTCACTGGTTTTCATTGTATTGGGATGTGCGGTGGATTTGTCCTATCATATACAAAAAATCTCAAAAACCCTGGAGATCTGCTTCCCCATATCCTTTATGGATCTGGAAAAACTTTATCATATACTGTGTTTGGAGCACTGTTCGGTCTTGTTGGATCATTCATAGCATTTACAATAGAGCTTCGTGCAGGAGTTGCAATTTTTGCCGGATTATTCCTGGTGCTCTATGGAGTAAACATGCTGAATCTAATCCCAGTTCTTCGAAAAGCACAACTTAAGATTCCCTCAATAATCCCGTTAAAATGGCGGAGAAGTCATGGGCCTCTGGTTACTGGCCTTCTCAATGGATTGATGATTGCCTGCGGCCCGCTTCAAGCGCTTTATATTTTTGCTGCTGGAACAGGAAGTCCGATGGCTGGTGCTCAGGCATTATTTTTCTTTGGTCTTGGAACGCTTGCACCTCTTCTAACATTTGGAGTTGTATCAAATTTTCTAAGTGCTGCATTTTCCCATAATATAGTAAAATTCTCGGGGATACTGGTGATCTTTTTGGGTTTAGCAATGGCAAGCAATGGCCTTAACCTCCTTGGTGTTGGGATTTTGCCTGCTGATGCTTTGGAAAACGATACACAGATAAATATCACATTATCAGAGGATAATTATCAGGTCATAAAAATGGAAGTGAACCGGTATGGATGGGAACCCAACAGTTTCATACTAAAGAGAGGTATTCCTGTTAAATGGGAGATCGATGCAAAAGAACTCAATGGTTGCAATAATGAAATTATTGTTCTGGAATTTGATCTTGATATAAAACTTAAACCAGGGCTCCAAACAGTTGAATTTACTCCTGAAAGCGAAGGCACGATCCGATGGAGTTGCTGGATGGGAATGATTCCCGGCCAGTTTGTCGTCCTTGATGATATAGAGATTACTGATTCTGGAACATTTGATTCAACAGAAGTAGTTGTTCCTGAGCTTCCATCTGACACAAGCTGCGATGGAAGCTGCGGTGGTTCTTGCACCGGTGGTTGTGGATGTGGTGGATAAAATGAAGAAAACAAAGATTTCAGTTGGTGGAATGCACTGCGCAAGTTGCGCTCTTAATATTGAAAAAACACTAAAGAAGACAAAAGGGGTAAAAGAAGCATTTGTTAATTTCAGCATTGCCAGAGCCATCATTGAGTTTGATGAAGCCTCTGTCGATGAAGAAAATCTAATTGATAAAATCAAAAAAGCCGGCTACACAGCAGCGGTTTATGAAGAAAAAGCTGATAGCGAAAAACAAGCTCGTGCAGAGGAACTTAGCTACTTTAAAAAAATGTCTCTCATCAGTTTTGTTTTTGCACTTCCGGTTTTTGTAATTTCCATGTTCATGATTCCTGTACCCAATGCCCCGTATATTCTGTGGGCACTTTCAACCCCAGTTCAATTTTATGTTGGCAAGTATTTCTACCAAGGCGCTTGGAGCGCGCTTAAAAATCGAAATGCAAACATGGATAGTTTAATTGCAATTGGAACTAGCGCGGCTTATTTCTATTCTGTATTCATCATACTTTTCGGAGGCTCTGAAACATACTTCGAAAGTTCCGCAGTATTAATTACTCTGGTTATGGTCGGGAAATATCTTGAAGCAGTTGCAAAGGGAAAAGCAAGCTCTGCAATACGAAAACTTATGGAACTGTCTCCAAAAAAAGCCCGTCTACTAAAAAATGGCAGAGAGATAATGATTGATTCTGCAGCTGTTCTAAAAGGAAACCTTCTGCTTGTAAAGCCCGGAGAAAAAATTCCTGTTGATGGAATTGTTATTGATGGATATTCTAGTGTTGATGAGTCCATGATTAGTGGAGAACCCATTCCAGTTGAGAAAACAGTCAAATCATTTTTAGTCGGAGGAACAGTCAATAAAAATGGGCTTCTCACTTTTGAAGCTACTAATGTTGGTTCAGAAACAACTCTAGCACACATCATAAAACTTGTCGAAGATGCACAATCGAAAAAGGCTCCTATCCAAAGATATGCTGACAAAATTTCATCTATATTTGTTCCAGTAGTTATCTTGATCGCATTATTTACATTCGGTGCATGGTATTTTGTTCTTGGTTCAACCCTTTCTTTTGCGCTTATCCTTTCTGTATCTGTACTGGTTATTGCATGCCCATGTGCCCTTGGTCTTGCTACTCCAACTGCCATAATGGTTGGAACTGGGCTTGGAGCTAGCAATGGAATCCTGATTAGAAATGGGGAAGTCTTAGAGAAAACTCAGAAGATCCGTGCAATTGCATTTGATAAAACTGGTACAATCACAATTGGAAAACCTGAGATTGTTGGAGTAAAGTCTTTGATGGACAATTCATTGGAAATAGCATATTCTCTGGAAAGCGGCAGTGAACATCCTCTTGCAGAATCATTTGTTCGCTATGCCAAAAATAAAAAAATCAAGAAAAACAAAGTTGCTGCTTTTGAAACCATTCCCGGCAAAGGCATTATTGGAAAAATCAACGGCAAAGTTTGTGCCCTTGGAAATCTTAAACTCATGAAATCCCATATTTCTCAAATTGACCCTGAAACTCTTGACTGGAAAGCTACTATGGAAAAGAAAGGGAGTACTGTTGTATTACTATCTTATGGAAAAAAGCTTGCCGGAGCATTTGCAATTTCCGATCAAATCCGAAGTGATTCAAAAAATGCAATCGAGATGCTAAAGAACAGCGGACTCAAGACATATATGATAACTGGAGATAACGAACGGGTTGCTGCTGCAATTGCCAAAGAAGCCGGCATTGATGAATATTTTGCTGATGTTCTTCCTGGAGATAAGGCAAAAATCATAGAGCAGCTTAAGAAAAATTCTCCTATCGCTATGGTTGGTGATGGGATCAATGATGCTCCTGCACTTACGATGTCTGATCTTGGCATTGTGATGGGTTCTGGAACTGACATTGCAATTGAATCTGGAGATATAATCCTTATGAAAAATTCACTTGCTGATGTATATGCTGCGATTAAGTTATCAAAAGCAACAATGGGCAAGGTGAAGCAGAATCTTTTCTGGGCGCTTATCTATAATCTGATTGGAATTCCAATTGCTGCTGGGCTTCTTTTCCCATTTGGGGTTCTCCTTTCTCCAATGATTGCAGGTGGTGCAATGGCACTTAGTTCTGTATCCGTAGTTACAAATTCGATCATGCTCGGAAGAACTAAATTTAAGTAACTCAAAGAGAAGACTTTAAAATATCCAGATGGAACACACTATAAGTTAATGTATAGAAATACCTCTGTAAAGTTGATCGCATGGAAGATGAAGATTTAAATGAAGCTATCAGGGAATGTGCAAAAATCGTTGAAAAAAAATGCAAAAAACGCCCATATATGATTGTAATATCCAAAGCAAATCTTGGCTATGCATCTGATGAGGATAAGAAAAAAAGACTTCTCAAAGGAAACTGCACATACATGTACTATTCAAAGCCCCCTCTTGGCAGGGACGGAGTCAGCAGATCACTGGTTGATGGTGCAAAGGCAGCAATCAAAATGGCTGAGAAGAAAAACTCACCTGAGAAAAACGAGTGATAATAGATATAATCCAATCAAAACGACTGCAGCTTTTTTATCTATTTTTTCTCTCCAGGCAAACAAACCTACGATTATTACTGATGCTATAATGACGTAAAGTGCAACAGGCATTATAATTTCCCCGCTTATTTTTGTGGGGAATAAAAACGGTCCAATCCCAAGAGCAAGTGTGGCATCTGTAATGTTGCTTCCCATAAGATCCCCTATAAGAAGTCCAAATCTCTTTTTCTTTATTGCAGCAAGTTCAACTGATAATTCCGGCAATGATGTTCCAAGGCCAATTACAAAAAAACTCACAAAATATTCTGGAATTCCAATAACTGTTGAAATATTGATTACTGATTCAACAACTAGCATTGCTCCTATAACAACTCCAACAAGAGCCATTACAAGAAGGATAAATGTTTTTGGAAGATTATTTTTCATCATGCTCAAATCTATTCCTTTTTCCCCATACTCTCCTATTACAAACTTTATGGATACTGCAATGAGTACGATATAAAGCAAAATAAGCAGTGCAGCATCAGTTCTGTCCAATTGCCCATCCAGTATTGTTATTGCGGCAGCTCCAACTGCCACAGTTGCACAAAGACCAAGGACTAATATATTCCTTCTATGTGCCATAACTGTCCCTCCAAGAATGGCAACCAGTCCAAGAATAAGTGATATCTGCGTTAGGCAAGAGCCTAGTGCATTTCCGACGTTTATGTCTCCATGCCCTGAATAGGATGAGAATATTGAATTTGCAATCTCAGGAATATCCGTTCCAACAGAAACTAGCAATACTCCTATTATTATCGGCGGAACTTTCAATGAGTGTCCTATGTGTGTTGAGTATTCTACAGTTTTTTCACTACAAAAAGAAATGACTGCAAGTCCTGCTATCAGAACTGCAAGTTCAAAAACTACCATTTTGAAACCCTCTATGCTGTTTCAGATCCTGATCTTTCACTCTGAACTCCATAATCTGCTGCTTCAGCTGCCCACCAATTTCCGTATTTCTCCTTTATCTTTTCTTCAATTGGCTTTGCTTCTATGATTGCTTTTGCAACATCTTTCCTTTCAATAAATTCTTTCTTTTCAGTAACTGCCATATCTCCTGCCATCTTTATGATCCCAGCAAGATTCCTGAGTCTGAGTGTAAGTCCTTTTTCATTGTCGATTTTTCTTGCAATATTCTTTGATTCTTCAAGAAGGAGCATAATTGCTGCCCGCTCTGCATGCGGTATTTTTCCATCCTTGATAATTTCCTGTGCAATAAACTGATATGTTTTTTTCTCATTCTCTGGAGTTTCTTCCATATGAGAGTTCATCAGAACCTCATACCCATCTCCTCGAATTCTGGAACGAAGCGGGGCAATTATTCTTTTGATGTCATTTATGTTGCAAGCACCAACGAAAATAAAGTCGCATGGAACTCCTTCAACTCTGACTGCTGCTCCACTGCTCATTGGGTTTCTTCCAACAATTGGGAACGTCTTGTTTTGCATAGCTGTTAATATATGTCTCTGGACTTCTCCGAGAGTAGATAGTTCATCAATAAATAGCACTCCTTCGTGCGCTTCATGGACTGCTCCAGGAACAACCCGTTGGTATGCAGAGGTTCCAAGATTTTGATGTCCACCATAAGGATCATGTCTAATGTCTCCAAGAAGTTCTGTTTCAGTTCCTCCACCTGATTGGACAAAAGTTGTTCTTTTGAAGGGTACAATTATTTTTCTCTTTGACTTTTTTGCAAGCTCTTCCAGTTTTTTCATCTCTTCCTGCTTGAGCATGACAATTCGGCCGTCAATGGATCTTTCATATATTATTACTTCTTCTTTTCCTGACATGCTTCTTCTTGTTGTTGCGAGTCTTACTTTTTCGTTTTCAGGGTTTAATCCTGTTTGTGGGGGTAGGCCGTATCTGTCAAAGAGGTTGTTTTTCTGTGATTTTGTTGCTCCGCATTGTGGGCAAATCACTTCTGTAAAAGGACTTAGTGCAGCACATCTTCGACATCTGAATCCTAATCTCTCTGCAACAAAACTTGGAACTTCCAGTGGCGTGAGTTCTTTGCCGATTTTTGTCTCTCCATTATTATCTTTTTTTATCTGCTTTGCATCTCGAATCTCTACTATCGGTCGGTCTGTGTTTTCAGTATTATCAAGAACAGAAATTTCATATCTTGGTTTTGGAAGAACACTTGCAATTGCCTGTGCAATCATGCTTTTTCCAGTTCCTGGAGGTCCAACCAAAAGTAAATGTCTTCTCTGATGCGGAACCATTTTTGCAATATCCACTGCTTCTTCCTGGCCAATAATTCTTTCAAATGGATCTTTTGGAATAATAATATCTTTTGTAGTATCAAAATCAAACTTTTTTACCATAATTAGATCATGTACTAAGCCTTTATAATCACGGCAGTAGCACTGAAGAAAAATAATTGCCATAGAAACCCAAGAAGGGTTTCCAGGCAGGGTGGGAGGATAACAAGTTTATAGCAGATCGGGACAGAGGCGGGAGGTTGATCTGCTTGCTTGCCATCAATGTGAGTATTGCTAGCCCCTGGTCAAGGGGTACTAGCGTGGGAGGATAACAAGTTGAGAATGAATCAGAGAGTTGAGAGAGGCGGGAGGTCGACCCATTCTCAGCCTTGCCATCAATGTGAGTATTGCTAGCCCCTGGTCAAGGGGTACTAGCGTGGGAGGATAACAAGTTGAGAATGAATCAGAGAGTTGAGAGAGGCGGGAGGTCGACCCATTCTCAGCCTT